>DATENH010000294.1:0-7766 GCA_035275145.1 Steroidobacteraceae bacterium | reverse complement strand
CCGCGTCGTCGAGACCGACGGCGCAGCGCGCGCGGCGGCGCAGATCGTCGCCGTCATGGAGAACCGCGCGTGGGCCGCGGCGTGAGGCGCGCGGCGCCGGCGCGGACGTTCGGGCAAGAGCTTCGGACGATCCGCCGGTGCGCCCTGCGGCCTCGCATCCAACAATGACCGTTCCTCTCGGGAGATCGTCATGCCTGCTCTGATTGCCGTCTACGGTGCTGCCGCGTACGCGGTGTTTCTCGCGACGTTCCTGTACGCGATCGGCTTCGTCGCCAACCTCCTCGTGCCCAAGTCGATCGACGTCGGCATCCCCGCCGGCGCCGCCGGCGAGCCGCTCGCGATCTCGCTCCTGATCGACGTCGCGCTCCTGCTCGTCTTCGCCGTCCAGCACAGCGTCATGGCGCGGCCGGCGTTCAAGCGCTGGTGGACGCGCATCATTCCGCAAGCAGCGGAGCGCAGCACCTACACGCTGTTGTCGAGCCTCGCCCTGATCGCGCTGTTCGCGTTCTGGGAGCCGATCGGCGGGATCGTGTGGAATGTCGAAGCTCCGGTCGCACAGGCGCCGATTTACGGCGCGTACGCATTCGGCTGGGCGCTGGTGCTGGTGTCGACGTTCCTCATCAATCACTTCGATCTGTTCGGTCTGCGGCAGGTGTGGCTACAGCTGCGCGGCAAGCCGTACACGGCGCTGCAGTTCAAGACGCCGGTGCTCTATCGCTACGTGCGTCACCCGCTGTACGTCGGCTGGTTCTTCGCCTTCTGGTCCACGCCGACCATGACGGTTGCGCACCTGGTGTTCGCAGTCGCCACGACGGCGTACATCCTGATCGCGATCCAGCTCGAAGAGCGTGATCTCATCGCCGAGCACCCGGAGTACGCGCAGTACCGCAAGCGCGTGCCGATGCTCGTGCCGTTCACGAAGTCAGCCTGATTTTTCATACGGGGAGTTTTCCGATGCGCTCGAGTTCTTTCATCGCCGCTGTGCTTGCTGTTACCGCGCCGTTCGCGGCACTGGCTACGCACATCGATCCGCCGCAAGTGCCGAACACGCTCGCGGTGCCGGCAGGAAGCAAAGCATTCCTGATCGGCCACGCGGTCGGCACGCAGAACTACATCTGCCTGCCCGACGGCGCCGCCGCCAAATGGGTGCTGTTCGGTCCGCAAGCGACGGTGTTCGACGACGACGGCAAGCAGATCATGACTCACTTCCTCAGCCCCAATCCTGCCGAGAGCGGCACGCCACGCGCGACGTGGCAACACTCGGACCGCACCAGCTCGGTGTGGGCGATGAAAATCGCCGAGTCCGACGATGCACGCTACGTCGAGCCGGGCGCGATCAAGTGGTTTCTGTTGCAGGTGAAAGGCACCGAAGCAGGCACGCGCGAGCACGATCGTCTCACCCAGACGACCGTGGTTCAGCGCGTGAATACTTCAGGCGGTGTCGCGCCGGCGAACGAATGCGCAGTGTCCGCTGATGTGGGCAAGACCAAGTTCGTTCCCTACACCGCGGACTACGTGTTCTATAAGTAGCGGTCAACGCTGCGCGCCGCTGTCGACGCGCAGCGTTCGTTTCAGGAATGCGATCGTCTCGGGAAAGGCACGGGCCTGTGCGGCGGCGTTTGCTTGCGGTGTGCCACCGCTCTTGCTCAGCCCGGCGTTGGACTGCGTCGTCGGCATCCAGCCGTTGCCGGAGAGCGAGTGGCCCGCTTCGGGAAAGATCAGCGCGACTGTCGGCAGCCCGGCCGCGGCGCGCCGCTCACTGATGTTCTGCGCCATCATGCCCGAGGCCCACACCTGGTCGTCGTGACCGCCGATGACCAGCAGCGGGCCGCGGAATTTCTCCACCTCGATGCGCGCCTTCACGGCAGCCGCCGGATTCGCCGCGCGGCCGCTGTCCTGGAAGCGGCGCATCTTCACCTCGCGTCCGGTGCGAAAGCCGGCGAGCTCCTCGGCGAACCCGAGATAGGGAACGAACGGCAGCGGCTTGCCGTCGAGCGCGAACGACGAGCGCGTGCCCGGCTCCACGCCCGGCCCCCACCCTTCCCACACGACATCGCTCGGCACGATGGCAACGACCGATGTGATCCACTTGAAGCGGCTCGCCGCGATGAGCACGAACTCCGCGCCCTTCGAGATGCCGAGCAGCGCGACCCGTGAAGCATCGACGTCGGGCCGGTGCTTCAGCCACTCGAACGCGGCATTGAGTCGATCGACCGGAATGTCCGCGAAGGCGGCTGGCAGCTCGGGAATCTCACGATCGCCCGGCGAATAGTAAGGAAGCCCGAGCACCGCGAAGCCGCGCGACGCGAACCGTGGCGAACGATCGCGCGCGACATATCCGCCGCCTTCGGAACCGCCGAGCAGGATGAGCGCAGGGCGGCGCTTGGTTCCGGGCAGCGTCGCAAACACAGCGCCAGGAAATTCCTTGACCTGCTCGACCTGGACTGCGGGCAGCGAGTCGATGAACTGGATCGTCGCGGACGTCGGCGCGCGGCCTTCGACTGTCGCAGTGAGCTTCACCTGGAGTGGCTGCAATCCGCCGATCTCGCCGCCCTCGACCGGCGACATCGACCAGAATAGGCCGTGAATGTCTGCAGCGGTGTAAGTACCCGACAGCGGCTGCGCCGTCGCAAGGTCGAGCGCTCCGTGCGGCGCGGAGAAGACGGCTTGCGAACGATAGAGCGCCGGAGTGCCGCCCGGCTTCGTCGCTTCGATCGTGCGCTCCGCGGTCACCGTCACGTTCTGGTCGGACGGCAGTCCGTCGAGCTTGATGGAGAGCGGCTCGCCGACCAGGATCGGATTGGCCGGCTCGATATGGAAAGTCTGCGCCTCGACCGACGAGATGCAGCAGAGCAGGAACAGCGGGACGAATTTCACTCGCAACCTCCAGTGCCGGCCGTTCAGCTTCGATGCCGGAAAATTCCCCGAGGTTGCATATACTGGTCGCCCTCCGATCACGACTGGTGGACCCGAACATGAAGAATTCCGGCCCGGTTGCCGCGCTCGCTGCGCTCCTCTGGCTCTCAGCACCTATTGCGACTCACGCCGCCGACGAGCCCAAACCGGCGGCCGAGCAGGACAAACAGGACAAGAAGGAAGAGAAGCCGATCCCCGAGCCGAAGGTCTTTACCTCGAAACACCAGATCAAGATCGGCGGCAAGGCCGTCGACTACGAGGCGACCGCCGGCACGCTCTTGATGAAAAACGACAAGGACGAGCCGATCGCGCTGTTCGGCTTCACCGCTTATGTCCGGCAGGGACAGGACGCGCGCACGCGGCCGATCGTGTTCGCATACAACGGCGGTCCGGGCTCGGCCTCGGCCTGGCTGCACATGGGCATCCTCGGTCCACGCCGCGCGCAGCTCGAAGATCTCGCCGCCAACACCCGCGGTCCGTTCAAGCTCGTCGACAACGAATTCAGCTTCCTCGATCGCGCCGACCTGGTGATGATCGACCCGGTCGGCACCGGCTTTTCGCGCCCGGTCGGCAAGGCGGAGGGTAAGGACTTCTGGGGCGTGGACAACGACATCAAGTCGGTTTCGGACTTCATCGTGCGCTATCTCGGCGACTTCCAGCGCTGGGCGAGCCCGAAGTTCATCCTCGGCGAGAGCTACGGCGGCATCCGCACCGGCGGCGTGACCTTCGACCTGCTCAGGCGGCACAACGTGGCGCTCAACGGCATCATCCTGGTTTCTCCGTACCTGGATTTCGTGACGGGCTCCGCCGGGCTGAACTCCGACGCGGGCGACGCAAATTTCCTCTCCACGTACGCCTCGACGGCGTGGTATCACAAAGCGCTCAATCCGCGGCCGCCTGAGCTGCAGCCGTTCCTGCGCGAGGTGGAGCAGTTCGTGGATGCCGTTTATCAGCCGGTGCTGTACAAAGGGGCACGGGCCACGCCGGAAGAGCGCAAAGCCGCGCTCGACGGCCTTGCACGTTATACGGGGGTGAGCGCTGCCTATTGGGATGCAGCCAACCTGCGCATGGACGAGAACCATTTCCTGCAAGAGCTGATGCGCGCCCAGGGCGTGACGGTCGGCCGCGTCGATTCGCGCTACACGGCGGACATGCCGAGCCGCATCGGCGAAACGACCGCGTTCGATCCCTACTCGAGCTCGGTGGCGCCGGCAATCGTCGCGACGTTCAACGACTACGCACGCCGCGAGCTGGGCGTGATCTCGGAGACGAAGTACGAGCTCTCCGCGCAGCTCTACAAGGATTGGGACTCGGGCCACGTGCAGCCCGACTCGAACGGCCAGAAGATTCCGTACGCGAACGTACTGCCCGACATCTCGTATGCGATGGCGATGAATCCGAAGATGAAGATCCTGGTGCAGCAGGGCTACTTCGATCTGGCCTGCCCGATGGGCACGGTGAAGTCCGCCATCGACCATCTGAACATCACGCCCGAGCTGCGCAAGAACATCCACATGGAGTTCTACGAAGCCGGGCACATGATGTACGTGCACCCGGACTCGATGCGTAAGTTCGGCGAGACCACCAAGGCATTCATCGACGCGAATTCGACCTGAGGCGGCCCGACTGCCGCCACCCGGAGCAAAGCCATGAATACCCTCTCTCACAGCCTGATCGCGATGGCGTCGCTGGCGATTGCATGTGACGCGATGGGAGAGCAAACGCCCGCGCAGCAGGAACCGGTCACCGCGGTTCTCAAGATGCGCGAAGCGGATTTCGTCTATCGCAGCTCGCTCAATTACATGACCTGCGACGAGATCCGCAACGGCGTCGCCGTCATCCTGCGCTCGCTCGGCGCGCGTGACGACGTTCAAGTACGACTGTCGAACTGCAGCATGAATGGCGCTCCGGACCTCGTCGTATCGGGCGGCGGCAGCAACAGCGGCGGCTTTCCGCAGTCGCAGTCGGGGACGTGGAGCAACAACACCTGGGACCGCTCGTCGCGACAACAGAGCCCGATGGAGCGCATGCGCACCAACGATGGCGCATATCAGCAGAGCACGCCCGTGCACATCTACGCGATGATGCCGGTGCCGGCGGACTCGAAAGTGATGAAGGAGATCGAGAAGGACAAGTCGCGCCGCGAGCTGATCTCGCGCGTCACCGGCAACATGAACGTAGCGCTGCAGGATCCGATCCTGTTCGCCGCGACCCGCCAGCAAGTGACGCTGTCACACGAAACGATCAAGCTCGGCCCCGAGCACTGCGAGCTGCTCGACCAGATGATCACGCACGTGTTCCGCGATTACGATCTGAAGACCGTTCGCAGGAGCCTGTCGTGCGATCCGCATCAGCGCTCCAACATCCCGCCGCAGGTGGTGGTCGAGGCGCTGCTGCCGGTTGGCTATGTCATGCCGGGTTCGAATAAAGAGAAGAAGCCTGCGAAGAAGGACCCGGAGCCGTCGGCGGCGGAGCAGCAGGAACAGCCGGCGCAGCAACAGCAGACCACGCAGCAAGAGCAGCCGGCGCCGCAGCAGTCGCAGTAAGAATCACGCGAACTTCCAGGCGAATCCGGCGAGCGACTCGCCGCTCGTCCGTCGAACCAAGTTTGGTTGGAACGAGTGAGGAAGAGGAAGAGCGCATCGCAATCGCGGGTCTCAACCCGCAGAATTCTCGAACTCATCCACGAAGACCGCAGCCGGGATCTTCGATCTTCTTAATCTTATCGTCGCCGCGGCAGGCGCAGCTCGGCGATCAATCCACCCTCAGGATGATTTCGCAGCGTGAGGCTGCCGCCGTGCGTCTGCACGACATCGCGCGCGATCGACAATCCCAGCCCTGTCCCGCCAGTGTCGCGATTGCGGGAGGATTCGAGTCGATAGAACGGCTCGAACACGCGTTCGAGAAATTCCTCGGGGATGCCAGGGCCTGCGTCGGCGACCCGAATCACCAGCGCGTCGCCGTCGTCGACGCCGATCATCGCGCGCTGGCCAAACTTCAATGCGTTGTCGACGAGGTTTCTCAGGCATCGCTTGAGCGCGCGCGGTTTGCCCTGCACCGGCGCCAGCGCCTTTCCTTCCAGGCTGATCGCGGCGCCAATCTCCGAATACTCCGCAACGAGTGTGCTCAGCAGCTCGTTCACGTCCACCGGCTCGAAGCGCTCGTCGTCGTCGAGGCCTTTGAACAGTGCGAGCGCGCCGTGCACGAGCGCTTCCATCTCGTCGAGGTCTGCGGCGAAGCGCGTGCGCAGCCGTTCCTGTGACACCGCCTCGACGCGCAGTCGCATTCGCGTGAGCGGCGTGCGCAGATCGTGTGACATTGCAGCCAGCACGTTCGTCCTGCTATCGAGATAGCGCAGCAGTCGATCCTGCATCGTGTTGAACGCGCGGGTCGCGTCGCGGATCTCTCGCACGCCCTCCTCTGCCAGCGGCGGATGCCGGACGCTCTGGCCGACCGCGTCGGCTGCGAGTGCGAGTTTCGACAACGGCCGCGTGATCCCTCGCGTCACCAGGAACAACACAAGGCCGAGCACGAGGGTCAATACACCGAGCTGAACGAACAGCTGCCACGGCAGCGGCGGATCGGGCATGGGCGCAGCGACACGAAAGATCAGCGTGTAGCCGTCAGGCAATCCGACCGAGACATCCAGGGCGGTCGTGCCGTCCGCGCGCCGTTTGTCCGGCACCAGCAGAATGAGGTCCGTGTTGTGCCGATGGCGATCGATGCGATTCACGCTGACCGTGTACTGGTCGCCGAGCCGGTCGTGCAGCTCGGCAACGAAGGCGCGCTCGATCGCAGCGACTTCATGTCTGCTCAGCGTCCGGCCGGGATATCGTTCCGGCTCCATCCGCAACTCGGCATCGCCGCTCAAGCGCTCACGTTCCGTTGCACGCGCATTGCCGTCCAGCGCCGCCAGGCGGCGAGTGAGGTATTCGATCCGATGCGAGCTGTCGCCGACGCCGCCGACGCGCATGCTGAGCTCGCCTCGATCGCGCAGGATGAGCGCGACGATCACCGCGAGCATCACTCCGACCACGAGCACGAGCGCAGCCGCGAGTCGCCCGAACATCGTGGACGGCAGCAACCGCGCGAACGGGAGCGACGTGGCGTTCATTCGGTTGCGACGGGCACGCCGATCACGTAGCCCTCGCCGTACACAGTCTTGATGATGAGCGGCGAGCGGGCGTCGTCTCGCAATATCTGCCGCAAGCGGCTGACACGCTGATCGATGCTGCGGTCGAAAGGATCGAGATCGCGGCCACGCAGCAGCTCCATCAATTGCAGGCGCGGAAGCACCTGCCCTGCGTGCGCCAATAGAACGGCGAGCAACCGAAACTCCGCGCCGGAAAGCGCCACTGTGCCGCCGCCTTCGTCCGTGAGTGACCGCGCTGTCGTGTCGAGCCGCCAACCGGCGAACCGATAGCAGCGGACATCGGCGGGCAGTGGTTCGCGCAGCACATGTGTGGTTCGACGCAAGACTGCGGTGATTCGTGCGAGCAGCTCACGCGGCTTGAACGGCTTCGCCACGTAGTCGTCGGCACCGAGCTCGAGGCCCAGGATCCTGTCGACGTCGTCGCCGCGAGCGGTGAGCATGATGATCGGCAACTGCGAGCTCGCTCGCAGTGTCCGGCACAACGTCAGCCCGTCGTCGCCAGGCAGCAGGATGTCGAGCACGACGAGATCCACACGCACACGATCGAGGACGCGCTGCATCTCCTTGCCGTCGCGAGCCACGCTGACGCGCAGCCCGTTCTTCTCGAGATACTCCGCGAGCAGCGTGCGGATCTCGTGGTCGTCGTCCACGACGAGGATGTGGGCGGGCTGACTCATCTGCGCGCGATTGTAATCAC
>DATENH010000293.1:0-11002 GCA_035275145.1 Steroidobacteraceae bacterium | reverse complement strand
CGTGTCACCGAGCCACAGCGAGCCATTCGCATCGCGATGAACCTTGTTGCAAAACGCCGAATCGCCCGTCGCCAGGCAGCTGTTCAGAATGAAGTCACCGCCGATCGAGCCGATCAGCTTGTCGACCTTCACGTCGAAGTAGTCGACCGTCAGCGAGAAGCCGGGCAACACCCGCGGCGTCAACACGAAACCGAACGAATACGTGTCCGACTCCTCCGGGTCGAGCTGCGGATTGCCGCCCACCAGGCCGTTGTACTGCGCCGCCGGGTTCGCGAGGATGTTGCCGTATTGCGCCGGCGTGACACCCGAGCGGATGCACTCTTCGAGCGTTGCATCAGGCGCCTTGCCCGGCAGATTCGCGCACGGATCGCCGTTGCTGTTGAGCTGCACGCGCGGCTTCAGGAACAACTCCTGGATGTTCGGCGAGCGGACCGCGCGCTGATAGCTGCCGCGGAAGCGGATGTCTTCGATCGGTGCCCAGTCGAGCCCCAACTTATAGGTATCCGTGTTGAAGCCGAGGTCGTAATCCGAATAGCGATAGCCTGCCTCGAACGCCAGCCGTTCGACGAACGGCTTGCCTTGCACCAGCGGCACACGCACTTCGGTGAACAACTCGCGCACATCGAAGGAGCCCGTCGTGTTCAATGTCGGTGCGCCCTGCCCCGCCAGATCGCCAGTCTGATATGCGCGATCAGTGCGCAGATTCGACTGCTCAGACCGATACTCCGCACCGAACGCCACGCCGACGCCATCGGTCGCCGTCGGCAGCTTCAACCCGTAGCGACTGAGATCCGCCGAGATCGATCCGCTCAGCACCTGCTCCACAGTCTCGCCTTCCGACAAGCCGGGAATCTGCAGATACGCGAGCTGATCCGGCGTCACGCCGCCAGCAGCCTTGAAGATGTTGTACGGCACGCAGGCCGGATCGTCATTGCTCAGATCCGCGTCCGCATTCACGCGACACACGATCTGCCCGAGCGTGCCCGAGCCGGGTCGATTGTCGGTCACCGCGTTCAGCGCCTTACCCAGGCGCTCACGCGAAAAGTCGTTCTGGAACGCTTCGGCCAGCACCGACTCGCCGTACAGTCCGTACACGTCGTAGCTCCACGAATCGGCGAGCTCGCCGCGCAGGCCGAGGACGCCGCGGAACGAGGTGTGTCGCAGATCGTCGAGCCGTCCGCCGCCTTCGACGTTGCGCCGTCCGATGTTGATCAGCACATCCGGCGCACTGCGATCGCCGCCGCAGAACTGCTGCACCATGTCGGGCGAGAGGAACGGATTGTTGCAATTGATCGCGCGGCTGCCGAAGAACGGCGGCTGGCCGGGACCGCTACCGAGGAATGCACCGCTGGCAGCAACCTGCGAGCGCGTGCGGTCGTCCATGAACATGAACTCCGTGTAGACACTCGCCTTGTCGCTGAAATCATAGTGCGCGAACAGGCCGCCGGTCTTGCGCTCGTCCGGACGCTGGTAGTAGTTGTCCGGCGCGAAGTTGAACTGGTCGGTCGGCGCGAACGGCCGCAGCGAGCCGTCCGGGTTGATCGTGAGATCGCGGCCATCGGCCATCCGGAAACGCGTGATCGCCGGCGTCCCAGAGCCGCCGCAGCCGAACGGGCCCGGCTCCACGTCGGACGACGCCAGCGTGCATGCGCTGAAATCGCGCGCATCCTGGCGAATCGCCTCGAGCTGTCGATAACCGAGATACACCGTCGCGTTGCCGCGCCCATCCTCTGTGTTCACGCCGGCGACGAAAGTGAAGTCGCGCGTCGTGCCGTCGGCGACGTTGCTGTCCGGCAGCTTGAAATTGCGCGACCGCACGATATCCGCGATATCGCTATCGTTCTTGTGCTGGTACAGGCTGTACTGCGCATCCAGCCGCACACCCTCGAACTTGTCGTTCATGATGAAGTTGACGACACCGGCGACCGCGTCGGCGCCGTACACGGCCGATGCTCCGCCCGACAGCACTTCGACACGCTCGATCAGCGCAGCCGGAATCTGGTTCAGATCGGGCGACGCCTGGCCGTTCTGCGTCGGATCGCCCGGCATCAGCCGGCGGCTGTTGACCAGCACCAGCGTGCGTTGCGGACCGAGATTGCGCAGGTTGACGGTCGCCGTGCCCGTCGAGCCGTTGGAAAGATTGCCGCCGAGGTCGGCGAACGCCTGCGGCAGGTTGTTGATCAAGTCCTCGACCCGCGTGACGCCTTCGATCTTCACGGCCTCGGCGCCGATCGACGTGACGGGACTGATGCTGGTGAGGTTGGGCTGCGGGATGCGCGAGCCGGTTACGACGATCTCCTGAATCGTCGGATCCTGCGCGTGCAGCTGTGGCGCAGCGGCGACGACGAAAATACCCGCGGCGCTGCTGAGTGCACGACGAATCGCGCGCTGAACGTGATGGCTTCTGGACACTTGCTTCATTGACTGCTTACTCCACCGGGAACTGTGGCGGACGTTAGCAACGCGCTTCGTCAGCGATGACGCTGAAATTGCGAGTTGAGCCGGTGGGGATTGCCAATGCGCTGTGTGCGAAGCGCCACGTATCGGCGCAACGTCACGCAGCTTGGGTCAAGCGGTGAGGCGGTCGCGCCCTTCCGAAACACGCGCGCGAACTTGTCGCGGCGTGAGCTGCGTCCAGCGGCGCATCTGTCGCACCAGCGTCGACTCTTCGGCGAAGCCGACGCTCGCGGCGACTTCGCTCATCGTCATGCGCGTCGACTCCAACAGCCGGATCGCGACGCTGATGCGCTTGCGCTGCAGGTACGTGCGCGGCGTCATGCCGTGCACGAGCGAGAACAGGCGCAGGAAATGATACTTCGACAGGTACGCCATCTTGGCGAGCGTGGTGAGATCAACATCCTGCGCATAGTGCGTGTGCAGGAAATCAGTCGACAGCGAAATGCGCCGATACACTTCGCGACGCGTCGCGGGCCGGATCAGCGCGATGCGATCGACCTGCTCCAGCAGGCGCTCATGATGGCACTGCATGCGCGCGAGCAGGAACGTCAGCTGCTCGTCGTACCACGCTTCGTCGAGAACTCCGCGACTGATGTGCGCACGGATGAAGCGCAACACGGGGCTGACCGCGTTCTCGTGCGGATGCAGATTTTCCATGAAGTCCGGCGTGCGTTCGGCAGGAGTGTCGCCGTTTGCCAGCGCCTGCTCGATCGAGGCCGAGGCCTCGCCGTAGATCTGCTCGGCCAGCTCCGGCTTGAAGCAGATCATCAGCGACTCGACCGGCTGCACCGAGCGAATGCTGGTGCTGTAGATCTGGCCGTGATTCAGGATCAGGAAGTTGTCGTCGTCGACGGCGAGGGTGCGGCCGTTGACGTAGCAGTGCTCCACTCCGCCCCAGGCGGCGCGGATCGACAACGTGTGCGTGCAGGGCCCGAATTCAGCCTGGCGCGCGCGCCCCCAGATGACGCAATTCTCGCGGCCCCACTTCGACTGGAACCAGCTCTGGAACTCGGCGGTGCTCTGGGCAAGATCGGGGAGTGAACGTAGCAGCATCACTCCAGTAATCGGATATCCCGCGCCCAACCAGACATTTCAGGTGCACGAGGGTGGACAGGTCGCGAGTTTGCGCTGCGCGGTCAGCCCATTCTTGTCCGCCGCGCCGGGTTCGCCGGACCCGCTCAGCAGTCGCTCGAACAGCCGGCGCATCAGCATGGGCAACTGCGAATCCGGCGAGGATTCGGACAGGCCGATGGCGAGCTTCTGCCGTGCGAGCGTCAGCTCGTTGTCGACGATCGCGATCATCGCCTCGGCGTAGGCACGCAGCGCGCGCTCCTGGCAACGGCACAACCGCTGCAGGTACTCCTTCGCCTCAGCCGGCTGATTCAGGTCGAACAGCAGCAGCAGCCCGAGCTGAAAGCGCGCGATATCGAGGTCGGGCTCGATTGCCAGCGCAGTCTTGATGCCCGCCACAGCTCGCTCCGTGAGGCCGAGCTCGGCGTGCTGGACTGCCCGCAGGTACATCGCCCGCGCGTTGCGCGGCTCCCGCTGCAACACTTCTTCCAGATATGTCATGCACGCGTGATGGTCGCCCATCGAGCTGGCGTGCAGGGCCAGGTGAAAATATTCCTCGGCGTCGAGCATGGCGGCAGTTCCCGGTTGGAGCAATCGCGCGAGTCGGCGCCGGACGGCGAACAGCGCGCCGACCAGTGTCGGCACGAGCAGTACGCTCACGATTCCAGGCAGTGTGCTGACCGCGTAGACCACGATGGCCCTTTCGACCAATTGCTTTCTTGCTGCATCAATCGCAAATGGCTCGCCGTTTACGCCATGTCTGCGGCGAATGCCTACAGCGGTCCTCGCTAATCGCAATTCGGGCGTCAGACCCGACACGCGCGGCCACTAATAAACATGGGCAGCCGGCGCGAGCGCACGCATACACTTGTCATTCGGTATGAGCTTGACGCCTCTTGATCCATCGCTGTGGCACGAGCTCAGCAGTCAGCTGGATCGGGCGCTCGACCTCGACGCCGATGAACGCGAGCGCTGGCTCGACCAGCTTGCCGCCTCGCAGCCGTTGATCGTGGCGGCGCTGCGCAATCTGCTGGCCGAGCGCGATGCCCTGGACGCGTGCGGATTTCTGCAGAATCCGCCGCAAGCCATCGCCGACCTCACCAAGCGCCACCGCCCATCGCTCGCCGGTAAACAGATCGGCGCGTACACGCTCGACCGCATGATCGGGCGCGGCGGCATGGGCGAAGTGTGGCTTGCCTCGCGCAGCGATGGGCGCTTCGAAGGCCGCTGCGCGATCAAGTTTCTCGACCGGCTCATCGCCCGGCCACGCGTCGCGGATCGGTTCCGTCACGAAGGCCGGCTGCTCGCGCGCCTCGGCCATCCCAACATCGCACGCCTGCTCGATGCCGGCTCGACTGACGACGGCAACCAGTTCCTGGTACTGGAGTACGTCGATGGCGAGCGCATCGATCATTACTGCGCCTCGCATTCGCTCGGGGTCGAAGCCCGGGTGCGACTGTTCCTCGATGCAGTTGCGGCCGTCGCGCACGCGCACAGCCAGTTGATCATTCATCGCGACTTGAAGCCGTCCAACGTGCTGGTGACGCGCGCTGGCGTCGTCAAGCTGCTCGACTTCGGCATCGCCAAGCTCGTGAATCCGGAGCGTGCGACCGAAGATGCGACCATGACGCGCGCCGAGGAAATCGTCCTGACGCCGGAATACGCGGCGCCCGAGCAGTTGCTCGGCGACGTCCCTTCCACGGCGACCGATGTCTATCAGCTCGGGATGTTGCTGTACGTGCTGTTGACTGGTGGCCATCCGTTGCATCTCGCCGGCAATCGCGTCGAGCGTATCAAGGCGGCGATCGACGGAAGATTGCCGCGCGCGTCACGGTTCACAGCCAGCAGCGCCCTTCAGAAAGAGCTGCGCGGCGACCTCGACGCGATCCTCGCGCAGGCATTGCAGGTGAATCCCGGCGATCGTTACCAGACCGCGGCGGCTCTGGCCGATGAGCTGGCGCGCTACCTGAGTCGCGCGCCCGTCGAGGCTCGTCGCGGCGTTGCCTTTTACGCAACGCGTCGTTTCATCCGGCGCCACTGGTTTTCGGTCGTGACGTCCGCCACTGCGATCGTGGCGCTCTTCACGACGCTCGTCTTCGCACTCACCCAGGCCGACGCGGCCGCGACCGAGCGCGATCGCGCCTTCGCTCTCGCTACGCGCAACGCCGCCGTGACAGAGTTTCTGGGGGTGTTGATCACAGAAGCTGCCGAGGGCGGCAAACCGATTACGGTGAACGACATGCTCGCGCGCAGCGAGCGGCTCGCGCTCGCCGACACGAGCGGCAGCCCTGAGAACCGGGCCGCCGTCCTCGCGATGATCGCCTCGCGCTACGGCTCGCTCGGCGACGACGTGAAGGCCGCGCGCTTGCTGGAGAACGCGCTGGGTCTCGTCTACAAATCGACCGATCAGCAGCTCAAGTCGAAGCTGATCTGCGCGCACGCCCTGTCGATCGGCAGCCTCGGGCACGTGAACGAAGCAGTCGTTGCGATCGAGCACGAGCTGCGCGAGCTGCATTCGGACCCGGAGAACGCAGCGTATTGCCTGCTGTACCGCGCGTTCATTGCCGATAGCGATGGCGATGCCGCGCACGCCTTGCGTTACTCGACCGACGCGCTCGCCAAATTCCGCGCAGCACCGCGCCGTGCGGCCGGCGACGAGGGCCTGTTCCTCGGCGCGGTCGGCTTCGGCTATCACCTCAACCAACGCAATCTCGAAGCCGACGAGTACTACCGCCGCGCCTTGCAGAAATACGCAGAGCTCGGTCGCGACGGCGGCCCCGATGCCATCGCGGTTCGGAACAACTGGGCTGTCGTGTTCGACGACGCCGGTGTGCCGCGCCGTGCCTTGGAGATCTACGACGAAACGCTGCGTGCATTCACGGAGCGCAATCCCGGCAGCCAGCCGCCCGCATACCTCGTGGGCAACCGCGCGCGAGCACTCGAGCGTGTCGGCCGGCGTCGTGAAGCAGACGCGGCGTACAACACGGCGTTCGATCTGGCCGCTCAGCAGCACAACGTGTTGGGACAGATCTACTGCCTGCTCGGTCTCGCTGCGACTGCCCAGGAATCGGACGATCCGGCGGCCTCCGCGGCCTATCTCGATCGTGCCGGGTCGCTGATGGATCCACGCTCGCCCGGGCAGAATCCACCGCGCATGTCGCGTGCGCTGGTCCTGTCGCGAATACCCGCGCAAGCCACCGCTGCTCTCATCCAGGGCCGCCTCGACATCGTCGAAGGACGTTTCGGTGCGGCGCGAATTCAGCTCGGTCGCGCAATCGCCGACGGCAGTCCGCCGGTGGTGACTTCGGCGACGTGGGCAATTGCGGAGCTGCAGCTCCGCACGGGTGACGGCAAGGGTGCAGCGGAGAGTGCGCGGCGAACACTCGAGCGATCGATGGCGATGCAGGGTGGCCTGCCCTACTCGTCGAACACCGGCCACTCCTACCTGAAGCTCGCGCGCGCCCTGCAGCAGATCGGTGAGACGGAGAAGGCGCGGGCCGCATTCACCAACGCCATCGATCATCTGGCGCACACCGTGGACGAGGAGCATCCGCTCCTCGTCCAGGCGCGCGCATTGTCTCGTTAGAAGCGATAGTTCAACTTGCCGTACACGAAGCGGCCGGAGCGGCCGAACGGCGAATAGTTGCTGAACGCCGTCGTCCCCGTCGTGTTGAGCAGCGGCGCCGGCAGCGCGTCGGGGTACTCGTCCGTGAGATTGTCGGCACCGATCCCGATACGGATGTGATCGGTGGCGTCGAACCTCGCCTCGAGATCGACCAGGGTTTTCGCCGTCAGCAAGAAATCGCCGGCAGGCGTGACGCCCGCTGCGAGGACATCGCCGTAACGAGTCGCACGCACGGTCATGCCGAAGCGCGATAGCGCCCAATTCACGGTGGCCGTGTACTTGTCCTCCGGCGTGCCTTCCTCGAACGTCAGGATGTTCATGTGGTCGAACAGCACCGGCGGCGGAGTCAGCCCCGGCGCATTGGGTTGCGGCACCTTCAGCACATCGGTGGAATTCCAGTTCGCCGCCAGCGTGAAATCGAAGCGCCCGGCGGCTGCGGTTTCGAGCGGATAGTTCACCACCAGGTCCACGCCTTCGGTGCGCGTGTCGACGCCGTTGATGAAGAAGCGGCCGCCGCCCAGGCCGGGGAAGCCCTGGCTGGCGAGGAACTGCGAGACCGACGCGGACACGAGATTCTCCGACAGCACGATGCGGTCATCGATGTCGATACGATAGGCATCGATCGTCAGGTCGAGCCCGCCGAAGCGCAGCACTGTGCCGAGCGAGAAGTTGGTCGACTTCTCGGCATCGAGATCCTTGGCGCCGAGCGCGCGCGCCACGGGGTCGGTCACCGCGAAGGTCGTCACTTCGACGAGACCCACACCCTGAATGTTATTGGTCGCGGTCGTCTGGAAGAACTGTTGCTGCAGCGAGGGCGCCCGGAAGCCATTCTGCACGGAGCCGCGCAGCGCGAAGTGCTCGTTGAAGTCATAGCGCAGCGAGCCCTTGCCGGAGAGGTTCTCGCCGAAGTCGGAATAGCTCTCGCCGCGCACCGCGATCGAGGCCAGCAGGTTCTTGGTCAGATTCGCCTCGAGATCGACATAGGCACCCACGGCAGTACGGTCGTGACTGCCGGCGTTCTGCGGCCTGAATCCCGGAAACACTTGCGCGCCGGGCGGCAACGTCGTTCCGGGCGCGCCGGAACGGTAGGAGTCCGGTTCGCCGGCGTGAATCGTGTAGTCCTCGCGCCGCGCCTCCAGGCCGACCGCGACGTTGAGCGGCGAATCGAAGGCGCCGATCTCGACTGAACGCACGCCGGAGAAGTTCAACACGAGCTGGCCATAGTCGAAGCCACCGGAGTCGAACTTCGTCTTGCTGTCGCCGCCGAGCGAGCGGTTCAGCGAATGATCGATGGTGAAGTCCATCGTGTTCAGGCCGTAGACCAGCGACGTGTCCATCTGCCACGCGCCCAGCTCCCAGCGCGTGCCGAATGCAGCGGAATAGTCGCTGACGTCGGCCTCGATCAACGGCAGGAAGCCGTCGGGATAGATCGACGGAACATTGCGTGCGTCGCCCGCGGTTCGATAAAACCCTGCGCCGACCGAATGCCGGTCCTGCCAGCTCGCCCAACCGTAGAGCTGAACCTGGTCGGAAATGTCGTAGCCGGCATTCGCGAACACCGTTTTCTGGTCCAGATCGGGCTCGCCGTACCACGAGTTGAAGCGATTGAACGTCGCCTCGCGCGGATCGACGACGCCGTTGACGATCGGATACTGCGCGCGCGCGTCCCAGCCGCCGCGCTCGGTGTGCTCCTGATCCTTGTACTCCGCTGCCACGGTCAGAAAGCCCGAGTCCGTCAGCGGCAGGCCCTTCCAGATCGACGCTGTCAGTGTTTCGCCGTCACTGCGACTGCGAGAGAGAACCGGCGGGGCCGACCAGGTCGCACCCGGCGTCGTGACCGGCGCAGTCCGGACGTCGAAATTGGTATCGCGCCATCCATACGTGACGTTGCTGCCGCCACCGTCGCGAGCCTCTCGCAATCGCAGGTTGATGACGCCAGCGATGGCATCGGAGCCGTACTGAGCGGAAGCGCCGTCGCGCAGCACCTCGATCGACTGCACCATGTCGCTCGGAATCGTGTTCAGGTCCGCTGCAGACGAGCCGCGTCCGACGGTGGCGTTCACATTCACCAGCGCGGCGGCGTGCCGGCGTTTGCCGTTGACCAGCACCAGCGTCTGATCCGGTGCCAGGCCCCGCAAGGTCGCCGGTCGCACGGCGTCGCTGCCGTCGCTCAGGCCCGGGCGCGGAAAATTGAAGGACGGCAGGCTGGCCGCGAGCGCCTGGTTGATCTCGGTGATACCCAGGTTCTGCAGCTGGTCGCCCAGTACGACATCGACGGGCGCGGCCGTTTCCAGGGCCGAGCGGTTCGCCACGCGCGTGCCCGTAACGACGACCTGCTCCAAGGCTTCGCTGTCGCCCTCCCCTGCGGCCCCTGCCGAATGAGCGATCAGCAGGCCGATGGACGAGGCCGCGGCCGCAATTGAAGCCATACGCATGATGTCTACCCCCCATGAATGAACAGGTTTACAGAACAATTCCGTGCTACGGGCTAATCGAAATGCAGGAACGCAATCCCGACACGTCGATCCCGCAGCCGGGCGTGTCAGGAATCGCGGCGGCTTTCCGATAGACCTTGGGAGGGAGGCACAGCCCTGCGCGCGTTCCTGCGCGCTACCGTTGTCATGACATCGCGAGGGTGCCCCGCGATGACGAAGTCCGATTGCGGGCAAACAATGTCCTTCACATTCCTAGACGGAGAGCGTTAAACCCTGCACGCTGATGGCGGCACATACGCGCATTGATGCTCGGGTCGCGTTCTAGGAGCCCCGCAGTTACGCGGGAGGAACACGCACCTGAAGCGGGCGGCCAGACAGGGCCGCCGCCCCGAAATGGTCCTGGCAGTAGACTCAAGGGTTGCAAACAATGACGGAAAGCGGGCTCATGGCAATCATGCATGCGGCGGGCACGGGCGACGTGGAAGCGCGCGACCGCCTGTTCGCAATGCTGTACGAAGAGCTGCATCGGATGGCACAACGCGAGCTGCGGCGGGGAGCCGCCGTCACGCTCAGTCCCACCACGCTGCTGCACGAAACCTTCCTCAACATCTCGCATCGCGAGTCGCTTGCGTTCGGCGACTGCGGGCAGTTCATGTCGTACGCCGCACGCGCCATGCGCGGGCTGATCGTCGACTACCTCCGCAGCCGTCATGCGCAGAAGCGCGGTGGCGAATTCGAGATCACCTCGCTGCCGACCGAGCTGCCGCATGCAGTGCAGGAAGATCGGCAGTCGGTGGAGATCGAAAAGCTGAACGAGGCGCTGGAGTCGCTCGCGAAGATCGACGCGCGGCTCGCCGAGTGCGTCGACCTGAAGTTCTTCTGCGGCTTCTCGTTCAACGAGATCGCGCAGCTACGCGATGTCTCGGAGCGCACCGTGCAACGCGATTGGGATAAGGCGCGCCTGCTGCTCAATCGCTTCATCAACGATCAAGAGGGGCAGTGGCAGTCGGCCTGACAGGCCTGGCGCCGTGGCCGGAGATCGACGGATATCTTGATCGCGCGCTGGATCTCGCGCCCGCCGAGCGCGAGCTCTGGCTGACCGAGCTCACTTCGTCGCAACCCGGCATCGCCAGGATGGTGCGCCAGCTGCTCGCCGAGCGCGAGGCGCTGAACGCGAGCCAGTTCCTCGAGTCCTGCCCGCTCGGTGATCTCCCGCTGCTGACGGGCTCCCAGCTCGAAGGCACGCGGCTCGGCGCCTACACGGTCGAGCGGTTGCTCGGTCGCGGCGGCATGGGCGAAGTCTGGCTGGCCTCACGGAGCGATGGCCGCTTCGAAGCCCGCTGCGCCATCAAGTTTCTCGACAGCCTCGCCGGGCCCGGCCGCTTCGTCGAGCGCTTTCGTCATGAGGGACGGC
>DATENH010000292.1:0-31386 GCA_035275145.1 Steroidobacteraceae bacterium | reverse complement strand
GCATGCCCAGAAACCAAATGGATTTGAGCGGCGCGTAACGGACCCGGCCGCGGCATACGGCGTCGACGTCTTCGGCCGCGACCCGATGTCCGTGGAGATTCGCGGCAAGTTCATGCGCGCGCAGCTGCATGCAGAGATGCTAGCAGCTGGCGCGCAATGACTGTTTTTTCTATTTCTTCGCTGTGTTCGTTGCTTTCTGTGTCAGCTGCCGCGGCCCACCATGCCGCCGCCGTCGATCACGATGGTCTGGCCGGTGATGAAAGTGCCCGCGGGTGAGGCGAGGAAAACGGCCGCGCCGGCGATCTCATCCGGCTCGCCGATGCGCTTGAGCGGATAGATCCGCACGGTCTGCTCGTAGATCTTGGGGTTTTCCCAGAGCGCCTTGGCGAAATCGGTGCGCACCAGGCCGGGCGCGATGCAGTTCGCGCGAATATTCTTCGCGCCCCATTCCACGCAGATGTTGCGGGCCAGCGCCATGTCGGCCGCTTTCGAAACGCCGTAGGCGCCGATCACCGGGGTGCCGAGCAGCCCGGCAACGGACGAGATGATGACGATCGAGCCGCCGCCGCGCTCAGCCATCTGCGGCAGCACCATGTTGCACAACCAGAAGTTGCTGCGCACGTTGCTGGCCATCACCTTGTCCCACGCGTCATCGCTCATGTCGGCCATCGGACCGAAGTACGGATTGATGGCCGCGTTGCAGATCAGCGAGTCGATGCCGCCCCACTTCTGCATCGCCGCGTTGACCAGTCCCTGCAGCTCTTCCTTGCGACCGATGTTGCACGCGTGCGCGATTGCCTCGCCGCCGCGCGCGCGAATGCCCGCGACCACTTCCTCGCAAGCATCGAGCTTGCGGCTGGAAACCACGAGCCTGGCGCCGTGCTCCGCGAGCCGTTCGGCGATCGCGCGGCCGATGCCGCGGCTGGAGCCGGTGACGAGCGCGACCTTGCCGCTCAGATCGAACAACGAGCCTTTCATCGGTATCTCTCCAGTTCCATGCGGCCGATCTGGTTGCGATGAACCTCGTCCGGTCCATCGACGATGCGCATGGTGCGCGCGCTCGCCGCGATGTGGCCGAGACCGAAGTCCGTGGTCACGCCGGCGGCGCCGTGCGCCTGGATCGCCCAGTCGACGACGTAGTTGAGCATCGCCGGCGCGGCGACTTTGATCATCGCGATCTCGCGGCGGGCCGCCTTGTTGCCGAGGCGGTCCATCTTGTCCGCCGCGTTCAGCACCAGCAGCCGCGCCTGGTCGATCATGATGCGGCAATTGGCGATGCGCTCCAGCCAGATCGACTGCTCGGAAATCGGCTTGCCGAATGCGACGCGCGCCGACAGGCGCCGGCAGATGCGCTCCAGCAGCCGCTCCGCGACGCCGATGTTGCGCATGCAGTGATGGATGCGCCCCGGGCCGAGGCGCGCCTGCGCGATTTCGAAGCCGCGCCCTTCGCCGAGCAGGATGTTGTCCGCCGGCACGCGCACATTCTCGAACACGATCTCGGCGTGGCCGTGCGGCGCATCGTCGAAGCCGAACACCGGCAGCATGCGCAGGACCTGTATTCCCGGCGTCTCCATCGGCACGACGATCTGCGACTGCTGGGCGTGTTTCGCAGCCGTCGGGTCGGTCTTGCCCATCACGATGAGCACTTTGCAACGCGTGTCGCCCGCGCCGGACGACCACCACTTGCGACCGTTGATCACATAGTGAGCGCCGTCGCGGCGGATGCTGGTCTCGATGTTGGTGGCGTCGGAGGACGCGACCGCAGGCTCTGTCATGCAGAACGCCGAGCGGATCTCGCCGGCGAGCAGCGGCTTGAGCCAGCGCTCCTTGTTGGCCGGCGAAGCGAAGCGGTCGAGGATCTCCATGTTGCCGGTATCGGGCGCGGAGCAGTTGAACACTTCGCTCGACCACGCGACGCGTCCCATCACCTCGCACAGCGGCGAGTACTCGAGGTTCGTGAGGCCGGCGCCGCTGCCGGAGTGCGGCAGGAACATGTTCCACAGGCCTGCTGCGCGCGCCTTCGGCTTGAGCTGCTCGACCAGCGGAATCGGCTCCCAGCGCGCCTTGCCCTCGCGCGCGTGAACGAGCTCGGAGACAGCCTTCTCGTTCGGGTAAATGTGCTCGTCGAAAAATGCTTCGAGGCGCGCGATCAGCGCCCTGACCTTGTCGGTGTGCTCGAACTGCATGGAATCCCCCACTCTTGTGTGCGCCGGGATGATAGCGCCTGCTATCGCGCTGTAGGTCGGGCTTCAGCCCGACTCCAACAATTCTTTTAACGCGTCTGCTATGCGGTCGAGCACGCTCGCCGTGCTCCAGTACTGCGTGTGACTGTACGGCGTCAGCGACTTGATACGCCCGAGCAGCGTATCCCCGCTCGCATTCACCTCGATATCTTCCACGAGCGCCGCATACGCCGCGCTCAACTGCGCGAGCGGCCAGCCGAGCACGTCGTCGGGATCGAACTGATTGATCCAGCGAAATCCTGCGCCGAGCTGGCGGCGGTCGATCGGCTCGATCGTGCTGTGACCCGCGACGAACACCGGGATGTTGCAGCCCGTCGTCAGGAACCGGCGCAGCGAGCGCATTCGGCGGAAACGATCGCGCGGCGAGTCGGTGGGCACTCCGTCATCGAGCGGCGCGCTCCACACGCCCGCATACGCCAGCGGCTGCTGCGCGTCCCAGATGTAGTTCGACATCAGCTGGCAGCCGAGCGATTGCGCCACGATCGCAAGCTGTGGCGGCTCGCCCGCCGTGTCGTCGGCGATCTCGTCGAACAGCTCGTCGAGCCGTTGCAGGATCAGGTGCTGCGTCTGCCAGTACGGACTCATGGCCAATTCTTTCTTGTGCTCGAGGCTGGCAGCATCCGACAAGCCGAACAGCATCAGCTCGCGCAGGCCTTCCCAGCGCAGCTGCGGACGCATCCGCTCGAGGATCGCCCGCTCGTTTCGCTGCAGCACGGGCTGGTAGTACACCGGCCGATACGCAATGCGATCCCACACGCTTTGCAGCCGGGTGCGCAGCGGCACGAGCAGCTCCTCGTAAAAGTCGGGCCGGGTGTCGCCCATCCCATGGACGATCAGTAGTGCGAGCTTCGCTGCCATGTGTAATGCATATGTAAAAACCGGGAACCTGTCGGCGCCAAGACGGGTCAATGGCTGTGACGGGATCGCGGTGTGGTGTGTGATCGACGGCGCAGTTTGCAGTGAAAACAGCCGGATGGCTGCATCCGTCGCTAAATGGCGGCAGTAGAGAGTCGATATTACAGACCGTAGGAACAGGAACTGCGTTTTACCGATGAGCGTTGAGTTGTCGACGTGGTAAGCGGAGCAAGCATGAAGAGCAAAGATGGTTGGCGAGGGCATCTGCGCGACTTGGTGACTGCGAGTCTCGACCCGGTCGTGTACGCGGTGCAGTGGGCGCACGATCCACGCTGCATGCAGCGCGGTTCGCGGCATCGCCGCGTCGGCGCGGTCGTCGCAAATCCGGCGTCGGTCTGCCGGCTCTGGTCCTCCACCTCGCGCCGCGACTGGCGCTGATCACTTCGTCTTCGCGAGGCCCTCGCTCAGGAATATTTCCCGGGGCATTTCTCGCTTCTTTCCCAACTAATCGCCGCCTCGATCCCGCCCGCGCAGCGTTAGCCTGCGCTCATGCTCAGCACTGACGATCGGCTGCGCCGCCTGCTGCGGTCGCGCTCACTCCATCCCTATCGCTTCAACGCGCGCTGCGAGATCGGCCCGTTCGTGGTTGCGAACGTCTGTCCCGAGTGCTCGCTCGTCGTGGAACTGCAGGCGGAAACGGACGAGCGCCAGCGCCAGCAGCAGCGAGCTGCCTTTCTGGCCGGGCTCGGCTACACAGTGCTCACGATCTGCCCCAGGGAGCTGCAGCGGCGGCCGCGGCAGGCGCTACGCCGGGTCCAGGCCGCGCTGCGGCCAGCCGGGCATTGAGGCGGGAACCATGCTCGAGACTGTCGCCCAGGATGTTGAAACAAGTCCAATAGTGGAGTATCTTCCAAGTTACTCCATTAAAGGACTTGACGAAATGTTGCAACCCCGCCCGGCCGGCCGCCCCGACCTCGATTCCGAAGAGCTCGGCTCCACCGCGCTCACGGCGTTCTTCAACATCACGCAGCGTTGGGGCCTCAGCGCCGAGGAAGAGCGCACGCTGCTCGGCGCGCCGCCACGCTCGACCTTCTTCAAGTGGAAGAGCGAGCGCGCCGCGAAGCTCTCGGCCGACACGGTCGAGCGCATCAGCTACGTCATGGGTATCTACAAGGCGCTGCGCATCCTTCTTCCCTCGGCCGAGGCGGCGCACGCCTGGGTGAAGAAGCCGAACACCGCCTATGGCTTCGCCGGCAAGTCCGCCCTCGAGCGCATGCTCGGCGGGCGGGTCGTCGACCTGGCAGATGTCCGCCGCTACCTGGACGCCGAGCGCGGCTGATCCGGTCAGACTTCGATGTCCGATCCCAAAGCCGTCAGCCTGCGCTGGCAGAAGATCTATCGCGTCGTCGCCGCGAAGCATCCGCCGGTGAACGTCTTCGAGGACATCGTGGGCGCGCGCCAGCTGGAGATGGCATGGCACATCGAGGGCCTGACCAACGACCGTCTGCGCGACGAGAGTGGTGAGGTCCCGCTCGTCGCCGATGAAGATCGCGTGCGCGGCCCCGGCGCGAGCATTCTCATGGCGCCGTTCACGCATCTCGGCCGGCCGAGCCGATTCAGCGATGGCAGTTACGGCGTGTACTACGCGGCGCACTCGCTGGAGACCGCCGTGCGCGAGACGGCGTTCCATCGCGGGCGCTTCATGGCGGCGACCAACGAGCCACCTTGCGATGTCGATATGCGCGCGTACGTCGGCAAACCGCTCAAACCGTTTCTCGACATTCGCGCCGCGCGTTACGCCGCCTTGCACGACCCTGACGACTACGCGACTCCGCAGAAATTCGCGCAGCCGCTGCGCGAAAAGGGCAATTGGGGACTCGTGTACCGCAGCGTGCGTCACGCCGGTGGCGAATGCATCGCCGCCTTCAAGCCGCAGGCCGTGAGCATTCCGACGGCCGCAGCCGCGCTTGCCTATGTCTGGGATGGCGAGCGCGTGAGCAAGGTGTACGAGAAGTCGGAAGTGTTATTCGACCTACACCCGCAATAAAGAGCGTCGCGCTAGCGATAGCGCGACAGGATCTTTTCGAGTCCCTTCGCGCCCGGCGTCAGCTTGTCGTACGTGAGCTGATTGATCGGCGTCGCAGTCGTCTTGTTGACGTCGTGGAAGTCCGCGCCCGCCTCGTCGATGTAGATCAGTCCAGTGACGTACTCGCCTTGCGCGAGCTTGGTGCGCAAATAGGTGTACGCCGCCGCGCGATCGGTCGGATCGTACGTGGGGTCGAGCTTGCGAAGCAGGATGCGGCTGCCGTCGTGCATCGTCACCGGCATTGCTTCGCCCGCCGCGTACTGCGTCGTGATCTCTTCCGCCGGCGCCACGAAGTCGGCGTGCACCACTTCGTCGTAGTGGTCGCGCACGAACTCGTAGCTCTTGGTCGAGCCTTCGTGATCGTTGAAGGTCACGCATGGCGACAGCACGTCGATGAGCGCGAAGCCCTTGTGCTTGAGTCCGGCGATGATCAGCGGCACGAGCTGTTCCTTGTCGCCGGAGAAGCTGCGCGCGATGAACGTGCAGCCCAGCGTCAGCGCTGCGAGCACAGGATCCACCGGCGGCTGCAGGTTTTCCTCGCCCTTCTTCGCCTTCGAGCCGATGTCGGCCGACGCCGAGAACTGGCCCTTGGTCAGGCCGTACACGCCGTTGTTCTCGATCATGTACAGCATGTCGAGGTTGCGGCGGATCGCGTGCGCGAACTGGCCGAAGCCGATCGACAGCGTGTCGCCGTCGCCGGAGACACCGATGTAATAGAGGTCGCGATTCGCCGCCACCGCGCCGGTGGCGATCGAAGGCATGCGGCCGTGAACCGAGTTGAAGCCGTGGCCGCCGCTGACGAAATATGCAGTCGTCTTCGACGAGCAGCCGATGCCGGACAGCTTGGCGAGCTGCTCGGGCCGCATCGACATCTGCCAGCAGGCTTCGATGATCGCAGCCGTCACGGAGTCGTGGCCGCAGCCGGCGCACAGCGTCGACATGCCGCCTTCGTAGTCGCGGCGGGTCAGGCCCAGCTCGTTGCGGGGCAGGGACGGATGCGCGATTTTGGGTTTGGCGATGAAGCTCATGAGGACTCTCAGGAAACGTTGGCCAAGCGCTTGCCGGCGCCCACTTCGGCTGCAACGCCGTCGACGATGCACGTCGAGGACATCGGCAAGCCGGCGTAGTACAGGATCGAGCGCAGCTTCGACTTCTCCACCGCGGTTTCCAGCGTCAGCAGGCTCTTGAGCTGCGCGTCGCGGTTCTGCTCGACCACGAACAGCGTCGAGTGCGCGGCGAGGAACTCCTCGACCTCCTGCCCGAACGGGAAGCTGCGCACGCGCAGGTAATCCACCTGGATGCCGCGGCGCTTGAGGATGTCGATCGCCTCGAGAACCGCGCCGTCGCAGCTGCCGAGCGACACGATGCCGATGTCGTGCGAGCTCTTGCCCGCGAACACCGCTTTCGGCACCAGCCCCTTCGCCGTGTCGAACTTGCGCTTCAGGCGATCGAGCACGATCTGATATTCGGTGGAGTCCTCGGTGTAGCCGCCGTATTGCGTGTGGCCGGAGCCGCGCGTGAAGTACGCGCCCTTCGGATGCACGCCCGGCAGCGTGCGGTACGGGATCGCGTCGCCATCCTTGTCGAAGTAACGGTGGAATTTCTCGAGCTGCTCGATCTGTTCCTTGTTCAGCACCTTGCCGCGATCGGGACGGTAGTTGTCGTCCCACTTCAGCGCCGGACACATCCAGTCGTTCATGCCGATGTCGAGATCGGACATCACGAACACCGGCGTCTGCAGCCGCTCCGCCAGGTCGAACGCTTCGACCGCCATGTAGAAACATTCTTCGGGACTGTTCGGGAACAGCAGCACGTGACGCGTATCGCCGTGCGACGCGTACGCCGCGAGCATCAAATCGCATTGCTGAGTGCGAGTCGGCATGCCGGTCGACGGCCCGACGCGCTGGATGTCGAAGATCACCGCGGGCACTTCCGCGTAGTACGCGAGGCCGATGAATTCGTTCATCAGCGAAATGCCCGGGCCGCTGGTCGGCGTGAAGGCGCGGGCGCCGTTCCACATCGCGCCGATCACGGCGCCGATGGCTGCGAGCTCGTCCTCGCACTGGATGATCGCGAAGTTGCGCTCGCCGGTTTGCGGATCGACCCGCCACTTCTGACAGAAGCTCTTGAACGAATCCATCAGCGAGGTCGACGGCGTGATCGGATACCACGCGCCGACCGTCGCACCCGCGTACAGGCAGCCGAGCGCGGCGGCGGTATTGCCGTCGATCATGATGTGGTTCGACGTCTTGTCCATGCGCGCCACGCGCAAGGGTAGTGGGCATTGAAAGTGCTGCTTGGCGTAGTGGAAGCCTATCTCCAGCGCCTTCACGTTCGCGTCGAGCAGCGACTTCTTGCTCGCGTAGCTCTCGCCGAGCATCGCTCGCATGATGTCCATGTCGATGTCGAGCAGCGCGCCGAGGAAGCCCGCGTACATGATGTTCTTGAGCAGGATGCGCGAGCGCACGCCCTGGAACGTCTCGTTGCACATGCGCGCGAACGGCGCGCCGAGAATGGTGATGTCGTCGCGCTTGAGCAGAGCCGGGCGCGGCCAGGTCGAGTCGTAGACCAGGTAGCCGCCGGGGCTGACGTCCTTGACGTCTTTCGCGTACGTCTCCGCGTTCATCGCCACCATGAGGTCGACGCGGCCGGAGCGTGCGACATAGCTGTCGCGGGTCACGCGGATCTCGTACCAGGTCGGCAAGCCCTGAATGTTCGAGGGGAAGTAGTTCTTCCCGATCACCGGAATGCCCATCCGGAAGATGGACTTCATCAGCAGCGTGTTCGCGCTCGCTGAGCCGGTGCCGTTTACATTCGCAAGCTTGATGACGAAGTCGTTCAGGCGGTCTTGCGCGTCTGCTGCGTGGAGC
Source organism: Steroidobacteraceae bacterium (assembly GCA_035275145.1). Lineage (GTDB taxonomy): Bacteria > Pseudomonadota > Gammaproteobacteria > Steroidobacterales > Steroidobacteraceae > Steroidobacter. Next base: position 23,332 of record DATENH010000292.1, on the reverse strand, counting down.
ATGGAGGGGTCTCGTCGCTCGCGTAGGGGATTCGGATCTTGGACTTCTGCATGTCCCACGCTGCCGTGGGGCAGCGCTCGGCGCACAGGCCGCAGTGCACGCAGACGTCCTCGTCTTTGACCATGACGCGGGCGGTCTGTTTCAGCGGGGCGGAAATGTACAGCGGCTGGGTGACGTTGCGCGCGGGCGCCTTCAGCCTCGGGCGCAGCTCTTCTTCGGAGCCGTTGGCGGTGATCGTCAGGCAATCCACCGGACAGATGTCGATACAGGCATCGCACTCGATGCAGTCTTTAGCGGTGAACACGGTCTGCACGTCGCAGTTCAGGCAGCGCTGCACCTCGGCGACGGCCTGCTCCGCGGTGAAGCCGAGCTCGACCTCGATGTTCACCTTCTTGAAGCGCTCTTTCAGGTCGACGTGCGGCATCAGCCGGCGCTCGACCGGGTTGTAGTCGTTCTTGTACGACCACTCGTGGATGCCCATCTTGCGGCTCGACAGCTTGACCGTCGGCGGCAGGCGCTCGCTCACGCTCTGCCCCTGGCAGAACTTGTGGATCGAGATCGCCGCCTGGTGGCCGTGCTCGACCGCCCAGATGATGTTCTTCGGGCCGAACGCCGCGTCGCCGCCGAAGAAGATTTCCGGCCGCGTCGACTGGTAGGTGACCTTGTCGACCTTCGGCACGTGCCACTTGTCGAACTCGATGCCGAGATCGTTCTCGATCCACGGGAACGCGTTCTCCTGGCCGATCGCCAGGATCACGTCGTCGCATGGGAAGAACTGCTCGCCCACGATGCGCTCGGCGGTGATGCGGCCCTTCGCATCGAGGTCGTATTCCATCTTGTCGAACAGCATGCCGGTGAGCTTGCCGCCTTCGACCACGAAGCTCTTCGGCGCATGATTGATGACGATTTCGACGTTCTCTTCCTCGGCGTCCTCCAGCTCCCATTCGGAAGCCTTGAAGAAGCCGCGCGGCTTGCGTGCCATCACCTTGACGTCGTTCGCACCGAGACGCAGCGACGTGCGGCAGCAATCCATCGCAGTGTTGCCGACGCCGATGATCAGCACTTTGCGGCCGATCGCCTTGATGTGATCGAACGCCACCGACTCGAGCCAGTCGATGCCGATGTGAATGTGCTCTTCCACGGCGGAAGAGGCGCGGCGGCCGGGCAAGTCGAGGTCCTTGCCTTTCGGCGCGCCGCTACCGACGAAGACTGCGTCGAACTCTTTCGATGCGAGCAGCTGCTGCATGCTCGTCACCGGTGAGCCCAATCGCAGGTCCACCCCCAAATCGACGATGTAGCCGATCTCCTCCGCGAGCACGCGCTCGGGCAGGCGAAAGGCCGGAATGTTGGTGCGCATGAGGCCGCCGGGCGTGCCCCACTTCTCGAAGATCGTGACCTCGTAGCCGACCGGCATCAGGTCGTTCGCGACGGTGAGCGACGCCGGGCCGGCGCCGATGCAGACGACGCGCTTGCCGTTCTTCTGCTTGGGCGCGCGCGGCAGGCGATCCCGGACGTCGTCGCGGTGATCGGCGGCGATGCGCTTCAGGCGGCAGATTGCGACCGGCTCGGCCTCGACGCGCCCGCGGCGGCACGCCGGCTCGCACGGACGGTCGCAGACGCGGCCGAGAATGCCGGGAAAAACGTTCGATTCACGGTTGACCAGGTAGGCCTCCGTGAACTGACCTTGCGCTATCAGCCGAATGTATTCGGGGACGTCGGTATGGGCCGGGCAGGCCCATTGGCAGTCGACTACGCGATGATAGTAATCAGGATTTCCAGTATCGGTCGGTTCCACCGTTACCTAGCCCTCGACGCAAAGAAGGGGGCAAGCCTATACCCAATGGGTAGGGTGGGGAAGCGGTCGGAGCCCTAGTTGACCCGGACCCGGAACCTGACCTCAAAGAACGGATTCCCCGCGCCGCTTGCGGCCGCCATCGTCCCTTTCGGCTTCACTCTTATATGAGTAACTGCCGGATCGCAGCCGTTGGCGTTAGCTACCGGCGTGTAGCCCCAGCTCGTGCCGCCATTATTGGAGAACTCCAGGTCGTCGCCCGCGTTGGCCAGGCCGGAGAACGTATAGGTCAGCGTGCTCGTTGGTGTGCCATTCGTAAACGCAACCGGCCCCGACCCGGCGACGCCGAGATCCTGAACGAACAGTGCGGTGTTCGCCGGAACCGGATCGACGATCGTGACCGTGTTGCTGTCGACGCTGCCCGTGCCCTGGTTGGTAACGCGCAGCGTGTAGGCCTGCACGGCGCCGGGAATGGCCTTCGGGTTGGTGGTGTTGTTGAGCGGGTCGCTGAAAACAGCGACCGACTTCAGGTACGTCAAGGTCGGGCCTGCCGTGACGGTGACGTTGCCGCCGAACTCCGAGGTCTGGCCGCCGAGCGTCGCGGTGCTCGTCAGCACCGAGCCGATGCTCACGCCGCTCGGCACCGCCATCCGGAATGCGAAGCGATTGGTCGTGTCCGTGCCTTGCAGAACGCCGTTGATCGCGGCCGGACCATACGTGCCGGTCGTCGCCAGCAAGTCCGAGGCCGCGCCTTCGGTCAGCGTCGTCAGATAGGTGAGTCCTTCGCCGAAGCCGCTCGGGTCGGCCTGTGCGCTGTACAGCTCGATGGCGCTGCCCGGCCGCGCGAAGCCGACGATCGACAACTGGCCGTTGGCAATGATCGCGGAGGTGATGACCGGGAAGTTCAGCAGGCCGTTCGGCCCGGTGTCGGCGTCATTGGCGTCGTTGATCGTCACGCCGTTCGGCGTGTTGAGGGCGTTCGGGTCGCGCGTATTCGGATCGAGGTCGATCGCCAGCCCGCTGACCGCAGTCGCTCCGCCATTCGAGCTGAAGCTGTTCTGGCTGACGATCGTGCCGGTCGCGCCCAGCAGCACCAGGCCCGGGCCGCCGTTGTTGAGCACGCGATTGCGATAGAACAGGACGTTGTTGCCGGTATAGAGGTAGCCGACCATGCCGAGCCTCTCGGTCGACGGTGTCGAGCCCGAGTCGAAACCGTTGTTCTGCACGGTGTTGTTCGAGACCGTTATGTTCGTGTACGTATCGGTCGCCGCGCCGAAGCCGAGCTCGATGCCGCCGCCGCGCTGATCGCGCACCAGGTTGTTCGAGATCGTCACGGTACTCGCGCCGTTGATCAGCAATATGCCGTCGAAGGTGTTGTCGTGACCCGTCGACGGACGCGCCACTTCGTTGAACGTGATCGTCGAGCCCGTGCCGCCGCCATCGCTGCGGATGGCGGAGTTGTTGACCGTCACGAAGTTGTTGCGAATCGTCGCACCGCTGGCCGAGAACGCGATGCCGTACGCCGCCGCTGAATTGTCGGCGCTCGAGCCAGTCGCGGTCATGCCGACGAGATTGCCGCGCGCCGAGCCGGAAGCGCCGGAGAGCAGGATGTAGCCTTGCCGGAGCGCGAATCCCACGATCGATTGGGCAGTGCCACTCAAGGTCACCGTGCCGCCGGCAGCACCGTTGAGCTGTACTTCCGGCCGCTCGAACTGCGGGAAGAAGTTGTTGTCGACGCCGACAGAGGTGCTGGTGCCGAGCGTGCCGGTGTTGGTGTTGCCGATGTTCGTCGTTTGCGTCGACGCGTCGAGTCGCGTGCTCGCGCCCGTCACGGTCGGCAACGCAGTCGTGAGCGTGATCGCTGCGACGCCGGTCGTCAGTGCGCCGCTCGGGATCATGAAGATGCTCGACTCGAAGCCCGCTGGCAGCGTCGTCACGTTGCTCTCGATCACGCCGGTGCCCGCTTGAGTGAGCGAGCCCTCGCCGCCGAGCGCGTTGGCGTTGATGATGAACTGACGCAGGTTGCCCTGGCACGGGTAAGACGTGTTGCCCGTGCCGCCGGCGGTACAGCTCGACGCGTCGCGCGTGCTGACGATGGTGTCGAAGTTGAAGCCGAAGTCGATGCCGGAAACGGTGTCGGTGCTGTTGATCGGATCGACCACGCTGTACGACTGAGTCGTGGTCGTTGCGGTCGTGCCGGGCATCGTGCCGGTCGATTGTGCGGCGTCGACCAGTGCGGGACTGCGTCCGCCGACTTCGTTAGCGACGGTGACGAGGGTGCCCGCAGGCGCTTCCACACGATACGTCTGTACGGGAACGCAAGTCGTGCACGTCGTGCCGCCGGTGCGCTCCGATCGGACCGTGCCGTTGACGACGCGGACGCGGCGCTCGGTGTTGCCGCTGTATGTATAGGTGAAGAACCCGTTCGCGTCCGTCGTCACAAACGTCTGGAACGCATTCGAGCCGTTGTAGATCTCGACGCGCGCGCCTTCGACTCTCAGGGTACCCGCAGTGCCTAGCGGGCGGCCGGCGCCGCCGCCGTAGTTCGGGTCCTCGAACACGGTGCCCGTAATCGTCGCCGCGCCAACCTGGCCGGCAAACGCCAGCGCGACCCCGATCAGGGCCAGACGTCGCAGGAATGCTTTCGCCAGGTGCGCAGACATCCGCGCAGACTAGTTAACGCCGCAGCGCGGTCACGTCGAAGCGTTCACAGTTTGACGCGCTTATGGCAATTCGGGATTAGAAGAGAGAAGCGGTTGGCGATCGGGGCGTTGGCCTGCTCTCGTGCATGGATTGTCGGGCTGAAGCCCGACCTACAGGCCCACTAACAAGCCCTCCGTGCACAGTTCTCGCGCGGCTGCGTGCGCATCGCACACATTCGACCGCACCGATTTCGCACTGCGTTCGCCGCAGCGCACCGTCCGGTTTTACAGAACAGCGTCAAAAGCGCGATGGGCTCGGCACTTCCTCGGGAAACTTGAGCGGTACCCCGGTGAAGTGCGACCGGTCTCACAATTCCGTATTGGGATTTGTCAAACATCGGCCCCACGCAAGGAAACGCCCACTAGCGAGTGGAGGGGTCTAATCAAGAAAGATTGAGCGGCTGACTTATCAACGAGCAGCGCCCTCCCCGCGTGCGGGTGTTTCCTGGAGCTACCGGGAGGCTGCAATGGTCAAGACTCGTTGGATGTCGGTTGCTGGTATCGCTGTGCTGGCGGCGCCCTTGGCGTCGCAGGCAGCCGGCACTCCCGCCGGCACGAACATCCAGAACACGGCGCAGGTCAGTTATTCGGTCGGCAGCTCGACCCTCACCGCGTCCTCCAATACCAGCACGATCAGGGTCGCCGAGCGACTCGACGCAGTCCTGACGCTTGCCAATGCGACCGTCCAGGTGTCGCCGGGCGCGACCGCGGAAGAGCTGGTCTTCACGCTCACGAACACCGGCAACGGCACCGAGCGCTTCAATCTCACCGCATTGAGCGCCGGCGTAGTCGGCGACGACTTCGATCCGACGCTGGCGACGCCGGCGATCTACTTCGACAGCGACAACAGCGGCGACTTCTCCGGCAGCGATGCTGCCTACAACCCCGGCGTGAACGATCCGGTGCTGGCGGCCGACGCGAGCGTGCGTCTGCTCGTCGTCAACAACATTCCGGGCACCGTCGTGAACGGTAATCGCGGGCGCAGCCAGCTCACTGCAGCGGCCGCGACTGGCACGGGCACGCCGGGCACTGCGTTCCCCGGTCAGGGCGATGGCGGCGTCGACGCTGTCGCCGGCACGACCGGCGGCGACGCCGTGTTGTTCGGCGAATACTTCGTCGCGGACGTGCAGCTCACTGCAGTGAAGTCGCAGACGATCGTCGATCAATTCGGCGGCGCGCGACCGCTGCCGGGCGCACGCATCAACTATCAGATCGTCGTGACACCGAGCGGCACCGGCACAGCCAACGCCGCGGCGGTCAACGACCTGATCCCCGCGAACACCACTTATGTCGCCGGCTCACTGCTGCTCAACGGCGCGGCGCTCTCGGACACCGCCGACAGCGATGGCGGCACATTCGTTTCCGCGCCCGCCGAAGTGCGGGTCACCCTCGGCAACCTGAGCGGCGCTGCCGGCCCGCAGACGGTTCAGTTTGCCGTGACCATCAATTGATCGCGATTACTCGAGGAGAAGGGACGATGAACGGGAAGACAACGATTGCAGCGCTGCTGATGACGCTGGTGACCGCCGGGGCCTACGCCGCCGACAAAGCGTGCGTCGAGCTCAAGACCAGCGGCGAGACCGAGAGCGAAGTGGTCGAGAACGGCCAGAAGGTCAAGCGCCTCGTGCCCGTCGCCAAGGCCGTGCCGGGCGACCAGATCGTCTGGACGATCACCGCGACCAACGTCTGCAAGACGCCGGCGGACAACGTCGTGATCGCCAATCCAGTGCCCGAGCACATGACCTACGTCGCCAACTCGGCGATGGGCACCGGCACCGACATCGCCTATTCCCTCGACGGCAAAGAGTTCAAGAGCGCGGCAGAGCTGCAAGTTCGTGCTGCTGACGGCGCGCCGCGCGCCGCGCGTGCGGACGAATACCGCGCGATCCGCTGGACGTACAAGAACGCCTTCGCGCCCGGCGCGACTGCGTTCGTGCGCTATCGCGCAGCTGTGAAGTAACGGTTGAGCAATGGCCTATGCGCGTCTGGCAAGGGCGCGCGGGGGCCGCGAAGTTTTCCTTGCCAATGTGTGTATCACTTTTTGGAGATCTGCAATGACAATCGCAAGGCACGTCAAGAACGCTAGCCTCGCGCTGATCGCCCTGTCCTCGGTTGGAGTCTTGCAGGGGGCGTACGCGAACGGCACGCCTTCCGGCACGAACATCACCAACCAGGCGACGGTGGACTACAGCGTGGGTGGCGTGAGCCAAACCCAGATCACGAGCCCGACGGCTTCGTTCGTGGTCGACTCGCGCATCGACTTCAACGTAACTCAGCAGAACGGACCGGTTGTCACCCAGCCCGGCCAGACGAATGTCGTGGCCGAGTTCCTGGTCAGCAACACCGGTAACTCGACGCAGGGTTATCAGCTGGCAGTCGTCAACGAGGCGACCGGCACGGCCTTCCCGTCGAGCAGCGCCGACAACCAGGACGTCGCCAACCTCCGCATCTTCGTCGACAGCAACGGCAACAACACTTACGACGCCGGCGTCGACACCGCGACCAACGTCAACTCGCTGATCACCGACAGCGACGGCGAGTCGGTGCGGGTTTTCGTACTGGCCGATATTCCCGTCGCCGCCAGCAACAACCAGTTCGCCAACGTGCGCCTGACGGCGCGCGCGGCAGTGCCTGGCACGAACGGCGCGACTCTGGCGACTGAGACTGCGGGTGCAGACAACCCCGCGGTGGTCGATGTCGTGTTCGCCGATCCAGGCCGCGATGGCACGCAGTCGGATGCCAACCAGTATGCGATCCGGTCTGCAGCGCTGAGCGTCACCAAGAACGTCGCTGTCATCAGCGATGAGTTCGGTAGCCCGAACCCGAAGGCGATCCCGAACTCGGTGGTCGAGTACACGATCACCGTGACCAACAACAGCACGACGACGGCGGCGAATGCTGTGACGGTGACCGACAACATCCCGGCAAACACGACGTACGTCGGGAACACCATCACGCTGAATGCGGCCCCCGTGGCTGACGGCACTGCCTTCCAGGGCGGCCCGCCGGCGCGAGTCGTCGTGGCTGCCGGTGCGGTGGCGCAGAACGGCGGCACGGCAACGGTCAAGTTCCGAGTGCGCATCAATCCCTGATCGATGCTCAGTCAGTCATCGCAGACTGTGATACACAACGCAGGCGGGACGGTGAATAACCGTCCCGCCTTCGGTGTATCTATGGGCGTGTGTTTTGCACGCCTCGCGGGCATCGTGCTCGCCGGTCTGCTGTGCTTTTCGCGACCGGCTCTTGCGCAAACTGTGACGCCGGCCGGTACAGCGATCGACAACGCCGCAACCGTTACCTTCATCGGCGCGGGCGGCACGCCGACCACCCTCACCACCAATCACGTTTCAGCGGTCGTGACGCCGACGCCGACATTGTCGGCAGTTGCGATCCTGCGCGCGGCGGGTGGCAGCGGCACGCCGAGCATGGCGGGCCCGACTCAGTGCAGCAGCTCGAGTGGCATGGTGACTCTGCCGGCGCCGGTGCAGGCAGACGGCGCAGCGCTCGATCCTTCGCAACCGATCCCTCTCGCCTCGACCGCGACGCTGCATGGCGGCGAGGCTGCGTTCGTGCGCGTGACGGACGCGGATCAGAACCGCGATGCAACCGCAGTCGATTATCTGAACGTGCGGCTCAGCTCTCCGGGCGGCGACGCCGAAACGCTGCGCATCGCGGAGACGGGCGCGAACACCGGCATCTTCGTCGGCTACATCCAGACGCGCGCCGCTGCAGTCACGGCGGGCAACTGCGTCCTCGAGGTCGAGCGCAATGCCGAGATCGATACGCGCTACGTCGACGCGAGCGACGCGAACGACACCAGCAGCGCCAGCGCGCTGGTCGATCCCTATGGTTTGATCTTCGATTCGCGCACCGGCACGCCGGTCAACGGCGCCCGCGTGCGGCTGATCGATGCGATGTCCGGTCTGCCTGCCGCGGTCGTCGGCGACGACGGCGTGAGCAGCTATCCGTCCGAGATGCTGACCGGCTCGCCGGTCACCGATGCCGGCGGCACGGTCTACACGCTGCCCGCGGGCGTCTTCCGCTTTCCGCTCGTTGCGCCTGGCAGCTATCGGCTGGAAGTCGACGCGCCGTCCGGCCACGCATTCCCGTCGACGCTGACGATCGCCGATTTGGCGTCGACCCCCGGCGGTCCGTATCGCCTGAGCGCCGGCTCGTTCGGCGCGGCGTTCGCAGCCGACACGCCGCCCGCTGTTGCAATCGACGTCCCGCTCGATGCTGCCGCGACGCAGTTGTTCATCCGCAAGACGACCACGACGACGGTTGCCGCCATCGGCGACTTCGTTCAATACCAGCTCAGTGTCGAGAACACTTCCAGCAATGCCGCGGTCGCGAGCGTGCAGAGTGTCGACCAGCTACCGCTCGGTGCGCGCTATCGCAAGGGCTCGACGCGCATCGGCGAGGTCGCGGCTGCCGATCCGCAAATCTCCGCCGACGGCCGCACGCTGACGTTCCTCAGCGGCGCGCTCGGCCCCGGCCAGCGTCTCGACATTCGCTACGTCGTGGAAATCACGGCGGGCGCGCGCGGGAAGCAGCTCGTCAACGCTGCACGCGCGCTCGGCCCGGACGGCGTCGCTTCGAACTCGGCGCAGGCGACGATTCAACTGCGTGAGGAGCTGTTCCGCAATCGCGCGATCCTGATGGGTCGCGTCGTCGAAGGCGACTGCGCGACCCCGACGCAGCAGCTCCAGGGCGTCGCCGGCGTGCGCGTGTACCTCGAAGACGGCCGCTACTCGGTGACCGACGACGAGGGCAAGTATCACTTCGAAGACGTGGAGCCGGGCTCGCACGTCGTGCAGATGGATACCGTGACGATTCCGCGGACGCATCAGTTGGCCGGCTGTGCCGGCGACCACGTGCGCAATGCCGGCCGCGCGTACTCGCAATTCGCCGACGTCCGCGGCGGCGCGCTCTGGCGCAGCGACTTCGTCCTGGCGCGCCGGTTGGTGCCGAAAGGCCGGGTCGCGCTGCATCTGGAAACTGCGATCGCCGGGCCGACTCAGTTGTTGCACACCGCGAAGGTGAATGTCGCGCAGCTCCCGATCACCGCTGCACGCGTGATGCTGCTGCTACCGGAAGGCCTGGAGTATCAGGCCGGCAGCGCACAGCTCGATGGCCAGGCGATCGCCGATCCTACGATCAACAGCAACGTACTCACCTTCGCGCTCGGCGACGTGAGCAACGACCGCGAAGCGAAGTTGACGTTGCGCACTCAGTCGACGGCCGGCGCCAGCGGCGCCATCTCGATCAGAGCGCTCACGACGTTCGATACCCCGTCGGCTGCGGCTCAGCGCACCGCGCCCGTCGAGAACGTGATCCTGCGCGGCGAGATGCTCTTCGAGAGCGCGTCGTATCGCTTCACGCCGCGGTTTGACGTGCTCGATGTCACCATTCAAGCGGCGGATCGCGCGCAGCTCGACAGGATCGCCAACGACTGGCGCGGTGTCAGCCATCTGCGCCTGACGGCGGTCGGTCACTCCGATCAGCTATTGATCGCTGCGCGCAATCGGGCCGTCTACGCCGACAACTACGCGCTGTCGCGTGCACGTGCCGAAGTCGTCGCGAAGTACCTGGAGGAGCGCCTGAGCATCGATCCGTCGCGTGTGACGATCGAGGGCCACGGCGCCGATGAGCCGCTCGCGACGGGTCACGATCGCGCAAGCCTCGCGCTCAATCGCCGCGTCGACATCGCAATCGAAGGTCTGCGCGTCATCGCTGCCGGCGGCCTCACCGTGAAGACCGCAGCGGCGGACGCGCAAGCCGAGACGGTCGGAACGCTTGGTCTGACGCCCGCAGCCAGCACCGCGGCCGCTGCTCCCAAGGCCCACGTCGCTCCTCGCGAGTTCGACGTCGAGCAGTTGCAGCCGGGCACCGCATGGCTCCTACCGACCGCAGACGAAGTTCCGTCGATCCCGAGCTTGCGCATCGTGTTCCAGCATTCGCCGGCGCAGTCGGTCGAGTTGCAGATGAACGGTGCAGTGGTCAGCCCGCTCAACTTCGACGGCGTCGAGACCAACAAGGCGGACACCGTGAGCGTCAGCCAGTGGCGCGGCGTCGATTTGCGCGAGGGCGACAACGAGCTGGTCGCCATCGTTCGCGATGCCGAAGGCAACGAGTTGCAGCGCCTGACGCGCTCCGTCCACTACTCGGACGGCGCAGTGCGCGCCGAGATCGTTCGCGAAGCTTCGACCCTCGTGGCCGATGGCCGCACGCACCCCGTGATCGCGGTCCGCATGATCGATGCTGCGGGCAAGCCGGCGCGTCCGGGCACGCAGGGCTCGTTCAGCGCGCAGGCCCCTTATCGCTCGTGGTTCGAAGTCGAATCCCGCAACGACAACAAGCTGGTCGCCGTCGGCACGCGCACGCCGACGTTCACCGTCGATACCGACGGCCTCGCGCGCCTGGAGCTGGAGCCGACGACGCAGGCGGGCACTGCCATCCTCCGGCTGCGTTTCAGCGAGCGCCGGGAGCAGGAGATCCGTGTGTGGCTGGAGCCGCAGGCGCGCGACTGGATCCTCGTCGGTCTCACCGAGAACACTTCGGCCTACCGCACGATCAGCAACAACATGCAATCGGCGGCCGATGCCGGCCTGGAAGAGGGCTACTCGTCCGAAGGCCGCGTCGCGTTCTTCGCCAAGGGCGCGATCAAGGGCGAGTACCTGCTGACTGCCGCGTACGATTCCGCGCGCGATCACGAAGTGTCGAAGGACAAGCTCCTCGGCGCCGTCGAGCCGGATCGCTTCTACACGCTCTATGGCGACGCCACCGAGCAGCGCTTCGAAGCGGCGACCTCGCGCAAGCTGTTCGTGAAGCTGGAACGGCGGCAGTTCGCCGCGCTGTTCGGCGATTTCGAGACCGGCCTGACGCTGACGGAGCTGACTCGTTACAGCCGCACGTTCACGGGTCTCAAGTCCGACTACGCGGGCGAGCACTTCGGCTACAGCGCTTTCGCCGCCGAGTCCGACCAGGGCTACGTCAAGGACGAGCTGCAGGGCGACGGCACTTCGGGCCTGTATCACCTGTCGCGCCGCCCGATCATCCTGAACAGCGACAAGATCCGCCTCGAAGTGCGCGATCGTTTCCGCAGCGAGGTCGTGGTCGAGTCGCGGCCGCTCTCGCCCTTCGTCGATTACAGCATCGACTATCTCAACGGCACGCTGTTCTTCAAGCAGCCGGTGCCGAGCCGCAACCAGGACTTCAACCCGGTGTTCATCGTCGCCGAGTACGAAGTGCTCAACGGCGGCAAAGCGCAGATGACGGCCGGCGGTCGCGCCGCGGTCAAGCTCGCGAACGACAGCATCGAGGTCGGCGCCAGCTTCTTGCAGGAAGGCGCGGCGGCCGGCGACAGCCGGATTGCGGGCACGGACCTGCGCTGGCAGATCGCTCCCGCGACCGAGTTGCGCGCGGAAGTGGCACGCAGCGAGTCGGACGATCCGGCGCGCACGGCGAGTGCCGCTGCCTATCTCACCGAAGTCACGCACGTCAGCGAACGGCTCGACACCCGCGCGTACGTGCGCGAACAGGAAGCGGGCTTCGGCGTCGGCCAGCAGGCAGGCAGCGAAGCCGGCACGCGCAAGATCGGCGTCGACGGGCGCTACCGCCTCACGGAGCGCTTCACTGTCGAGGGCGAAACGTATCGGCAGGAAGTTCTCGAGACCGGCGCGCAACGCGAGCTCGTCAGCGCCCAGTTGCGTCGCGACGCGGACGACTATTCGATCGGCGCCGGCGCGCGGCACGTCGCGGATACCGGTCTGCCGGGCGGCGACACGGAATCGCAGCACGCTTTCGTCAACGGCAGCCTCGATCTGTTCAAAGACCTGATCACGCTGCGCGCCTCGCAGGACTTCGCGCTCGGCGGCAAGAATTCCAGCGTCGACTTCCCGGCGCGCACGGTCCTCGGAGTCGATTACCACTGGCGTCCGAGCACGACCTTCTTCAGCGAGTGGGAGCACGCCGACGGCGATCTGTTCGATGCCGAGACGACCCGCGTCGGCGTGCGCACCGTGCCGTGGGAGCGCGCGCAGCTGCAATCGAGCATCAATCAGCGCGCGACCGAGTTCGGCCCGCGCCTGTTCGCGAACACCGGCCTGACGCAGGGCTGGCAGTTGAACGAGCGCTGGGCGTTCGACATCGGTGTCGATCAGAGCAAGACCATCACCGAGCCGGGCGCACCGCCGATCGAGCCGTTCAATCCCGCGGTGCCGCTGGCGTCGGGCTCGCTCGACGGCGACTTCCTCGCGACGTTCGTCGGCGCCTTGTATCGCAGCGAGCTGTGGACCTTCACCTCGCGCCTGGAGAATCGCCATTCGGACGCCGAGGATCGCCGCATCGTGTCCGGCGGCTTCTATCGCGAGCCGATTGCCGGCCATGCGTTCTCGATGGCGGCGAACTGGTTCGATTCGACCTTCGCCAACGGCTCGGACGCGACGGCGGGCGAAGTGCAGCTCGGCTGGAGCTACCGTCCGACGACGAGCGCGTGGATCATCCTCGATCGCCTCGACCTCAAGCAGGATGCACGCAGCGATGCAGCGGGCGATATAGAGTCGGCAAGAGTCATCAACAATCTCAACGCGAACTGGCAGCTCGACCTGCGCACGCAGCTCGGATTGCAGTTCGGCGGCCGCTACGTGCGCAGCACGATCGACGGCGCGCGCTATAACGGCCTGTCGACGCTCTACGGTGTCGACGTGCGCCGCGAGCTGACGATGCGCTTCGACGTCGGCCTGCACGGCACGATGCTCAGCTCGCTGCAGTCGGGCGTGAGCGACCAGTCGGTCGGCGTCGACCTCGGCGTGACCGTCGCGCGCAACATCTGGATCTCGATCGGCTACAACTTCGCGGGCTTCCGCGACGACGACTTCGAGGCCAGCCGCTACACGGCGCAGGGCCCGTTCATCAAGTTCCGGATGAAAGCGGACCAGGACACGTTCCGGGACATGGTCAACGTGTACTCAGGAACGCGTTAACCCGCGCACAAGGATACGGCACCTGCGGTTTCGCGCGCCCCGAAACTCCAGAGCGTCGTCACTTCCAGCTGCAACGTTCCGCTAGTCGTGTCGAGCCTGTGGCGCCACGCGATCACATCGACGCGATCGCAGCTGCTCGAAATCCCGCCACGCGCGAGCACGCCTATGTGCAACGTGTGTGACAGCGCTGCGGTACTCGCCGACCCGCCACTCTCGAGCACCGCATAGCCGACGTTGTTGTACTTCGTGAACTGCCACAGGTATTCGCTCAGATCGCGCAGCTCCGTTGCTGTCAGCGGCCGGCGATTCAACGTTCCTGCCGGACCCGCCGACGTACGCAGATCGGCGGCCGCGCGGTCGAGATACGTACACTTGAATACCCGCGCACGAACGTAGAACGTGGGGTCGCCCTGGCGGACACGGCCGAATTCGAAATAGCGCGGGTCGTCGTTGGTCTCGACCAGGTCCGAGTACTGCGGTGAATTCTCAGCGCCGAGCTCGGACCAGCTCAGCGCTTGATTCCAGTCATCAGTGCACAGCTCGTGGAGAGGCTGCGGCGCTACGACCGCTGCGTCGACGTCCGCGTTCTTCAGATGCATCGTAGAAACATAGTCGTGACCGCTCGGCGGCGCGTCGGTGTAGAAGCCCACCGGCGTTCGCGGACCAAGCCCATAGACGCTCTGCGCGATCTGCAAATCCGATTGCGTCACGGGCCGTGGCGGAGCGCTCGCGCTCGGCGTAGGTGCGGCGCTATCGCCTCCACCGCCACCGCCGCAAGCACTGAGGGCAACGGCTGCCAATGCAGCCAGTCGCCAGTACCCGCGCAGTTGTGAATGAGCGTCCACACCTGCTCTATCGTCCCGACGGAGCAGCGCTTGAGGGATTTCCCGGCACAACGACCGGGGGTGCGTTTAACGTAAGTACGTCAAAGGTTGGGCACGAGGAATTCCGGGGAAATCACCGGTTCCAGGATGCGCCGGCGACTGTCGAGCGAGAGCGTTTCCCACTGCACTTTGCGCAGCGCGATGGCCCGCAATTCGTCGTCCGTCACGGTTCGTGGCGCCACGTCGGGTGCAAGTGGCGCGGTTGTGCGCAGGCGTCGAGTATCGCCACTCTTTAATATGTCTGCGACGGCTGCGAGCACGAGATCGTTCTGGGTCAGCGCGCCGTGATTTTCGGTCGCGAACCACGTCGCCGCGTCGTCCCACTTCGCGCGCGTCAGCGGGACAGTGCCGTCGCCCTCGGCGCGATACTCGTAGCGAAATCCGCGTTCGCATGCTGCGGCCGACACGATCGTTTCCTGCCCGACGCCGACGATCACATTGCAGCGATCGCTCGCTGCCGGCAGCCGCGCGCGAACTTTCCGAGCGCGCGCAAGCGCTTGGGGATCGGGCGACAGCTCATCCGTCGGCCAGTTTCGCGGATCGAATAGATCGGTCTCGGTTTCAGTCGCAGCCGAGGGCAGCATTTGATAGATGCCGGGCAGCGTGTGATAGACCGCGCGCGCGAGTTGCTCCGCAGTGTGCATGCGGTCGAGCGCCGCGATCTTGCGCACTGTCGGATACACCGCTCGCAGAGCTTGCAGGGGCGCGAACGAACCGTCGTTCGGTGCGCCAAGCTGAATCAGCCGCGCGATGCGTCGCTTGTCGTAAGCGAGGGCCGCGCGCGCCACCAGGCCGCCCATGCTGTGCCCGACGACCAACGCCTTGCGCTCACCGCTGCGTTCGATCAGGCGCGCGAACGAACGCGCCAGGTGATCGACATCGCGTCGCCAGTCGAACGGACAAAACAGCGGACGAAACCCGGCGATCTCCAGTCGCAGCCGCAGTTTCAAATATCCGGGCAGCATCACGCCGACCGCTCGCAGCGCGCGCGATCCTGGAAGCGCGAGTTGCGCGAGCGAGCCGGTCGCGACCGCAGTCGGGTGCAACCAAAGAAGCGAGTAGCTGCGCCGCGCGACGAGGCCCAGCCTCGAACCCATGATTCCCGGCAGTACGAACACGCGACGCCCGCGCGGATTGCGACGCGTCGACGCGAGCCTGGCGAGTTGCGCCAACTCGCGGTATTCCGGCTCGCCGAAGTACGCTATCAGCATCGCTGCATGCGCCCCGGAGCGCAGCAGTGCGACGATCTGGTCGTCGTGCAGGTCGCCGATACTGGGAATGCTCGCTGCGGCCATCGTGCTCAGGCTGCCATCGACGAGTGGACTGTGTCGCACACCGCCTTGATGGCGTCGGTGCGCGCGGTGCTCTTGCGCCACACGGCGCCGACGGTGCGCGAGGGAACGGGCCGCGAGAATTCCTTGACCGTCAATCCATGACCGGAGCCGAACGGGCCGCGCGTTGCGAGCTCGGGCAACAGAGTGATGCCGAGACCGGCGGCGACCATCTGCCGCAGCGTTTCCAGGCTCGTGGCGCGATAGTCCTCGCTTTCTTTCACATCGATGCGGCTGCACACGTCGAGCGCCTGATCGCGCAAGCAGTGACCGTCTTCGAGCAGCAGCAGCGTCTCACCCGTGAGGTCGTCGATCTTTACGTGGGCGCGCTTGGCGAGCGGACTGTTCGTGGGCACTGCGAGCGTGAAGTTCTCGTCGTACAAGGAGCGCGCTTCCAGACCGTCGAGCGGGACGGGCAGCGCGAGAATTCCCAGGTCGATATCGCCCGCGCGCAGCTTTTCCAGGAGCGGTTGAGTCTGGTGCTCGTAGAGCATCAGCTTCAGGCGCGGGAGCTGCTTGCGCAGCTTGCGCGTGATCAGCGGCAGCAGGTACGGGCCGATCGTCGGAATCAGCCCGACTTTGAGTTTTCCCGACAGCGGATCGTGCTCGTTGCGCGCCAGCGAGACGATCTCATCGCTCTCCTGCACGATGCGGCGCGCGATCGGCAGGATTTTCACGCCGGTCTCGGTCAATGCCACCTTGCGGGGCTGGCGTTCGATGAGCTGCACCCCCAGATAGGTCTCGAGCTTCTTGATCTGCGCCGACAGCGTCGGCTGGCTGACGTATGAGCGCTCGGCCGCCTTGCCGAAGTGACGCGTCTCGGCCAGGGCGACGAAATAGCGCAGGTCGCGAAGGTTCATGGCGGTGGTCCGGTCCGGAGGCTCAATAGCCAGTCCCTATCGACCAGTTTAGGTCAATCGATTGGGAAAATGGAGAGTCCGTCCGCATCATACGTGGCAGTTGCGAACCTGAGAGCCTAGGAGAGTGCTGATGTTGACTGTTGGACAGAAATTTCCCCATTTTTCCCTGACTGGCGTCGTCTCGAACGACCTGGCCCACGCCTTCCAGCCGTTCGACCAGGCGTCGCACCCCGGCAAGTGGAAGGTCGTGTTTTTCTGGCCGAAGGATTTCACGTTCGTCTGCCCGACGGAAATTGCGGCTTTCGGCAAGCTCAACCGCGAGTTCGCCGACCGCGACGCAGTGATCTACGGCGTCAGCACCGACTCCGAGTTCGTGCACCTGGCATGGCGCAAGGACAAGGAGGAGCTGCGCAACCTGCCGTTCGCGATGCTCTCGGACATCAAGCGTGAGCTGACCACGGCGCTGGGCGTGCTCGACCCCGAGGCGGGCGTAGCGCAGCGCGCGACGTTCATCGTCGATCCGCAGGGCGTGATCCGCTTCGCCTACGTGACCGACCTGAACGTCGGCCGCAGCCCGGAGGAAGTGCTGCGCGTGCTGGACGCCCTGCAGACCGACGAGCTGTGCCCGTGCAACTGGAAGAAGGGCGAGGAGACATTGAAGGCGGCGTAAAGCCGTATCGAACTGAGCCCGACCTACGGAGATCGCTGTAGGTCGGGCTTCAGCCCGACTCTTCGCGCCCCTTTTTTGGAGACCCCATGACTGTCGACACCATCCGCGACCAATTGCCCGACTACGCCCGCGACCTGAAGCTCAATCTCGGCAGCGTGCTGACGCCGCAGGGCGCGCCCGGCCTGACCGAGAGCCAGATCGCGTCGATTGCGTTGGCGACGGCGATTGCTGCCCGCAATCCGCAGCTGGTGCGTGCCATCGAGAGCTGGGCTCAGCCCCATCTCGACGCAGCACATCTGCAGGCCGCACGGGCGGCTGCGGCAATCATGGGCATGAACAACATCTACTATCGCTTCCTGCATCTGGTCGAGGACTCCGAGTACCAGACGATGCCGGCGCGGTTGCGCATGAACGTCATCGGCAACCCGGGCATCGACAAGCTCGAGTTCGAGCTGCTGTCGCTCGCGGTGTCGGCCGTGAACGGCTGCGGGATGTGCGTGACTGCGCATGAGCGCAAGCTCCGCGAAGGTGGCACGAGCCGAGAATCGATTCAAAGCGCGGTTCGCATTGCTTCGGTCATGCATGCAGTCGCGGGTGTGCTGGAGTATCAGCAGGCGGCATAGCTACAATTTGGGGCATGCCGCCCCGCTCGACGAGACTGTCAGCCGGAGTAGTCGTGGTTCGCGCGACTCCGCAGGGCTGGAAATTCCTGCTGCTGCGTGCATTCAATCATTGGGACTTCCCCAAGGGCATGGTCGAAGCGGGCGAGGAGCCGCTGGCCGCGGCGATCCGCGAGGTTCGCGAGGAGACCTTGATCGTCGATCTGCAATTCGTCTGGGGCGAGGTGTATACCGAGACCGGCCCGTACAGCCGCGGCAAGGTCGCACGCTACTACCTCGCGCGCACTGAGACCTCTGCAGTCACGCTCACCGTCATCGAGGCGCTCGGGCGCGCCGAGCACAATGAGTTCCGCTGGGTCGATTACGAAGGAGCCACGCGCCTGGTCTCGCCGCGCGTGCAGCCCATCGTCGACTGGGCGTGGGAGCAGATCGCGGAATGAAGCAGGTCGTCATCGTCGGCGCCGGCTTCGCCGGCATCAACGCGGCCAAGCGCTTGCGCAACGTGCCCGGCGTCGCAGTGACGCTGCTCGATCGCGAGAATCATCATCTGTTCCAGCCGCTGCTCTACCAGGTCGCGATGGCGGCGCTCAGCCCGGCAGACATTGCAATCCCAATCCGCAGCTTGTTCACGCACGTGCGCAATATTCGCGTGGTCATGGCCGAAGCGCAGCGCGTCGATGTCGACTCCCGCGTGGTCGTGACCGACTGCGGCGAGTTCAAGTACGACTACCTGTTGCTCGCATCCGGTTCCCAGCATGCGTACTTCGGTCGCGAAGAATGGGAACGCTATGCACCTGGCCTGAAGACACTGCCGCAGGCCACGGAGATCCGACGACGCGTGCTCGAAGCGTTCGAGGAGGCGGAGCGCGATGGGAATCTCGAGGCGCGGCGGCGTCATCTCACGTTCGTCGTCGTGGGCGGCGGGCCGACCGGCGTCGAGCTCGCAGGGGCGATCGGCGAGATGAGCCGCTACACGCTGGCGCGAGATTTTCGCAGCATCGATCCGCGCCAGACGCGTGTGATCCTGATCGAAGCCGGTCCGCGCATCCTGCCGGCTTTCGACGAGAAGCTTGCCGCGCGCGCGATGCGCGATCTCGAATCGCTCGGCGTGCAGGTCTGGACGCATGCGCGCGTCACCAACGTGGGCGCCGACGGAGTCAGCGTCGGCAACGAGAAGGTCGACGCAGCAACGGTGCTATGGGCGGCGGGAGTGCGCGCTTCCGACGTCGGCCGCACGCTCGGCGTTCCGTTCGATTCGGTCGGGCGGGTCAAGGTCGGTCCCGACCTGACGATTCCCGGACACCCGGAAGTCTTCGTGCTCGGCGACATGGCGCGCCGCGAAGAGCACGAAGGCCAGCCGCTACCGGGAGTCGCGACGGTCGCGATGCAGGAAGGGATCTACGCGGCGGACGTCGTCAAACAGGAAGCCGGGCGCGGCGCCGTCGCCGAGCGCGCACCATTTCGCTATCACGACCTCGGGCAACTCGCGACGATCGGCCGCAGCCGCGCGATTGCGGAGGTCGGGCGCCTGAGGCTCGCGGGCTACTTCGCGTGGTGGTTCTGGCTGCTGGTACATATCTATCGACTCAGCGGCTTCCGCAATCGCCTGTCGGTGCTGATCCAGTGGGCGTGGTCGTACATGACGTTCGGCCGCGGCGCGCGCCTCATCGTCGGCAAGGAATGGCAGGCCTATTCCGGGCGGCCGCCCAGCCAGTGAGCGAGCGGTCGCGCGTTTGCCGCGCGAGAGCCACGAGATCGATCGGGGAAGGCAATCGATCCTGCTGCGTGTAAGCGAACGTGCGTCGCGGTCGCAGGCTGGCATCCAGTGTCATGACGAATCTAGTTGAACGATCGAGGGCGAGCGTAGTGGTGCAGCCGCCGACTTCCGTCACCCACCCCGCTTCCTGGCGGTCGGCGAGCGCGAGTGGACGGACGTCGGCGGCGGCAAACGCTTCCTGGACATGGACGAGCCAGCGATCGCTCTCGAAGCCGTAAGCGGCGAAATCGTTGGCATGCGAAAACAGCAGCGCCCAGCGGCCGTGCAGCCAGCGGCGCAATGCAGCCGCAGGCAGCGGGGAGTCGGGGGCACTCAGGTCGTATTTCACCGCGGCGTTGCTCATGGCATCTCCTGATCTGGTCAGGAGCACGATGCCGCGCCGGGCGGTTTGATGTCAGTCGGGGATGGGTAACGAGCAGGTTCTAAAAAAGAAAAACCTGTCGGTAATTCCTTCAATCCCTGAAATTCGTGAACTGCAGCGGCAGCTCCAGCTTGCCGCCCCGGATCAGCGCAATGGCCCCCTGCAAGTCGTCCTTGCTCTTCCCGGTGACCCGCACCTGCTTGTCCTGGATCGCAGCCTGCACCTTCAGCTTCGAATCCTTGATCATGCGCTGGATCTTCTTGCCCAGCTCGGTGTCGATGCCCTGGCGCAGCGTTGCCAGCTGCTTCGCAGTCTGGCCGGTGACGATCGGCTCGTCGACCTTCATGCAGACGATGTCGATGCCGCGCTTGGTCAGCTTCAGCTTGAGGATGTCCATCATCTGCTTGAGCTGGAAGTCCGCCGGCGCGCTGAGCGTGACGACGAGCTCCTTCAGCTCGAACTTGGCGTTCGTGCCCTTGAAGTCGAAGCGCGTGCTCACCTCGCGGTTCGCCTGGTCGAGGGCGTTCGCGACTTCGTGCGGGTTCAGCTCGGAAACGATGTCGAAGGATGGCATGGGCGGATGATAGCTTGGGCCTCATGACTAAGGGAGAGAGCACGGGCTCCATCGTCTGGCTGCGCCAGGATCTGCGTCTGCGCGACAACCCTGCGTTGCAGGCGGCCGCGCGGCGCGGCGGTCCGATCGTTCCCCTCTACATCCTGTGCGATGCCGAAGAGCAGGAGTTCCCGCCCGGCGGCGCGTCGCGTTGGTGGTTGCACCGCTCGTTGTCCGCTCTGGATGCAGAGTTGCGTTCGCACGGCTCCCGCCTGTCGTTGCTGCGTGGGCCGGCGCTCGATTGTTTGCAGCACGCGGTGGCAAAAACCGGCGCGAGCGCGGTGTTCTGGAATCGACGCTACGAGCCCGCAGCGGTCGCCCGCGATCTCGAAGTGAAGAAGGAGCTGCGCGCCGACGGTCTCGAGGTCGAGAGCTTCAACGGTGCGCTGCTGCGCGAACCGTGGGAAATCCAGAACGGCAGCGGGCAGCCCTACCGCGTCTACACGCCCTTCAAGCGGCGCGTTCTGGAAACACTCGATCCAGCGGCGCCGTTGCGGGCGCCTTCGCGATGGATCTCGCCTGCGGCCTGGCCGGACTCGGTGGCGCTCGGGGAGTTGCGATTGCTGCCGGACATCGAGTGGTACGAAACGATGGACGAAATGTGGCGCCCAGGTGAAGCCGGCGCGCACGGGCGATTGCGCTCGTTCGCGAAGAAGCCGGTCGCTGCGTACGCCAAGACGCGCGATCGACCGGATCGCGACGGTACGTCCGCACTATCGCCGCATCTGCACTTCGGCGAGATCTCCGTCCGACAGGTGTGGCACGCCCTTGCCGCGAAGAGTGCCAAGGTGCGCGACTCGACCTTTGCTGCCGAGCTGATCTGGCGGGAGTTCGCGCATCACTTGATCTATCACCTTCCACACACCGTGCTGGAGCCGCTCGACCGTCGGTTCGCGCGTTTCGCATGGTCGCGGGAGTCCGCACATCTGCAGGCCTGGCAGCGCGGGCGCACCGGGATTCCGCTCGTCGACGCGGGGATGCGGCAGCTATGGGCAACGGGTTGGATGCACAACCGGGTCCGCATGATCGTCGCCTCGTTCCTGGTGAAGAACCTGCGCCTGCACTGGCTGGAAGGCGCGCGCTGGTTCTGGGACACGCTGGTCGATGCCGATCTCGCGAACAACACGATGAACTGGCAGTGGGTTGCGGGCTCGGGCGCCGACGCGGCGCCCTACTTCCGGATCTTCAATCCGCTGACGCAGAGCGAGAGGTTCGATCCCGACGGCAACTACGTGCGACGGTGGATTCCCGAGTTGGCGCGACTCGATGTGCCGCACATTCACGCACCGCATGCAGCGCCCTCGGCAACGCTGCAAGCCGCCGGCGTGCAGATCGGCGCGACCTATCCTGCGCCGATCGTCGATCTCGCTGAGTCGCGGCGCGCAGCGCTCGCCGCGTACCAATCGCTATGACGTCTCGAAGATATTGCAGCCGCGCCACGCCGTGGACAGGAGCTTCCGTTCCGACGAATCGTTGAGCCAGAAGCGCTCGCCGTATTCGCGTACGACGCGGCTGTGGTTGACGTCGGTGGCGCACTTGTTGCCCCACTTGGAGACGCTCGTCAATAGCGGCTTGCTTTGCCACGCTGCCGGCACCGACAACGTTTGCCCGGCCGGACCAAGTTCGAGCACGTAGCGAATCATCGCTGCCAATTCCTTCGCCGAGGCTTCGAACGCCGCCTGCACGCAATCGTTGCCGCACTTCCAATCGCGGTAACCCACGTAGAACGGGCCCGGCACGAGCTTGCCTTTCTGCAGCACGTCGACATCGATATAAGCGAGGTACAGCTGCTCCGGCGGGAAATACGCGGCCTCGGGCCACAACACGAGCAGCGTGGAGTTCTTCGTTTCTTCCACTACGCCCGGCAGGTCCACATCCCTGATCAAGCGCACGCTCGCGCACGCATCGTGCGTACCGGCTTTCGGGCATGCCGTGGGCACTGCCAGACGAGTGCGCACGTTCTGGTCGCCCAGCGCTCGACGCAACGCTTCGGCGTGTCCGCCCTTGTTGATGCGGCTGGCGCGCGAAGCGATGCCGTAGCGAGCGAGCACGCCCCTGTCCCAGCCGTGCTGAGTTTCGTCGATGATCACGACGTTGATGCCCGCTGGAGCCGCATCGATTGCGAATGCGTGGCTACTTGCGCCGAGCAGTGCTGCCAGCAGCAGCGCGCGCACGCCGCGGAAATATCGCGGTTCCCTGTGATCGAGATTCATGAGGCCTCCGATTCCCGTCAGCAGCTGTTCGATTTGTTCGCTGAGTTCCTTGACGTGCCGGCATCATGCCGGGCCGCTGCGGCGTCTGCAAATCCCGGTATTCACAGGCTTTGTCCCCGCCGTCAGCTACGGTTCCGGGAACCTCGCCGACAGAACATGCGTTTCGAAGTGTGGTCCCCGAACGACGCTCGCAATCACGGAGTCGATCCCATGAATTCATCGATGACACGCATCGCCGGCTCGCTGGTCCTCGCCGCCGGTTTGCTGTCGGGCTGCGGTGGCATTTCCGACCTCACGAGAGAGCGCGTAGCTCGCAGCGAGACCTCGGTTAAACAGGCGCAGCAGACCGTCGGCAACTCCGAGCAAGGCGCGTTGGAGTTGCAACACGCGAAGGAGAATTTGGACTCTGCGCGTAAGGCTATGAAGGACGGCGACGAGCAGCAGACGCAGCGGTACGCCCAGCTTGCGGAGCTCGATGCACAGCTCGCCGTGTCCAAGTCGCAAAGCGCTGCCGCGCGCAAGGCC
>DATENH010000291.1:0-11780 GCA_035275145.1 Steroidobacteraceae bacterium | reverse complement strand
GCGAAGAAGCCGCTGCCCTCGTTCAACATCTTGCGCATCGACGCCGAGGCGTTGTCGAGGAACGAGACTCCCGCGATCATCGGCAGTTCCTTCACTTCGCGATTGAGCGCATCGCGCTCGGCGCTATCCATCAACACGTACGCCGCACTGACGCGCCCCGGCTCGCGCAGCGCGCGCCCGAATGCACCGAGTTGCATGTACGCGGCACCGGCTAGATACGGCTTCACGACCGCAACGACCGTCAGATCCGCATGGGCGCGATGACCGTCGGTTGCCTGCACACTCACCGTGTCGCCGACCTTCACGGCAAGCTTGTTCGCCAGGTTTTGCGAAAGCGTGATGCCGTCTGCCCGCAGGTCCACCGCGTCCATGTTCTGATCGAGCAGACGATAGAGGAAAGCCCCTTCCGTCAGTCCCATCAACGTGTCG
Source organism: Steroidobacteraceae bacterium (assembly GCA_035275145.1). Taxonomy (GTDB): domain Bacteria; phylum Pseudomonadota; class Gammaproteobacteria; order Steroidobacterales; family Steroidobacteraceae; genus Steroidobacter. The sequence goes on along the minus strand of DATENH010000291.1, from coordinate 11,351 downwards.
CGGCGGGTGCGACTGCCAGCCGTCAGAATCACTTCGGTCGCTCGCAGCGGCTCGACCGAATACACGCCGGGCAACCGACCGACCTCCGCGAGGATCTTGTCGTCCGCAGTTTCCGCGAACGTCAACGTCGCATCCATCCGTTGCGCAACCCCGAACGTCACGTCGACGATGTGATTCATCGAGATCGGAAAGTGCTGCGACGTGATCAGCAGCGCGAGCGCGAGCATGATGCCTACGACGGTCGTCGCCGAACGGCGCGGGAAGCGAGCGATGCGACGCGCGACCATTCGCGTCTTGCCGTCGAGGTTGCGAGCCGCGTTCTCGATTCCCTGCCCCAAGCGGCTGAAGCCCACCGGCGCCGGCGGCGCCAACGCTGCCGCAGGCGGCAATCGCACGGCGCGCAACACTGCCTGCGCCGCACCGAACACTGCTGCAATCAACGAAACCACGACCGCCCACACATAGACGTGCATCTTCGCGTCGAACGCCAGCGCCGGAATGCGATAGATCTTCTGATAGATCGAAGCCATGTAGCCCCCGAGATAGCGGCCGACGAGCACGCCGAGCGCAGCGCCGAGCAGCGCAAACACGACAGCGAACTTGCCGTAGTGCAGCCCGATCGACACGTTGCCGTAGCCGAACGACTTGAGCAGCCCGATGTTCGAGCGCTCCGTCGCGACCAGCCGCGACAGCGACACGTTGAGCAGGAACACCGCCACCAGCAGGAAGATCGGCGGCAGGATCGAAGCCATCGTGCGCAATGAGCTCAGCTCGTCAGCGAGAAACTGCGCCGACAACATCCGATCGCGTCCGTACGCTCCGCGGCCGCCGTGCCGCCCGAGCCGCTCGTCGATTGCAAAAATGGTTTCGCGTCGGTCGGCACCGGGCGCGAGACGGAACACGACGTCGTTGAACGCGCCATCCACGTCGAACGCGCGGCCCAGGGCTTCGCGCCCCATCCAGACCACGCCGAAGCGCTCCGGCTCCGGCAGCATTGCACCGGGTGCGACCGCGAACACGAATTCCGGACTGCTGGCGATGCCGACGACTTCGAGCTCGCGATAGCGACCATAGATCAGGGCGCGCAATTGCACGCCAGGCGCGAGATAGTTGGCTTCCGCAAACGCCTCGTTGATCAAGACCTCGTTGTCGCGCGTCGGATCCGGCCACCGGCCTGCACGCAGCAAGACGTCGTTGACGCGCGGATGCCGATCTGGCGGCAACGACACGAGCCGCGCCGACACCGGATCCGACTTGCCCGCGAGATCGAGCAGCCCGATGCCGGTCACTCGCGGCTCCAGCGCATTCACGCCCGGCAACTCCGCAAGATCGTTTGCGATCGGGTCCGGAGCTCTCACCACCGACACCGCGACGTCCGCCATCCGCGCCGAGTCGTAGTAGCTATCCCGCGCGCGTTCGAGCGAGTCGTACATGCCCGTGGCCATGACGAACAGCGCCACGCCGCAGGCGAGCACCGCGGACACAGCGATCGCCTGCGCCTTCAACCGTTTCAGGTCACGGAGCAGCTTGCGATCGAGCGTTGCGAGCCGAATCACCACGTCAGCTCCGCCGGCGCGATGCGCTGCTCGTTCGCTTCGATGGAGCGGATATGGCCATCCGCAAACCGTACGACCCGATCGCCGATGCGCGCGATGTCCGCATTGTGCGTGATCAACAGCGTCGTCGTGCCGAGCTTGTTGTTCGCGGTAACAAGCGCTTCCAGCACGTGCACGCCCGTCGCCACGTCCAGCGCGCCAGTCGGTTCATCACACAGCAACACGGTCGGCCGCTTGGCGATCGCTCGCGCGATCGCGACACGTTGCTGCTCGCCGCCGGAAAGCTGCGCCGGGAAGTGATGCAGCCGCTTGCCGAGTCCCACGAGCTCTAACGCTTCCGCTGCCGGCATCGGGTCAGGCGCCACCTCGGTCACCAGCTCGACGTTTTCCTGCGCCGTCAGGCTGGCGATGAGGTTGTAGAACTGGAATACGAAGCCAACGTGTGTGCGCCGGTATTGCGTGACATCCGCATCGGCGGCGCTCGCCAGGTCCAGATCCCGGAAAAAGCAGCTCCCGGAAGTCGGCCGGTCGAGGCCGCCGAGCACGTTCAGCAGGGTCGATTTACCAGAACCGGACGGTCCGAGCAGCACCAGCAGCTCGCCCGCCGCGATCGTGAGATCGACGCCGCGCAATGCATGCACGGCGGCGTCGCCCTGTCCATAGATCTTGCGAAGGTCGACGAGGCGAAATACCGGGAGATCCTCGCGTGACATGCGCGCAATTCTAGCCGAAGATGCCGGGCTGGAATTGTCCACAGCTCAGCCGAGGCGACGATGAGCGCAGTGCTAGTGACCGGTGGATCGGGGTTCGTTGGGAGCTATTGCATCCTGCAGCTGTTGGCCGAAGGCCATACGGTCCGCACGACCGTACGCAACCTCAAACGCGAGCCTGAGGTCCGCGCGATGCTGCAAGCGGGCGGCGCTGATGCAGGCAACCGCCTGTCCTTCGTTGCGGCCGATCTCGAACAAGACGCAGGCTGGTCGCAGGCTGTGACAGGCTGCGAATACGTCCTGCATGTCGCTTCGCCGATCCCGGTCGCCGTGCCGAAGAACGAGGACGAGCTGATCGTCCCCGCACGCGAAGGTGCGTTGCGCGTGCTGCGTGCAGCTCGCGACGCCCGGGTGAAGCGGGTCGTGATGACCTCCTCGTTCGCCGCGATCGGCTACGGCTTGAAGCCGCAGACCGCACCGTTCGACGAGAACAGCTGGACCGACATCAACGGCGAGGGCGCGACGCCCTACATCAAATCCAAGACGATCGCGGAACGCGCGGCGTGGGACTTCGTCGCGAGCGAAGGCGGCCCGGAGCTGTCCGTCGTCAATCCCGTGGCGATCCTCGGGCCGGTGCTCGGCGCGGACTATTCGCCTTCGGTCATGATCGTTCAGCGCATGATGGACGGCGGGATTCCAGGCTGTCCGCAACGCTGGTTCGGCATCGTCGACGTGCGCGACGTCGCGGACCTGCACGTGCGTGCCATGACCCACCCCGCCGCTCGCGGCGAACGCTTTCTGTGCACGGCCGGCGACTTCATGTCGATGCTCGAGATCGCGAAGGTGCTCAAGGCACGCATGGGCACGGCCGCGGCCAAAGTGCCCGCGCGCCAGCTTCCCAACTGGCTGGTCCGGCTCGCGGCGTTGCGCGACCCGGCGCTGAAGCAGCTCATCCCCGAGCTCGGCAAGCAGAAGAACGGCACGAACGCCAAGGCGCGCGGCCTGCTCGGCTGGAAGCCGCGCTCGTCGGAAGACGCCATCGTCGCGAGCGCCGAAAGTCTGATCCGCCTCGGGCTCCTCAAATCCACCTCGCAACAGGCTGCGTGATGAAAGATTTCTTCCAGCGTTACCTTCTGCCCGGCTTCGTCTTCGAGTCCGCCGTCATCGCCGGCGGTTATGCAACGGGTCGCGAGCTGGTGCAGTTCTTTCTGCCGGCCGGTCCCTGGGGCGGCCTGCTCGGCATGATCGTCAGCATGCTGTTCTGGAGCGCGGTGCTGATGGTCAGCTTCGAGCTGGCACGCATGGCGAAAGCCTACGACTACCGCTCGTTCTTCAAGCTGCTGCTCGGTCCGGGCTGGTTCCTGTTCGAGATCGCCTACTTCCTGCTGATCGTGATCGTGTTCGCCGTGATGGGTGCGGCCGCCGGTGAGATCACTCACGACCTGTTCGGCCTGCCGCGGATCGTCGGCTCGATCGCCATGATCGTCGCGACCGGCGCGATGGTGTTCTACAGCAGCACCGCCATCGAGAAATTCCTGGCGCTGTCGGTGGGCTACCTGTACCTCGTGTACATCGTCTTCTTCATCTGGAGCCTGTTCGCGTTCGGCGACCGCATCGAAGCGGCGTTCGCGTCCCAACCGGTCGAGCACGGCTGGTTCAAAGCCGGCCTCACTTACGCCGGCTACAACGTCGCGACAGTCCCGGCGGTGTTCTTCTGCATCCGCCATCTGACGCGCCGACGCGAGGCGATGGTCGCGGGTCTCCTCGGCGGGCCGCTCGGCATGCTGCCGGGCGTCGTCTTCTACGTCGCAATGGTGGGCTATTCCGACCAGATCGCGAACGTCGCCCTGCCCTCCGCTTTCCTGCTCGACAAGCTCGGCGCGCCATGGTTCGAGTGGGCGTTTCAGTTCGCGGTGCTGCTCACGCTGGTCGACACCGGCGTGCCGATCCTGCACGCAATCAATGAGCGCGTCGCAAAGGTCTACGAAGAACGCGGTCGTGAGATGCCGCGCGCGATGCGCCCGGCGCTCGCCATCACCGTGATGGTGATCTCGGTCTATGCAGCCGCAGCGATCGGCCTCGTCGGCCTGATCGAGAAAGGCTACGGCTTGCTCACCTACGCGTTCATCGTGCTGCTGATCATCCCGGTGCTGACGATCGGCGTATGGCGCATCACAAGGCGGCCTGCTGACCCTGTTCCAGCAGATGTCGACGGAAGAACTCAGCAAGCGTCGTCGTCGACTTGACGCGGTTCGGAATCTAGCGCCAGCCGTGACCTTCGTCCGGGAACAGCAGGAACTCGACGTCGCGGCCGTTCTTCTTCAAGGTGTCGACGACCTGCTTCGCCTCGACAACCGGCACGTTCGTGTCGTTCGCGCCGTGCATCACCAGCATCGCGGCACGCACGCGGTCCAGCTTGTGAATCGGTGACAGGCGCCGCAAGAGATCCGCCTGCGTCTTCGGGTCGCCGTACTCGCCGCCGGAAATCGCGCCCATCCACGGCGTGGACTGTGCGAAGAACGTCTCGAAGTTGACGATGCCGAAGAGATCTGCGCCCGCCGCGAACGTGTCCGGATACTCCGTCACGGCCATCATCACGACATAGCCGCCGTACGAGCCACCGACGATGCCGAGCTTGCCGCGCTTGGCGATGCCAGCCTTGATCAGCATTTCCGCCGAGTCGTAGACGTCGCGGTTCGCGTCGAAGCGCTTCTCGCGATCGTCGAGCGCGAGGAACGCTTTGCCGAAGCCGTACGAGCCGCGAATGTTGGGCGCGAACACCGCAATGCCTTGCGCGAGGATCGCCTGGTAGTCCGCACGGAACACCGGACGCTCCTGCCCTTCCGGCCCGCCGTGGAAGCTCAACACGACCGGACCCGGCCGCTGGAAACCCGGCGGCTGATACAGCCAGCCAGTCAGCTCGAGCCCATCCTGCGCCTTGTAGATGTAGAACTCGGGCTGCACGAGTGTCGACAGATCCACACCCGGAGTCTTGATCGGCGCGATCTGCGTGTAGCGCTGCGAAGCGAATTCGTATTGCCACGCGCTCGGCGGTTGCGCCGCCCCGGTGACGTTCAGCGCTACACGACTGCCGTCAGGCGAGAAATCGCTGACGGAAACCACTTCGCCCGGCAGCGACGCAAAGGGCGTGCGTTTGCCATCGGGGAGGGACACCAACTCGAGCTCGCTGCGACCACCGGCATTCCAGGTGATCACCGCCCGCTGCCCGTCGTTGCTCAAAGCGAAGTCGTCCGCTTCGGCATTGTCGCGCTCGCCGAGCACCGTCATCGCACCGGGCTTGCCCGCAGCATCGATCGGGATCCGCGACACGATCTGACGATCGCGCCCGAGATTGTGGACCAGATACACCGCACTGCCGTCCGGTGCGAGCTGACCGCCGACCAGCGCCGGCCCTTCGTGCGGCGTCAGCAGAATCTCCTGGTGAGTCTGCAGATCGTGCAGATACAAATTGGTATTGCCGCGCGTGACGAGCCGGCTGATCAATGCACGATTCGCCGGCCGCTGAATGTCGACGATGCCGCCGAACCCGTGGTACTCGATCGCGATCGCGGACTTACCGGTCTTGGGATCGTAGATCCAAGAGTCCGGTGCTTGTGGGTCGCGCTGTGCGGAGCGGAAATAGTAGCGGCCGTCTGGCGCGAAGCTGCCGGAGAAGTTGTCTTCCTTGCCGCCGCTGGTGATGAGCTTCGCGTCGGTTCCGTCGGGCTTGCTGTAGTACACCTGCGCGTTGAAGCCGCCGCCGCGTGCAACGTCATAGGCAATGCGGTCCTCGACCGGCGACCACTCGACCGAGCCGACCGGATCGGTGCCTTGCGTGATCTGCTTTGGCTCGCCGCCGGCCGCATCGACGACCCACACTTGCGGCGTCCCGCTGCGATTGCTGAGGAACGCAATGAGTTTGCCGTCGCGCGAATACTGCGGACTGAACGTGCTGGGGATCTCCGCCATCGCCTTGACGCGCGCCGCGAGATCGGCGTGGACGACTACGGGGACCAGCAAGAGGCCGGCCGCGAACAGGTGCTTCATTCGAATTCTCCCTGGAGGATCGCGGGAGAATTCTAGCTTCAACTTGCCTGGGGCGCTTCGATCTCCGATGCCGGACGACTCTTCACCCACTGGATGCCCGAAATCCCGAGGCGCTCCATCTTCAGCGCCCACATCGTGCTGCGGCAGATGAATTCCTTGAACCACGCGCCGCGGCGGTGAGTGAGCACGCGACCGGTCATCGAGCCGTCCGGTGCCGCCATCTGGATCAGTCCGTCGCGGCGACCGAGGCTCACGCAGAAGAAGGGGACCGCGTATTGCAAGGATTGCTCGGGCTGCCCGCTCAAGCGCCGCGCGATGTTCTCGGCGGCCCACGCACCGGCCGGCATCGCGCTCTTGCAGCCCATTGGCATCTGCGGCGTCAGCTCAGGCGCAATGGCAGCGAGATCGCCGACGACGTGCACGCCGGGATGCGAAACCGATCGCAGTTGCGTGTCGACCAGCGCCTGGCCCTGGCCGTTGACCTTCAGCCCGCTGTTCCACGCCAGCGAGTGACCGACGAATCCGCCGGCCCAGATGCACAGGTCGAACGGCAGGTCGCCGCGATCGGTCTCCAGGTGTTTGCGATGAACGGCGCGGATGTGCAGACCTTCCTCGACGCGGATGCCGAAGCGCTCCATGGCCGCGAGCACGTGCTCGCGCGCGGCTGCCGACCAGGACTCCGCGAGCGGCGTCTGGCTCACGATCGAGACCTGCAGATCGGGAAAGACTTCGGCGACCTCGGTCGCCAGCTCGATACCCGTCAGGCCTCCGCCGACGATCGCGATGCGCGCGCGATGCGCCGCCGCTTTCCGCAACGCCTGATGAATGCCGGAGACTGCGCCGAACTCGACCGCCATCGCGTGCTCGCGGACGCCCTTGATGCTATGGACGTCGACGTACGAGCCGAGCGCGAGCACGGCTGTATCGAATTCGACACGCTCGCCGCCGAGCTTGAACAGGCGATTGCTCAAATCCATCTGTTCGATGACGCCGACGCGCAACTCGACGCCGCTGCGGCGGATCAGCGCCGGCAGGCTCCAGTCGCCGACGTCCTGTCCGGTTGCGCGCTGGTGCAGGCGAATGCGCTCGACGAAGCGATCCGTCGCGCTGATCAGCGTTACGCTGACCTTCGATGGAACCCGTCGGGCCAGCCGCAGCGCGCAGCTGACGCCCGCATATCCGCCGCCCGCCACTACGATCCTATGTTCACTTTTCATGTCTACTGCCTCGCAACCGCTAGACGACTCTGAGCTGCGGGTTGTGACAGCCCACCTTCGTGAGCAATCGTCGTTGACCTTGGTCGCTCCACCTCGAGCCGATGCGACCTCTACAGTGGCTGGATGACCATGGACGCGCAGGCTCGCTCGAGCCCTCGGCGTCGAAGCGAATGTCGTGCGCTATCGCGGCGGCGGCCATGGCGCCACGAACGTGAGCCTGGCGTGCATGGACGCGCTGGCGCTCGACTTTCTTGTGAAGGGATCGCTGCCGCAACCCGGCACGACCTGCCACGCGCGTCCGCTGTCGTTCGCCAGTGAATGAACCCATCGTGCCGCGGTACCATTGCGGCACGGAGGGCTCATGAAGATTGCACGCTGGATATTCACCATCGCCGGGGTTTACGGGATTCTGGTGATCGCGCCGCTGTACTTTGCAGAGGGACAGATCGCCCAGAACGATCCGCCCGCGATCACGCATCCTGAATTCTTCTACGGCTTCGTCGGCGTGACGCTCGCCTGGCAGCTCGTATTCTTCGTGATCGCCCGCAACCCGGTGCGCTACCGCCCGCTGATGCTGGTCTCAGTGCTGGAAAAGCTGGCATTTGGCGTTCCGGCGATCGTGCTGTTCACGCAGCAGCGCATCAAGACGACGTCGCTGACCTTCGGCTGCATCGATCTCGTCCTGGGCACACTGTTCGTGCTCGCGTTCTTCCTCACACCTCGCGCGGAAGCGTCGGCCTGACGCGTCAGGCGCTGAGCACGTCCGCAGGTGCAGTCACGGTGTAGGCCAGATCGCCGCCAATGGCTGCCGCCTCCACCGGCTGCGGTGGGAAGTGCGCGCACACCTTAGCCAGTCCGTGGCACACTGCGGCCCCATGCATGCACTGATCATCGCTCTCGCCAGCACGGTCATCATCAATGCGCAGGTGGCCGATGGGACCGGCGCGGCGTTGCGCAAGGCGAATGTGCGGATCACGGAAGATCGCATCGCTGCGATCGGGAATTTCGAGCCGGCGCGCGGCGATGAAGTGATCGATGCCAAAGGCCTGGTCCTCGCACCGGGATTCATCGACATCCACAACCACTCCGAGGAAGGCCTCGATCGCGATCCGCTCGCGACGACGCAGATCGCGCAAGGAATCACGACGGTGCTGCTCGGCGCTGACGGCGACTCGCCGTGGCCCATCGGGTCGTGGCTCGAACAGCGTCGCGGCAAGCCGGTCGCGATGAATCTCGCCGTCGCGGTCGGCCACGCGACGGTGCGCGAGCAGATCCTGCAAAACGATTTCCGCCGCGTCACGCGGCCGACCGAGATCGCGGCAATGGCGAAGCTGGTCGAGCAAGGCATGAGAGAGGGCGCGATCGGGCTGTCGAGCGGCCTCGAATACGACGTCGCGAGTTACAGCACCACCGAGGAAATGGTCGCAGTCGCGGAAGCAGCCGCGAAGCACGGCGGTTTCTACATGACCCACATCAGGGACGAGGCGGACCGCTCGTTCGAGGCGCTGCGCGAGGAGATCGCGATCGGACAGCGAGCGCGCATTCCAGTCCAGCATTCGCACATCAAGCTCGGCACGGTCAGCGTGTGGGGCAGGGCCGCCGAGTACGTCAAAATCATCGAGGACGCGCGCCGCGGCGGTCTCGACTTCCTCGCCGACTGCTACCCGTACGACGCGTGGTATTCGACGATCAAGGTGCTGGTACCGGACAAGCAATACGAGTCGCCGTCCAGCGTGAAGGAAGCACTCGCGGCGGTGGGCGGCGCCGGAAACGTGACGATTGCCAACTTCGCGCCGAACAAGCGCTACGAACAGCACACGATCGAGCAACTGGCGCAGGACGAGCGCATCGACCCCATCGACATGTTCATTCGCATCATTCGTGAAGGCAACGCGGCCGACGACGATGCACTGATCATCGCCAAGTCGATGACGGATGCGGACATCGAGTTGTTCTACAAGCAGCCGTGGGTGATGGTCGCGAGCGACGGCGGCATCGACAGCCAGCATCCGCGCGGTGCAGGCACGTTTCCGCGCGTGCTCGGGCGCTTCGTGCGCGAGAGGCACTGGTTCACGCTGCCCGAGGCAGTTCGCAAGATGACCTCGCTCCCGGCGCAGCGAATGGGCCTGCCGGATCGCGGCACGCTGCGCAAGGGAACCTTTGCGGATCTGGTGCTGTTCGATCCCGAGACGGTCATCGACCGCGCCACGTTCGCCCAGCCGTTCGAGCTGCCGGTGGGAGTCAAGGCCGTGTTCGTCAACGGCGTGAAGGTGTGGAGCGAAGACAAGCCGACGGGTGAGAAGCCGGGACGTGTGCTGACACGCTGAGCGGAGGATTCGCAGATGGTTACCAGACGTCGGGTCGTTGCGGGATCGATCGGCGGGCTGCTGCTGTCCAGCTTGACCGGATCGCAGGCAGTGGGCGCCGCGGAGTCAGCGGACGAAGCGCTGGTCGCGCTGCCCGGCAAGCGGCCGCTCATCAAGCGCACCTTTCGCCCGCCGAACTACGAGACGCCGCTGGCGGACCTGCGCTCGCAGATCACAGCCAACGATGCTTTCTTCGTCCGCTATCACCTCGCAGCGATTCCGGAGATCGATCCGCGCACCTGGCGTTTGCGAGTCGGTGGTCCGAGCGTGCAGCGCCAGCTCGAACTGTCGCTCGCTGACCTGAAACGCGATTTCGAGCGCGTGCGGTTCGCTGCCATCAATCAGTGCTCGGGGAATCGCCGCGGTCTATTCACACCGCGCGCCGGCGGTGTGCAATGGACCTACGGCGCGATGGGTAACGCCATGTGGGGCGGCGTCCGCCTGCGCGACGTGTTGAATCGCGCCGGCGTGAAGGGCGATGCGCTCGAGGTCGTGCTCGACGGCGGCGACGGCGCGGCTCTGCCGGGCACGCCCGATTTCGTCAAGAGCCTGCCTGTCGATCGCGCACTCGACGCTCACACGCTCATCGCCTTCGAGATGAATGGCCAGCCGCTGCCGCACTGGAACGGCGCGCCGGCCCGCCTGGTCGTCGCGGGCTGGACCGCGACCTATTGGGTGAAGCACCTCGCGTCGATCAATGTGGAGCCGACGGCGTTCGATGGCTTCTGGATGAAGAGCGCTTACCGCATTCCGACCGGCGCCTTCCCCGGCGCGCGCTTCGCGGGCCAGGAGAATGCGCAGACCACGCCGATCACGGAGATCCTCATCAATTCGCTCGTCACCAGTCATGTGGACGGCGCTCGACTGGAGCGCGGGCGAGCGGCGGAGCTCGCTGGGTGGGCCTGGGATGGTGGGAGCGGTATCAGCGCTGTCGAGGTGTCGCTGGACGACGGAGGGTCGTGGCGACCGGCGACGCTGGGCGAAGCGTCCAGCCCCTACGCGTGGCGCGGATTCCGCATGCCGCTCGACACCGCGAAAGCGGGCCCGCAGCGCATCTCAGTCCGTGCAACTGGCCGCAACGGTGCACGCCAGCCGGAGAAACTGACGCCGAACCCATCGGGCTATCATCACAACATCATCCAGACGCTGACGCTGGAGGTCGCATGAACGCGCAGTTGCGATACGCGGCTGCACTGGTCGTGCTGCTGGCGACCGGACTCGCCGCCGCGGGTGAGGAATCCATCCGGCTCCAGGATGCGCCCGACCGGGATCTCGTTGTCGCGCGCTGCGCCGTGTGTCACAGCGTCGACTACGTGCAGATGAACGCCCCCGTGCTGGATCGCGCGGGCTGGCAGAAAAGCGTCCGCAAGATGATCGATCAGTTCGGTGCACCGATCAGCGAAGAAGATGCCAATCGCATCGTCGAATACCTCGCTGCCCACTATTGAGTGAAGT
>DATENH010000290.1:0-14274 GCA_035275145.1 Steroidobacteraceae bacterium | reverse complement strand
ACAAGGACATCTTCTGCACCGACGGCGTCCTCACCACCTGCGGCTCGCGGATGCTGTCGAACTTCGTTGCGCCCTACGACGCCGCCGTGGTGGAACGGCTGGCCCAGGTCGGGGTCGTGACCCTCGGCAAGACGAACATGGACGAGTTCGCGATGGGCTCCTCGAACGAGAACAGCTGGTACGGACCGGTCCGCAATCCGTGGGATCCGCAGAAGGTCCCGGGCGGCTCGTCGGGTGGTTCGGCTGCTGCGGTAGCAGCCCGGCTTGCACCCGCGGGCACGGGCACCGACACCGGCGGCTCGATCCGTCAGCCTGCAGCCCTCACGGGCCTGACCGGCTTCAAGCCGACCTACGGCCGAGTGTCCCGCTACGGCATGGTCGCGTTCGCGTCGAGTCTCGATCAGGCCGGCGTACTGACGCAGACAGTTCGCGACGCGGCGATGCTGCTCGCGCACATGGCGGGCTTCGATCCGCGCGACTCGACCAGTGTCGACACGCCAGTGCCCGACTACGTCGGCGCTCTCGAACAGCCGCTCGCCGGTTTGAAGATCGGCCTCCTGAAGGAGTTCTTCGAAAAGGGTCTCGACGCGGCGAGCGAAAAGCTGGTGCGCGACGCGCTGCGTCTGTACGAGAAGCTCGGCGCGAAGCTCATCGAAGTGAGCCTGCCGAATCTGCCGCTGTCGGTGCCGGCGTACTACGTCGTCGCGCCCGCGGAGTGCTCGTCGAACCTGTCCCGCTTCGACGGCGTGCGCTTCGGTCATCGCTGCGAGAATCCGACCGACCTCATGGATCTGTACAAGCGCTCGCGCGGCGAAGGTTTTGGCGACGAGGTCAAGCGACGCATCATGACCGGCACCTACGTGCTCTCGGCCGGTTACTACGACGCCTACTACTTGCGCGCACAGAAAGTGCGACGTCTGATCACCGACGACTTCGCGCGCGCCTTCCAGCAGGTCGATGTGTTGATGGGGCCGACCTCGCCGACTGCCGCCTTCGATATCGGTGCGAAGGTGGACGATCCCGTCACGATGTATCTCAACGACATCTACACCATCGGCGCGAACCTGGCCGGCTTGCCGGCCACGTCGGTGCCGTGCGGCTTGTCGGGCGGGTTGCCGATCGGGTTGCAGATCATCGGGCCGCATTTCGCCGAGGCGAAGCTCCTCAACGTCGCGCACTGGTATCAGCGCGAGACCGAGTGGCACAAGCGGCTGCCCCACGGCTATGAATAGCGCTACGAATGACATGAACTGGGAAACCGTCATCGGTCTCGAGATCCACGCGCAGCTCGCAACCGGCAGCAAGATCTTTTCGAGCGCGCCGACTGCTTACGGCGCGGCGCCCAACACGCAGGCGAACCTCGTCGACCTCGGCTATCCGGGCGTACTGCCGGTGCTGAATCGCGAAGCCGTGCGCATGGCGGTGAAGTTCGGCCTCGCGGTCGGCGCGACAGTTGCGCGTCGCTCGGTGTTCGCGCGCAAGAATTACTTCTATCCGGACCTGCCGAAGGGTTATCAGATCAGCCAGTACGAGAAGCCCATCGTCGAGAAGGGCCGGCTCGAGATCGTGCTCGACGACGGCGCGCGCAAGACTGTCGGCATCACGCGGGCGCATCTCGAAGAGGATGCGGGCAAGTCGCTGCACGAGGATTTCCGCGGGCAGTCGGGCATCGATCTGAATCGTGCGGGGACGCCGCTCCTCGAGATCGTCTCCGAGCCGGACATGCGCTCGGCGAAGGAAGCCGTCGCATATCTGAAGAAGGTCCACACGCTGGTGCGCTATCTCGAGATCTGCGACGGCAACATGCAGGAAGGCTCGTTCCGCTGCGACGCCAACGTCTCGGTGCGTCCGGTCGGCGCGGAAAAGTTCGGCACGCGCTGCGAGATCAAGAATCTGAACTCGTTCCGCTTCATCGAAAAGGCGATCAACTACGAGGTCGCGCGGCAGATCGACGTGATCGAGGCCGGCGGCCAGGTCCGCCAGGAGACGCGCCTGTACGATCCGGACAAGGGCGAGACGCGCGCGCTGCGCTCGAAGGAAGAGGCGAACGACTATCGCTATTTCCCCGACCCGGACCTGCTCCCGGTCGCGCTCGACAACGCGTTCATCGACGCCGTGCGCGCGACGCTGCCGGAGCTGCCTGACGAAAAAGCGGCGCGCTACATCGAGAAGTTCGGGCTGTCGCCGTACGACGCCGGCGTGCTGACCGCGAGCCGCGAGATGGGCGACTACTACGAAGCGGTCGTGTCGGGCGTTCCGGGTCACGAGAAGCTCGCGGCGAACTGGGTGATGGGCGAGCTGTCGGGTGCGCTCAACAAGGACGGAGTCGAAGTCACGCAGTCGCGCATCGATGCGCGGCGGCTCGCGGGCCTGCTCGCGCGCATCGCCGACGCGACGATCTCCGGCAAGATCGCCAAGGAGGTCTTCGAGCAGATGTGGGCCGAGGGCCAGGACGCGGACGCGATCATCGAGAGCAAGGGCCTGCGGCAGATCACCGACACCTCCGCGATCGGACGGACGATCGACGAGGTGATGGCGGCGAACCCAAAGCAGCTCGCCGACTACCGGTCCGGCAAGGACAAGCTGTTCGGCTTTTTCGTCGGGCAGGTGATGAAGGTGACGGGTGGCAAGGCGAACCCCGCGCAGGTCAACGAGCTTCTGAAGAAGAAGTTGGCGGGCGGTTAACGCGATGCACGATCGCGATTGCCTGCACCGCTTTCTGTTCGAGCATTACCCGATCCGCGGGCACATCGTGCACCTCGATGCCTCCTGGCGTGCGCTGCTCGAACATCGCGATTACCCGCCGGCGATCCGCGACACGCTCGGCGAGGCGGTCGCGGCATCGGTGCTGCTCGCTGCGACGCTGAAGTTCGACGGGACGCTGAGCCTGCAGCTGCAGGGGCATGGGCCGATGCACCTCATGCTCGCGCAGTGCTCGAGCGAGCTCGGCGTGCGTGCCGTCGCCCGTTATCGCGAAGCTCCTGAAGACCGCAACCTCGCCGCGCTGTCCGGCGAGGGGAATCTCACGGTGACGTTGGAGAACGAGGATCTCTCGCAGCGCTATCAGGGCGTCGTGCCGCTGAGCGGCGAGCGCCTCGCCGAGTGCCTGCGCGAATACTTCGAGTCCTCGGAGCAGCTCCCGACGCGGCTTTGGCTGCACGCGACGGAGAAGGGCGCTTCTGGCTTGCTCCTGCAGCGCTTGTCGGACGACAGCGTACATGCGCGCAAGAGCGTCACCAGGGCAGTGGAGCTGCCGGAGCGCGACGAGATCGACGACGCGTGGCGACGCGTGCAATTGCTCGGCGACACGCTGAAAGGCGAAGAGCTGCAGGCCCTGAGCGATCGCGAGATCCTGCGGCGGCTGTTCAACGAGGATGACGTGCGGCTGTTCGAGTCCTCGCCGGTCTACTTCCGGTGTCGGTGTTCGCGGGAACGCGTGATCGGGATGCTCCGGAGCCTCGGTGCCGAGGAGATCCGCTCGGTGCTGGCGGAGCGGGGCGAGGTCGAGGTCCGCTGCGACTTCTGTAACCGGGCCTATCGCTTCGACCCGGTCGACGTCGAGAAGCTGTTCGCGACCACGCCCGCTGCCGATGGCAGCGAAACTCGCCACTAGATCAGCCGCTTAGGCTCTATTCTGGTTTCTGACCCGAGCTGGCCTCCTTTCCAGGGAACTCGACGGCTTCCTTGCGCCTTACTCTCCCGTCGAATATAAGGACATCCTTATATCCTTAATCCTGGCCACGAGACCGATGCCCACTTCGTTCCTGCCTGCTGTTTCAGCGCTCCGAGCGGCTGCCGAGCCCACTCGGCTCCGCCTGCTCGCGCTGCTCGCCCGCGCGGAGCTGACGGTTGGTGAGATCTGCGAAGTGATCGGGCAGAGCCAGCCGCGCGTCTCGCGACATCTCAAGCTCCTCTGCGACGCCGGGCTGCTGGATCGCTTTCGCGAGCAGCACTGGGTGTACTACCGCGCGCCTGCGTCCGGGTCCGAGCGCGGCACGGTCCAGCAGCTCCTCGCGATGGTTCGCGACGACGACGATCTCCTGCGCCGCGATCGCAAGCGCATGGAGCAGGTGATTCGCGAGCGCGCCCGCCGCGCGGCGGATCAGCTCCCGGCCGGATCGCGCATCGCGGCGTCGAGCGAGGTCGATTCCATCATCCTGAGCGCGCTCGCCGACGAACCGATCGGCGTCCTGCTCGACGTCGGCACCGGCTCGGGTCATCTGCTCGAGCTGCTCGGTGCCAAGGCGACGCGTGCCGTCGGCGTCGACATTTCGAGCGATGCGTTGCGCCTGGCCCGCACCAACGTGCACGGCGCCGGGCTCAGTCACTGCGAGCTGCAGCGTGGCGACATGTACGACCTGCCGTTCGCCGGTCCGTTGTTCGACACCGCGACGGTCGATCGCATCCTCGCGACGGCGCAGCGCCCCGCGGCAGCGCTCAGCGAGATCGCACGCACGCTGAAGAACGGCGGGCGTGCCGTCCTCATCGAGGACTTCGATGCGCTCGTCGCTGCCGGCGCGGCCAATCCGATTGCGACGCTGCGCGAATGGTTCGCGCGCGCCGGGCTGGAATGCGAGCGCGTGCATCCCGTCGATATCGAAGACGCTCATCTGCTGGTCGCGCTCGCGCGGCGGCCGGTCGTGGTTACGAGGCAATCAGCATGACCCTCGAAAAAATTACCGATCGCATCGCTACCGCGGCCAGCCGGTTGAACGGACGGCCGCTGGTGTCCTTCGAGTTCTTCCCGCCGAAGGACGAGGAGATGGAGCGGACGCTGTGGACGTCGGTGCAGCGCCTGACGCCATTGCAGCCGCGCTTCGTTTCGGTGACGTACGGCGCCGATGGTTCGACGCGCACGCGCACGCACAACATCGTCACGCGCATCCAGCAGTCGACTTCGTTGACCGCCGCGCCCCATCTCACTTGCGTCGGCTCGCCGCGCGAGGAAATCCTGGAGATCGCGCGCAACTACTGGCAGCACGGCATTCGCCACATCGTCGCGTTGCGCGGCGACCCGCCGCAAGGCAGCACCGGCAAGTACGTGCCGCACCCGGGCGGCTTTGCCTACGCCGTCGACCTGGTCAAGGGATTGCGCTCGGTCGGCGACTTCGAGATTTCCGTCGCGACTTATCCCGAGCCGCATCCCGAAGCGCCGCACGCGGCCTTCGAGCTGGACAACCTGAAGGCGAAGCTCGATGCCGGCGCGGCCCGCGCCATCACGCAGTTCTTCTTCGATCCGGAGGTGTTCCTGCGCTTCCGCGACCGCTGCGTGGCCGCAGGCATCACGGCCAGCATCGTGCCGGGCATCCTGCCGATCACGCGCTTTCCACAGATGCTGCGCATGGCGCAGCGCTGCGGCGCCAGTGTTCCTGATTGGATGGTGCATCGGTTCGCTGGTCTCGATGACGATCCGGATACGCGACGGTTGATCGCGGCGTCCGTCGCGATCGAGCAGGTTCAGGCGTTGCAGCAGCACGGCGTAGAGGAGTTTCACTTCTACACGCTGAATCGCTCCGAGCTAACGTACGCGATCTGCCATGCCCTCAATGTCCGTACCCCGCCTGCCCAGGCAGCAACTGGCTGAGAGTCTTCGTATGTCCTCTGATCCCACATCTGACAAGCGAAGGGAACGGATCAACGCGCTGCGCCAGGCGCTGACCCAACGCATCCTGGTGATCGACGGTGCCATGGGCACGATGATCCAGGGCTACCGCCTCGCCGAGAACGACTATCGCGGCGATCGCTTCGCGTCGTGGCCCTGCGACCTCAAGGGCAACAACGACATCCTCGTGTTGACGCGCCCGAAGATCGTCGCTGAGATCCATCGCGCCTATCTCGATGCAGGCGCGGACATCATCGAGACGAATACCTTCACGGCGAACTACTCCTCGCAGGCGGACTACCGCACCGAAGAGTTCGTGCGCGACATCAACCTGGCCGCCGCGCAGATCGCGCGTCGGGCAGCGGACGAGTTCACCGCAGAGACGGGCAAGGTGACGTTCGTCGCCGGTGCGCTCGGTCCGACGAATCGCACCGCTTCGCTGTCGCCGAACGTCAATGATCCTGCCTATCGCAACATCGATTTCGACCAGCTCGCGGCGACCTACCTCGATGGCGCCCGTGCGCTGATCGAAGGTGGCGTCGACTTGCTGCTGATCGAGACGATCTTCGACACGCTGAACGCCAAGGCCGCGGTGTTCGCGGCACGCCAGGCAGTCGACGAGTCCGGCATCGACGTGCCGATCGTCATTTCCGGCACGATCACCGACGCGTCGGGTCGCACGCTGTCGGGACAGACGACCGAGGCGTTCTGGAACTCCGTGCGCCACGCGCGGCCGCTCGCGATCGGTTTGAACTGCGCGCTCGGTGCCAAGCAATTGCGTCCTTACATCGAAGAGCTGTCGCGCATCGCCGATGTGTACGTCAGTGCGTATCCGAACGCCGGCTTGCCGAACGCTTTCGGCGAGTACGACGAGGCGGCGTGCGAGACCGCGGACTTGATTCGCGAGTTCGCAACCAGCGGCTTCGTGAATATCGTCGGCGGCTGTTGCGGCACGACACCCGATCACATCCGTCACATCGCGGAAGCCGTCGCCGAGCTGCCGACGCGCAAGCCGCCGGTAATCGAACGGCGCCTGCGCTTGTCCGGACTCGAACCGCTCAACGTCGGGCCCGACAGCCTGTTCCTCAACGTCGGCGAGCGCACGAACGTCACGGGTTCCGCGAAGTTTCGCCGACTGATCGAGGCCGACGACTACAACGCGGCGCTCGACATCGCGCGCCAGCAGGTCACGAGCGGCGCCCAGACCATCGACATCAACATGGACGAGGGCATGCTCGATTCGGAAGCAGCCATGGGCCGCTTCCTGAACCTGATTGCGGCCGAGCCCGACATCGCGCGCGTGCCGATCATGATCGACTCGTCGAAGTGGTCGGTCATCGAGGCGGGGCTCAAGCGCATTCAAGGCAAGGGCATCGTCAACTCGATCAGCCTGAAGGAAGGCGAGGAGTCGTTCCTCAGCTTCGCGCGCAAGGTGCGCGCATACGGCGCCGCAGTCGTCGTGATGGCGTTCGACGAGAAAGGTCAGGCCGATACGGTCGCGCGCAAGGTCTCGATCTGCGAGCGCTCCTACAAGCTGCTGATCGAGCAAGCCGGCTTCCCGCCGGAAGACATCATCTTCGATCCGAACATCTTCGCTGTCGCTACCGGCATCGAGGAGCACAACAACTACGCGCGCGATTTCATCGAGGCGACGGCCGCGATCAAGCGCAGTTGTCCGCACGCGCACATCAGCGGCGGCGTCAGCAACGTCTCGTTCTCGTTCCGCGGCAACGACCCGGTACGCGAGGCGATGCACTCGGTGTTCCTGTATCACGCCATCAAGGCCGGCATGACGATGGGCATCGTCAATGCCGGCCAGCTCGCGATCTACGAAGACATCGAGCCGGAGCTGCGCGAGCGGGTCGAGGACGTGATCCTCAACCGCCGCCCCGATGCGACGGAGCGGCTGCTGGAAATCGCAGCGCGCTACAAGGGCGAAGTGGCCAAGGGCAAGGCGGAGGATCTCGCGTGGCGTAGCTGGCCGGTCGCGAAGCGCCTCGAGCACGCGCTGGTCAAGGGCATCGACGAATTCGTCGTGCAGGATACCGAGGAGGCGCGGCAGGAGTTCGAGCGTCCGCTGCAGGTCATCGAAGGTCCGCTGATGGACGGCATGAACGTGGTCGGCGATCTGTTCGGCGCCGGCAAGATGTTCCTGCCGCAGGTCGTGAAGTCGGCGCGCGTGATGAAGAAGGCGGTCGCGCATCTCGTGCCGTACATCGAGCAGCAGAAGCAGGCCGCCGGCGGCACGCTGCGCTCGAACGGCAAGATCATCATGGCGACGGTGAAGGGCGATGTGCACGACATCGGCAAGAACATCGTCGGCGTCGTGCTCCAGTGCAACAACTTCGAGGTCATCGACCTCGGCGTGATGGTCCCGTGCGAGCGCATCCTCGAGACTGCACGGCGCGAGGGCGCCGACATGATCGGCCTGTCGGGCCTGATCACGCCGTCGCTCGACGAGATGGTACACGTCGCCAAGGAAATGAAGCGCCAGGGCTTCGAGCTGCCGCTGCTGATCGGCGGCGCGACCACTTCGCCGGCGCACACCTCGGTGAAGATCGACCCGCAGTACGAAGGCCCGGTCGTTTACGTGAAGGATGCGTCGCGTTCGGTCGGCATCTGCCAGCAGCTGGTTGCCGCGGAGCGCAGCGACTACGTCGCGCGCGTCAAGAGCGAGCACGCGACGCGGCGCGAGCAGCATCACGGCAAGAAGATCAAGAGTCCGCAGCTCACGATCGCGCAGGCGCGCGCCAATCGTTTCAACGGCGGCTGGGACACGTATGTGCCGCCGGTGCCGCGCTTCCTCGGCGTGCGCGTCTTCGAGGATTACTCGCTCGAAGATCTGACGCGTTACATCGACTGGATGCCGTTCTTCAATGCATGGGAATTCGGCGGCAAGTTCCCGGACATCCTGACCGACGCGAAGATCGGCGAGCAGGCGAGCAATCTGTACGCGGACGCGCGGCGCATGCTCAAGCAGATCATCCGCGAGCGCTGGTTGACCGCGCGGGGCGTGATCGGCCTGTTCCCGGCGAACAGCGTCGATGACGACGACGTCGAGGTTTATACCGACGAATCGCGCACCCGCGTGCTCACGCGGCTGCATTTCCTGCGCCAGCAGAAGGGCAAGCCCGCGGGTCAGTCGCACGACGCGCTGGCGGACTTCGTCGCGCCGAAGAGCTCAGGCCGCCGCGACTACATCGGTGCGTTCGCGGTGACAGCGGGTCTCGGCATCGAGCCGCATCTGCAGCGCTTCGAGCAGAGCCACGACGACTACTCGAGCATCATGCTCAAGGCACTCGCCGATCGTCTCGCGGAAGCGTTCGCCGAGCGCCTGCACGAGCGCGTGCGCCGCGAGTTCTGGGGCTACGCGCCCGAGGAGCGGCTGAACAACGAGCAGCTCATCCGCGAAGGCTACCGCGGCATCCGCCCGGCGCCGGGCTATCCGGCATGTCCGGATCACACGGAGAAGGCGACGCTGTGGAAGCTGCTCGCGCCGACTGACAACGCCGGTATCCAGCTCACCGAGTCCTACGCGATGTATCCGACGGCTGCGGTGAGCGGGTGGTACTTCTCGCATCCGGGGTCGCGGTATTTTGCAGTGGGCAAGGTGGATCTGGACCAGGTGCAGAACTACGCGGCGCGGAAGAAGATCACGTTGGAAGAGGCGCAGCGATGGTTGTCGCCGAATCTGGGGTACGGGGCAGATTCGGACGCGGACGCGGCGTAGCAGAAGAAGAGTCGGGCTTTAGCCCGACTTCCGGACAGGTACAATTCCGCCCCTATGACCATCAGCAAGGTTTACCCGTCCGCCTCCGCCGCGCTCGCCGACGTCGTCCGCGACGGCATCACCGTCATGTGCGGCGGCTTCGGCCTCTGCGGCATCCCCGAAAACCTGATCCTCGCGTTGTGCGAATCCGGCGTGCACGGGCTCACCGTCGTCTCGAACAATGCCGGCGTCGACCAGTTCGGCCTCGGCAAGCTCCTCAAGACGCGGCAGATCGCCAAGATGATTTCCTCGTACGTCGGCGAGAACAAGGAGTTCGAGCGCCAGTACCTGGCGGGCGAGTTGCAGCTCGAATTCAATCCGCAGGGCACGCTCGCCGAGCGCATTCGCGCCGGCGGCGCGGGCATCTACGGCTTCTACACCAAGACCGGCGCCGGCACGCTCGTCGCCGAAGGCAAGGAGACGCGGGTCGTCAACGGCGAGACGTACGTGCTCGAGACCGGGCTGACCTCCGACCTGTCGCTGGTGAAGGCGTGGAAGGGCGACACCGAGGGCAACCTCGTGTATCGCAAGACCGCGCGCAACTTCAATCCGATGATGGCCAGCGCCGGCCGCGTCACCGTCGCGGAGGTCGAGCACCTGGTCGAGGCGGGCGAGCTCGATCCCGACGGCATTCACACGCCCGGCATCTTCGTGCAGCGGATCATCCAGGGCGCGAGCTATCTGAAATCGATCGAGCACCGCACCGTGCGCAAGCGCACGTGAGCTGAGGAATACGACATGCCCTGGACCCGCGAGCAATTGGCCGAGCGCGCCGCGCGCGAGCTGCACGACGGCTTCTACGTCAACCTCGGCATCGGCATCCCGACGCTGGTTGCGAACTACATTCCGGCCGGGATGAAAGTGGTGCTGCAGTCGGAGAACGGCATGCTCGGCATGGGCCCGTTCCCGTACGAGGGCGAGGAGGACCCGGACCTGATCAACGCCGGCAAGCAGACGATCACCGAGCTGCCGATCTCCTCGTATTTCTCGTCCGCCGACAGCTTCGGCATGATCCGCGGCGGCCACATCGACCTGTCGATCCTCGGCGGCATGGAAGTGAGCGAGTCGGGCGATCTCGCGAACTGGATGGTGCCCGGCAAGATGGTGAAGGGCATGGGCGGCGCGATGGACCTGGTGGCAGGCGTCAAGCGCGTCGTGGTCGTCATGGAGCACACGTCGAAGGACGGCGCGCCGAAGTTCAAGCCGCGCTGCGAGCTGCCGCTCACCGGCGCCAACGTCGTCGACATGCTGATCACCGATCTAGCAATCTTCGCGCGCCCGGACCGCAAGTCGCCGTTCAAGCTGGTCGAGCGTGCGCCCGGGGTGACCGCCGAAGAGATCAAGGCCAAAACGCCAGCGAAGTTTCTGTGAGGACACGCGCTGCCGTCCTGACTGAAATGGGCCGCCCTCGGCCCTACGCTCAATCCCGCCCACTCACGATCGAAGAAGTCGAGCTCGACCCGCCCGGACCCGGCGAAGTGCTGGTACGCATGCGCGCGGCCGGCCTGTGTCACTCCGATCTCTCCGTCATCAACGGCGATCGCCCACGGCCGATGCCGATGATCATCGGCCACGAAGGCGCCGGCGAAGTCGCGGAAGTCGGCGCGGGCGTGCGCGACCTGCGGCCCGGCGATCACGTCGTGACGGCCTTCGTTCCCTGCTGCGGCAGTTGCGAACCCTGCACGAGCGGACGGCCGGCATTGTGCGAGCCCGGCTTCAAGGCCAACTCGACCGGCACTCTGCTCGGTGGCGCGCAGCGTATGCGTCGCGCCGGCGCGATCGTCAATCACCATCTCGGCGTTTCGGCTTTCGCGGAGCACGCGATCACCGTGCGACAGTCGCTGATCAAGGTCGACGACGCTCTGCCGTTCGACGAAGCCGCAGTGTTCGGTTGCGCAGTGATGACTGGCGTCGGTGCGGTGACGAACACGGTCCAGCCACATCGCGGTTCGAGCATCGCGGTGATCGGTCTCGGTGGTGTTGGTCTCGCCGCGCTGCTAGGTACGCGCCTGACGGCAGCGTCCATCGTGATTGCTTGCGATTTCAGCGAGCACAAGCTCGCACTGGCGCGCAGCATGGGTGCCACGCACACCATCAATGCTGGCGACCCGAAGGCACTGGAACAGATCAGGGATCTCACTCGCGGCGGCGTGCACTACGCCTTCGAGATGGCCGGATCAGTCAAGGCGATGGAGCTCGCCTACATGGCGACACGGCGCGGCGGGACGACTGTGACCGCGGGATTGTCGAACCCGAAACATCTATTCTCGATCCCGCACGTGGGCATCGTTGCGGAGGAGCGCACGATCAAGGGCAGTTATGTCGGTAGCTGCGACCCGGCGCGTGACATCCCGCGCTACGTCGAGCTGTACCGCGCCGGACGCCTGCCGATCGACCGCTTGCTGAGCGAGCACATTACGCTCGACCAGCTCAATGAAGGTTTCGATCGTCTCGCCGACGGCCTCACCGTGCGGCAGATCTTAGAAATACCAGAAGCCGATTGAAACGAGGACGTTCAGGTAGTCCCGCGCGGAGTCGACTGTCGCGGTGAGACTCCAGTCGTATTCGCCCCAGATACTGGTGTGCAACACGCGGACTTCGAACCCGCCCGTCACATGCATCCGGCTCGACACGCCTGCATAGTTGGAGGGCTCGTAATAGGTGCCCAGTCGAAGTCGCAGCCGGCCCGGCAAGGTTTCGAGCTCCGAGCCCAGCCGGACGCCGAGCGTGTCATCCCTGCCGACGGGCTGAATTTTCTGGGCCAACACCGACTCGACACCCACCGCGTTCGCGCTCGACTCGGTGAACAGCAGATCGCTGGCCACCAGCCACTTGTGGCCTGGCCAGAACGGCGCTGAATCGACCGCGTAGGACGCGCCCAGGCCCAGGCTCGCGGGCAAAATCACTTGCTGTGGAACGATCAGCCCGTTCACCGTGACCGGGGTGTCGTCCGGAGCATCGAGCGTCTCATCGGAACGGATGGACGACGAATAGGTCATGCCGAGCCGCCAGGGTCCGCGTTGCGGATTCCACAGGACGCCCACGTCCCAACCGGTGCCGGAAAGCCTTCCCAGGGTCACATCGAATGTGTCGGCGCGCAGCTTGGTCGTCGTCGCGCGCCAGCCGGCGCCGACCGTCAATTCACGATCGAGGAACTGGCGGCCGAGCATCAGTGAGGTGACACTCAGAACGTATTCCTCATCATCGGCACCGGGGTTCTCGAGCGCGATGATTTCCGAGTTGCTCAAAACACCCAATCCCCAGGACCCGTACTGGCCCATCAGTCCGAGGGAGCGGATGCGATGACTCTTGTAGTCGGGCGGCGTCTCGCCGTTGTTGTCGAAATCGTCGCTGTCCAGACCGGTCAGGCCGGCAGTCCAATCCCAGTCGAATTTGCTCGTCGAGCGCTGCGGGCGGAACGCCACACCCGCGGGATTGGAGCTCAGCGAGGCGATGCCTTCGGCGACCCCGATATACGCGCCGCCCAGCGCCACCTTCCGCGACGAGCCCAGGACGGGACCCTGCCGCAGATCCAGGCTGTAGTTGTTGTCGACGATCGGCGGGCCGTCGATCTCGCTGCGCGCCGCCGCGCAAGACAGCGACATCAACAGCAATAAACAGGATCCCGATGCGTGCCGCACAAAGTGAAAATCGCCTCAGCCCGACAACACTCTCTCGACCGCCAGCACCGCCAGGCCCGCATTCATCCGCCGGCATTCCTCGCGCACGGCTTCCAATCCCGCGCGCGTCTGCTTCGCCATCCCTTTCTCGCCGGCGTCCGCCAGCAAGCGTGCGCGTCTGATGAGCATGTCCGTCCACGGCAACGGTTCGCCCGACGTGTACGCCTCCAACCCGTCGGCGTACTTACGGACCGACAGCCATTCGCGATCCTGCAGGCCGGCCTCGATGGCGTTGCCATAGAACTCGAAATAGCTGTGGCTCACGCAGCCCGCCGCGAGCAGCTGCTCACCTTCCGCCAGCGCACTGGCGCGTTCCGGACCGCTCGGTGTCAGCCGGGCCACGAGGCTCAGTAGCACCGGCCCGCAATACGACATGCCGGTCTCGCGCCCGAGGCGCAGCGCATCCTTGGTCAGTTGCAGCGCCTGGGCAGGATCCTCCGGAATGATCGTCTGCGCGACGTAGCCCATGCATTCCGCTTCGAAGCGACGCGCACCGAGCTGCTGGGCCAGCTTCAGCGCCTGCCGTGCATGATTGCGGCAATCGTCGAGCTGCGCTTGCGGCAGCAGGCCGCTCGCCATCGTGAGGTGCACGAGCAATTCACCGCGCAGGTCGCCGACGCGCCGCGCGAGATCGAGTCCCTCACGGCAATTCTCGCGGCTCGCGCCGACGTCACCGCAATACGTGTTCGTGACTGCGAGCATCGGCAGGTTCGACAGCAGCACGCCCACCAGATCGTGATCGCGCGCTTCCTTGATGCATTGAGCGAAGTGCTTGCGGGCGGTCAGGATCCTGCCGCGCTGATAGTACGCATCGCCCAGTCCGCTCAACGCGCGCGCGATCTCGACGTGCGACTGCGCTTGCGTCGCGAAGCGATGCGCCTGCTCGTGCGCTTGCATGCACGCGTCCAATCGTCCGAGGGGGAAGCACAAGTTCCCGCGCAACGTGTGAATGCGAGCGCGCGTCTCGAGGTCAGCCGAGTCGCCGAGCGCGCTCTCGGCGTGCTCCAGCGCCTCCAGCGCTTCCTCGTAGCGATCCATGATGCGCAGCGCCGACGCGATCCCGATCCACGCGCTGCCGTGGCCGTTCTGATCGATCGCGAAATCGAGCGCCTCGCGAAATGCGGTCAACGCATCGTGAGTACGGCCGAGCTGCAGCAACAACTCGCCGAGCAGCACGCTGCTTTTGTGCAGCAGTACCGGCTCGCGCGCCAGCGCGCTGGCCT
>DATENH010000289.1:0-18726 GCA_035275145.1 Steroidobacteraceae bacterium | reverse complement strand
AGTCGCCCGCGCGCATGCCCTCGGTAAGGAGCTGTCGCTGTAGCTCCATCACCGGCCGCACGAAGATGCGCTGCACCTGCCGCGCGCTGTGCGACTTGCGATCGTCGAGCAGCGAATGCAGCAGGCGATTGAGATACGGCGTGCGGAAGAAGTTGTTGATGATGCCGGCGATATGGCGCCGCAGCTTTTCGGTCGGCGGCAGATCCTGGCGCAGCAGCTCCTCGAAGCCCTGCAGCGCCGCGGCCGCCTCGCGCTCCACCAGCGCGAGCAGCAGCCCGTTCTTGTTGCCGAAGTAGTACTTGACCAGCGCGGAGTTCAAGCCCGAGTGCCCGGCTATTTCGCTGAGCGAAACGTCGATCGAGTGACGGTCGCTCATCAGGCGCCCGGCGGTGTCCAGCAGCCGCTCGCGCGCGCTGAAATCCGCCTCGACCGCGGCGCGCGGAATGCGCCCGGCGCGCTTCCTCACCGAACGCTTCGGGCGCTGCGGCCGGTTCGCAATCGTCGACTCGCGAGTTGCCGTCGGCACCTGCGTCGCTCCTCCGTCAACTATTGTGTTAACCGATTGATTAATTCAGACCAATGGTGTCTATTGACGCTCACTCTTGCAAGGGGGTTTCTCATGAGCGCTGCCTACATCGTCGCGGCCGTGCGCACCGCCGCCGGCCGTAAAGCGGGCCGCCTGTCCGAATGGCATCCGGCGGATCTCGCTGGCAAGGTTCTCGACGAGCTGGTGGCGCGCGCGCACGCCGACCCGGCGTTGATCGACGACGTGATCATGGGCTGCGTCAGCCAGGTCGGTCAGCAGGCCGGCAACGTCGCACGCAATGCGGTGCTTGCGTCCAAACTGCCCGAGAGCGTGCCGGGCACGAGCTGCGATCGGCAGTGCGGCTCCTCGCAACAAGCGCTCCACTTCGCCGCGCAAGCGGTGATGTCCGGCGCAATGGACGTGGTCATCGCGGCGGGCGTGGAGAGCATGAGCCGCGTGCCGATGGGCCTCTCCTCGCAGCTACCGGCCAAGAACGGCTTCGGCACGCCGAAGAGCCCGAAGATGGAAGAGCGCTATCCCGACATCCAGTTCAGCCAGTTCATGGGCGCCGAGATGATGGCGAAGAAGTTCGACCTGTCGAAGGATTCGCTCGACGAGTACGCGTTCCTCAGTCATCAACGCGCGATTGCCGCTACCAAGAGCGGCGCGTTCGAAGCGGAAGTGCTGCCGATCGAGGTCGCGTTGCCGGACGGCAGCAAAGAACTGCATCGCATCGACGAAGGCATCCGCTTCGACGCCAGTCTCGAAGCCATTCGCGGCGTGAAGCTCCTGGCGGAAGGCGGCCGCATCACTGCAGCTACGTCGAGCCAGATCGCGGACGGCGCATCCGGCGTCATGGTCGTCAATGACAAGGGGCTGAAGGCGCTCGGCATGCAGCCGATGGCGCGCATTCATCACATGACCGTCATCGGCCACGATCCGGTGATCATGTTGGAAGCGCCGATCCCCGCGACGACGCAGGCGCTCAAGAAGGCCGGCATGAAGCTGCAGGACATCGACCTGTTCGAAGTGAACGAAGCGTTCGCTTCGGTGCCGGTGGGCTGGCTGAAGCAGCTCGATGCGGATCCGGACAAGCTCAACGTCAACGGCGGCGCAATTGCGCTCGGCCATCCGCTCGGTGCGTCCGGCACGAAGCTGATGACGACACTGGTGCACGCACTCAAGAAGCGCGGCAAGCGCTATGGCCTGCAGACGATGTGCGAAGGCGGCGGGCTCTCCAACGTGACGATCATCGAGAGACTGTAATCATGAAGCTCGATTCGAACATCACGGCAGTCATCACGGGCGGTGCATCGGGGCTCGGCGCCGCGACGGCGCGCGCGCTCGCGTCGTTTGGCGTCAAGGTTGCGCTGTTCGATTTCAACGCCGAGAAAGGCGAAGCACTTGCGAGTGCGATCGGCGGCATCTTTTGCAAAGTGGACGTGACGTCGGATGCAGAAGTCGATGCTGGATTCGCGAAGTCGCGCGCGGCGCTCGGGCAGGAACGCATCCTGGTGAACTGCGCCGGCACCGGCAACGCCTTCAAGACAGCATCGCGCGACAAGCAAACTCGGGAGATCAAACATTTCCCGATCGACGCGTTCAATCGCATCATCCAGATCAATCTCGTCGGTACCTTTCGCTGCGCCGCCAAGTCGGCTGCAGGCATGCTTGCGCTCGAGCCGCTCGATGCGTACGGCGAACGCGGTGTCATCATCAACACGGCGTCGGTTGCGGCCGAAGATGGACAGATGGGTCAGGCTGCGTATTCCGCATCGAAGGCGGGCGTCGTCGGCATGACTTTGCCGATCGCGCGCGACCTGATGGGTGAAGGGATCCGCGTCAACACGATCCTTCCCGGGATCTTCGACACGCCACTGATGATGGGTGCGCCGGAGAACGTCAAGGCTGCGCTCGCAGCGTCGGTGCCTTTCCCGAAGCGCTTCGGCGCGCCGGAGGAATACGCGTCGCTCGCAATCGAGATGTGCCGCAACAGTTACTTCAACGGTGAGGACGTGCGGTTGGACGGCGCCATCCGCATGGCACCGCGCTAGGTCCTACCAGATGAAGCGCACGATCTTCGAAGCAGAGCACGATCTCTTCCGCGAGTCGGCGCGCCGCTTCTTCCAGAACGAGATCGGGCCGCACGGCGAGCGCTGGCGCGAACAGGGCTGCGTCGACCGCGAGGCCTTCAGGAAAGCCGGCGAGCAGGGTTACCTGCTGATGTGGGCGGATCCGAAGTACGGCGGCTCCGGCGAACGGGACTTTCGTTACGAGCAGGTGCTGATCGAAGAAAACGGCCGCTACGGCGAAGGCGGTTTCTTCATGACGTTGCACTCGCGGCTGGTCGCGCCGTACATCGGCGCGCTCGGCACCGAGGAGCAGAAGCTGCGCATCCTGCCGCGCTGCGCGGCGGGCGAGACGATCCTCGGCATCGCGATGACCGAGCCCGGCGCCGGCAGCGATCTCGCGGGCATCAAGACGCGTGCGGAAGCCAAGGGCGACCACTGGGTCCTCAACGGCTCGAAGACCTACATCTCGAACGGGCAGATCGGCGACCTGTTCATCGTCGTCGCGCGTACCGATCCGAACCGCCGTCACGGCCTCGGCCTGTTCCTGGTCGAGCGCGGCATGGAAGGTTTCAAGCGCGGCCGTAACCTGAAGAAGATGGGTCTGAAGGCGCAGGACACTTCCGAGCTGTTCTTCACCGACGTGAAAGTGCCGAAGAGCAACGTGCTCGGCGAACCCGGCAAAGGCTTTAACTTCCTCACGCATTTCCTCGCGGAGGAGCGGCTGATTACCGCGTGCGGCGCGATGACGCTATGCCAAGTCGCGTTCGATGCGACACTGCAGTTCGTGAAGGAGCGCAAGGCGTTCGGTCAGCCGATCGGCACGTTCCAGGTGTCGCGCTTCAAGATGGCCGACATGCGCGCGCAGATCGACGCGATGCAATGCTTCGTCGATCAGTGCGTGCTCCAGCACAACGCCGGGCAGCTCGATGCAGTGACGGCAGCGGAAGCGAAGCTGCTGACGACGGAACTGGAAGGACGTGTCGTCGACCAGTGCGTGCAGTTGCACGGCGGCGCCGGCTACATGGACGAATATCCGATCTCGCGCATGTACACCGGCGCGCGCATCAGCCGCATCCTGGCCGGCAGCAACGAGATCATGCACGAGATCATCGGCCGCTCGCTGGAGCTCGACGACCGCAAGCTGACGAAGGCTTAGCTACTGCGCGAGTCTCACCGGCAGCGGGACGTTGCAGACGTCGATGCGGCCGGCTTTGTGCTTGTACCACTCGTCCTGACGGTTGCGGCGCGCTTCGATCAGATCGGTGAACGTCTGCGTGTCGGTACGCAGCAGCTCCAGCCTGGTCCGCTGGTCGGCAGGCACATCGGCAGCGACACGGATCTCGCGAATCGGCACGCGCTGCTCCGCTTTGTCGTAGAACCCCATCGGCGCCGGACCGCGCGGCATGATGGCGAGCAGCTCCATGCCGTACACCACACGCCCGAACAACGCGACGTTGCGATCGAGCTGACGCGGCGAGTGGCCCGACACGACGTAGATCTCGGTGCCCGGGCCGGTGTCGACGTCGTTGTCACGACCTGCGCCGACCATGCTGTAGCAGTGCACGAGCCATGCGGTGCCGTCCGCCTTGTCGCGCGCGGCGGGAAGTCCTGAGACGAATCCCGTCTGCGGGGCGTACGTGTCGGGATCCGGCAGCGCCACGAACTTCAATCCGGCCGCACCCCGATCGAACTCCGGCGCGAGCTTGCTCTTGGCAGCGCCAACGGACTTCTTATGATCCTTGTCCGCAGGATCGGCCCACTGCACGACGAAGTTGTCCTGCGAGCGCACGATCGACAAGCCGTCGAAGTACTTGCCGCGCACCAGCGTCTTGACGTTGGCTGCGTGCAGCGGCGCGAACTCCGGCGTGAGCTCGATGACCACCCGCCCGCTCGCAAGCTCCAGATACAGCGTGTTCTCAGGATCGAGCGTGCGCCAGTCCGACGGCTTGGAGGCGGCGAGCACGTCCGCCATCGTCTTGCCCGCAGGTGCGGCCGAGGCATCGATCACGAGCGCGGCTGTCGCCAGCACGAGCAGCCGCATAAACGGGGGGCGAATGATTGTTTTCATGGGGCCGGACGTTAAACGAGCCCGGCCCCCACTTCAATGAGAAGCTCAATGCGATGCGCTCAATGCGCCGATGCCTGAGCCATGCCGCTCTTGCGCAGGCTCCCTGGCACGTACGTGCCGGGCGTCGCGTTGAACGAGATGCAGAAGCGATTCCAGCCGTTGATGCCCACGACCAGCAGCGTCAGTTTCATCAACTGCTGCTCGTCGAAGTGCTCGCGTGCCTGCTCATACACCTGGTCGGGCACGTGGCCGCTTTCCAGCTTCGTCACCGCTTCGGCCCACGCCAGCGCCGCGCGCTCCTGGTCCGAATACAGCGGCGCCTCACGCCAGGCATTCAGCAGATACAGCCGCTGCTCGGTTTCGCCTTCGAGCCGTGCATCCTTGGTATGCATGTCGATGCAGAAGCCGCAGCCATTCAGCTGGGACACGCGCACTTCGACCAGATAGATCAGCTTGTGGTCGAACCCGGCGCTCTCGATGACCTTGTTGAGCCCGAGCATCGCGCCCAGGACATCGCCGAACTTCTTGGGATCCAGCGGGATACGCACTGTCATCTTCAGCCCCTCCTTGCAAAGGTGTCGTGAAGTACACCCTCAAGACGCATGAGCAGCGGGCTGTGTGACGGGGAGTGCCAGGCGTTGCGCGAAAACGCGCAGCTTGTCGGGATTCGCTATCGAGTAGTAGCCGTAGATGTGATGGCCGTCGGTATCGACGGTCGCAACCGAGTGCAGGCGCCCTTTGAAATAGAACGCGAACCCGACCTCGCCGTTGACGCGCAACAGACGACGCTCGATGTGCGGCGCTTCGCGCCGCCGCGAGATTGCCCACCACAGACGCGCGATGCGCTCCGCGCCGTGCAGCGGCCGGATCACCGCGACCGCCTTGCCGCCGCCATCCGAAGTCATCTGCGCATCCGGCGCGAACATGCTCTTGATCGCGTTGAAGTCGCCGCTCTGCGCCGCTGCAATGAACCGGTTCAGCATCGCTACGCAAGCTTCCTCGTCGACGCGGAATCGCCGCCGCTCGGTTGCGACGCGCTCGCGTGCGCGATGCACGAGCTGACGGCACGCGGCCGTCGTCTTGCCAAGGGTCTCGGCGATGTCGTCGTAGTCGCAGTCGAACACGTCGTGCAGGATGAACGCAGCACGCTCCTCCTCGCCGAGCCGCTCGAGCAGCAACATGAACGCGAGCGAGAGATCGCTCGCGAACTCGGCATGCGATTCGGGTGTCGTGACCTCCGCTTCGGCGAGCGGCTCGGGCAACCACGGGCCGAAGTACGTGGCTCGCTGCGTCTTCGCCGCGCGCAGCTTGTCGATCGCGAGCCGCGTGACCATGGTCGTCAGCCACGCCTCGGTCGAGCGCAGCTCCGCCGTGTCCTGCTCGTGCCAGCGCAGCCAGGCATCCTGCAGGACGTCCTCGGCATCCGCCCGGCTGCCCAGCATCCGGTAGGCGATCCCGAACAACCGGTCGCGATGGGAGGCAAAGATGTGAACGTTGGCGCTCATAAAATAATAGACCGGGATTTAGACGGCCGAGGATCGCAGTCTGTGACAGCTCACTTCGCGAACAGCGCGGTGTAGCGGCGTTGCATTTCCTGCGGCGTAACCTCCTCCAGTTGATGTCCGACCAGCCATTCGTGTCCGAATGGATCGCGCACGCTGCCGCTGCGCTCGCCGTAGAAGGCATCCGTCGCCGGCCGCAGCACGATTGCGCCCGCCGCGACCGCCCGTTCGATCCACGCATCGGCGTTGTCGACGTGCAGGTGGATCGAGAACGACGTGCCGCCGAGCGCCTGCGGCCCGACGATGTTCATCTCCGGATACTCGTCCGACAGCATCAGCGTCGTGCCGCCGAGCTTGATCTCGGCATGGCCGATGCGGCCGCTCGGCTCGGTCAGCCGGAACAGCTCCTCGGCGCCGAACGCGCGCTTGTAGAACTCCAGTGCCCGCGCGGCGTCGCGAACGCGCAGATACGGATACACCTCGTGCACAGCGAACGAATGATCGTTAGTGCTCATGACTCGCTTCTCCGATACAGGTTC
The DNA here is from genome assembly GCA_035275145.1 of Steroidobacteraceae bacterium. Taxonomy (GTDB): domain Bacteria; phylum Pseudomonadota; class Gammaproteobacteria; order Steroidobacterales; family Steroidobacteraceae; genus Steroidobacter. Next base: position 12,019 of record DATENH010000289.1, on the reverse strand, counting down.
CGGGGGAGCGCAGTTTCTTAATAGAGCGACCCGGAGTATTGGAAAAATCTGCACCTATCGCCCGCGCTCGCCGTCGATCTCCATATGCAGCGCGGTGCCCGGCGCGACCGGTCGATACTCGCCCGGCGTGACGCCGCTGAACTCGCGGAAATCCCGCGTCAGATGCGACTGGTCGTAATAACCGTGCTCGCTCGCCAGATCCGCCCACATCATCTCGCCGCCGCGCGCGACTCGCTCAACGACGCTGCGCAGCCGGTTGATGCGGCTGTAGAGCTTCGGAGTGAGGCCGACGGCATCGGTGAACAGCGTGGTGAAACGACGCGAGCTGTAGCCGGTTGCGGCGTGCAACTCGCCGATTCGCAGCTCCGTCGGAGCAGTCTGGATGCCGCGTAGGGCGAAGCTGATAGCGGGATGGACGAGCGGCCGCGGCCGCAGTCGTGCGAGAAACTCTTGTTCGAGCAATGCGAACTTCGCGGCGGGCGTCGGCGCTTCGAGCAGTTGTGCGCGCAATGTGTGTGCACGCTCGCCCCACACATCGGACAGCGCGACGTGACGATCGGTCAGCTCCTGCGCATTCACGCCGAGCAGCGCCGCGCCGCCGCCCGGATGGAAGTGCACGCCGATGACATGCACGTCGCGACGAGCATCGAGCACAAAATATTTCGATTGCGCGCCATGGACGACAGCGCCGTCGAAAACCATCCCGACGGAATCGGCCGCATTCTCGAATACGCGCAGATCGGCGGCGGCGAGATTGAACGTAAGATCGACACTGCCGGTCGGCAGCGCGCTCTGCCGCTTGCGATCAGGGTCGCAGCCGCGCGCGTACCAGAACTGGTCGATGAACGCCGACAGCGGCGCTGCGGGCCGATAACGGAGCATCTGCATGACGAGCTGCCTTGCAGGGGCGAGGCAGCATGATAGTCCTAGTCCTCGCCCGGCGCGACGATCTGCGCCGGTCGCAGCAGTTTCGAGCTGATCATCAGTTTCGCGTGCTGGGCGGCGGCCAGGTTGACGCGCAGGCGGATCTTGTTGCCGACGGTCACGAAACGAATCATGCCGCCGTGGCTCGTGAACCCATCGAAATCGCCGACGGTGAGGATGTTGCGATCCCTTAACGCCGCGACCACCGTGTCGAGCTGCTCCGTCTGCGAACGGCCGATGAACAGGATGTGGCAGGTATCCACCTCGTCGACGGAATTGTAGCGGCGCACCGTCAGCGGGCGGCCGTTCACGGTCTCGCCGCGCACGATCTCATCCAGCATCGTGCCGAAGGGATCGTCGCCCAACACGCCAATCACCAGTGGTGAGCGGTCATCGACGAACGCTGCCGCGGGCCAGTCGACGAACTGCGAGAAGTTGAACAGGAAAACCGCTTTCACCTGGTACTCCGTAGGCGGCGCCTGCGCGGGTGCGTTAAACGCCGCGAGCGCGAGCAGCGCTGCAACGATCGCAGCCTTGCGACGTAGCGTCAGAATTGCCACGTGACCTTCCCGTAGACGCTGCGCTCGATATCGCCGCGCGCCGCCGGCGTACCGAACTCGACATGATGATCGTGCAGCAGGTTCTGGCCGACGAGCGACAGCTCGAGCTGCTCTCTCACCAGCCACGCGAGACGCACATCGAGCTCCGTGTACGCGTCGATGCCGGGGCCGACCGGGATCTCCGGCTGGCGCGGGAGCTCGGTCGAATGACGGAGCTGGGCGTCGAGCTGCAGCCCGCCGGGCAGATCGAGCAACGAGCGCAGGCTGACCTGCTGACGCGGCGTCGTGCCCTCGAGAAATTCGCCTCGATTCGCGTCCTGGCCGTGCGGCTGCATGTCCAGGTACACGTACGAGTAGCTGCCGATGAGTCGCCAGGCCTCGCGCGGCGAAAAGGTCGCGAGCAGCTCCGCGCCCTGGCTGCGGGCATCGGTCAGATTGAAATTCATCACGGGAAACGTCACGACGCCGGTCGCGGGATTCAGCGTCGGTGCACCGAGCTCGAGCGAAGCGAGACCTTCGTAACGGTTGTGGAACAGCGCGAGATCCAGCGCGAGCGTTGGCAGCGCCTGCCAGCGATAGCCGAGCTCGTAGGCGATCAGTTCTTCCGAGTCGAAATCGTCGTTGCCGAGCAGAGCTGCGCGCGGATTGCTGCCGGGCGGAGTGATCTCGATCGCGACGTCGCGCTCGAGCCGCGTCGGTACACGGACGGCACGCGAGACTGCAGCCCAGGCGTTGTGGCCCGGCGCGACATCCCACCCGAGCCGCACGGTCGGCTGCACCTCGAAGCCGCTGAAGTCGTTGTGCTCCAGCTTCGTACCAACCGTGAGCCGCAGCGCGTCGGACAGCGCGATCTGATCCTGCGCGAAGCCGCCGATGAGCTGATCGTGCGAGGTCTCGGGTTGCACCGCGAAGATGAGCTTGCCGCGATTGGTGTTGTCCGTGTAACGGTAGTTCAGTCCCCACACGATCTCGTGCCGCGCGGACGGCACGTACCGATGCTGCACCTCCAGGTCGAACGTATCGAGATCGTCGTGAAAGCTCGGATCGTCGCGATGCGTGGAGTCGAAATAAGCGCGCACTTGCAGATCCGACCCGCCGGCGAATTGCCGGCGCCAGCGGCCAAGCACGTTGCCGCCGGAGGCTTCGACTTCCAGATTGCCGGTCGGCCCGACCCGCCCGATGATGTTGACCGCCGGAGCAAGCTGGCCGATGTTCGCGCGATAGACGTCGCCCTGCAGCGTCAGCGCGTCGCTGTCGCTTGCATCCCAATCCGCACGAAATCCCGCGTGGCCGATGTGCCAGTCATCCGATCGCGGATTGCCCGGATGAAATGTCTCGCCGCGATCGGAGTACTGGCCGAACACGCGGAAGAAGCCCGACGCGCCGAACGTGCCGCCGGAGCGCACCGCCGCGCTGCCCTCTTCCGTGCCCATCGTGGCGCTCAGCAACGTGCCTTGCGTGTTGCGCGCGTGCTTGCTCGTGATGTTGATGACGCCGTTGACTGCATTCGAGCCCCACAGACTCGCGCCGGGCCCGCGAATCACCTCGATGCGCTCGATGTCCTGCAGCAGATAGTCCTGGACGTCCCACTGAACGCCGGAAAACAGCGGCGTGTAGATGCTGCGCGTGTCGCTCAGCACGAGCAGCTTCTCGGAGTTGATGCTGCTGAACGCGCGCGAGCTCACGGCCCATGAATTGGAGTTCCGCCGCGCGACGTGCAGACCGGGAACGCCGCGCAGCGCTTCGGGGATCGTCGTCGCACCCGAGCGGTGGATGTCCTCGTTCGTCACCACGCTGACCGCGGCGGCCGCCGAGTTCAGCGTCTCCGCTGTGCGCGACACGGAGGTGACTTCGATGTTCATCAGCTCTTCGATGCTCAAGCGCTTCAGGTCGCTCGAGGACGGAGGACTGGGTGCCGCGGTGGCGCAGCCACAAACGCACAGCAAGAGCACGACACTGGTCGGGCGCATCACTACTCCTTTTAGCTCTTCGATTCGGCCGTCAGCTCGGCCAACGCTGCCGACAGCTCGGTCAGCTTCGGTGGCTTGCTGAGCAGGCGATCGACGTACTCCGGCACGGTCTGCTCGGTGCTGAGGCGTTGACCCCAGCCGGTGAGCAACAACACAGGCGTCCGCGGCGACAGAGCCTTGATCGCCGCCGCGACTGCGCGGCCATCGACATAGGGCATGCCCAGATCCGTCATCACGACATCGAACGGCTGCGCGGGGTTCGCGGCTGCGAAGGCATCGATGCCGGCCTGCCCACCATCTGCAGTCGTGACCGAGTGGCCTTCATGATTCAGCACATGCAGCAGCGATTGCGCCACCAGCGGATCATCGTCGATCACCAGCAGATTGAGCGGTCGATGCGGCCTTGTCGCAGCCGGCTTCGCCGCGGTCGCCGTCACGCTCGGCGCGATCTTGAATTGCACTCGCACCGTCGTGCCGACACCGAGCGCGCTGTCGATCTCGATCTGGGCATCGTGGCGCTGGACCATGCCGTAGACCATCGCGAGCCCCATGCCCGTGCCGCGCTCGCCCTTGGTCGTGAAGAACGGCTCGAAGCAGCGACGGCGCGTTTCTTCATCCATGCCCGCGCCGCTATCGCGCACGGCGAGCTCGACGGACTGCGCGACCTGCCAGGTACGCAACGTGAGCGTGCCCCCTTCGGGCATGGCATCCACGGCGTTGAAGATGAGATTGGTGAGCGCGTCGCGAATGTCGCTTTCGGTGCCGAGCACTTTGGGCAAGCCGCTCGCCAGCTCGGTCCGCACGTCGATGACGATGCCGCGCTCCTGCGGCAGATCGCGCCAGCGTGCGCTGGTCAGCGCCAGCACCTGGTTCAGCAGCGGATTCAAATCCAGCGGCGCGAGGTCGCTCGAGCGCTCGCGCTGCCGATAGAACTCGCGCATGCGGGCAACGGTCTGTCCGACGTCATCGACGGCACGGCGGATGACGCGTAGCTGGTCACGGCCTTGCGCGCTGAGCTGCGTTTCCTCCTCCAGCAGCGTTTCGGTATAGAGCGTGACCGGCGAGATCGCGTTGTTGATGTCGTGCGCGATGCCGCTCGCCATCTGGCCGAGCGCGCGCAGCCGTTCCTGTTGCAGGAGCGTGTCCTGGCTCTCCCGCAGATCCTCGTAGGCCTGCTGCAATTTCCGATACAGCTCGACCTGATGCGCGGCGAGCGCGACGTGCTCGCTCAATTGCCGCAGGAACTCGCAGTCGCCGCTGCTGAAACTCTCGGCAGCGGCGCGTGCGGCGATCAGCACACCGAACACGCGGTTCTCGACCAGCAGCGGCGCCGCCACGAGCGCATGCAGGCCAGCGGCCGCGAAGCGTCGCGGTATCTGAAAATCCACTTTGCCGGTGTCGGGCTCGTAGACGAGCACGCCCTCGACGCAGCGAGCCAGCCCGTTTTGCTCGATGGGCAGGACGCTGCCCGGTTGGATCTGCAGGCGCGGCGCGCGAGTCATGCCCTTCGGGCCGATGCTCGCGATCGCGAGCCGCCGCGCCGTCGCGTCGTAGGTGCACATGCAGGCAAAGTCGATCGGCAAGTTGTCTTCCAGGCTGCGCACGACGACCTGGAAGATACTGTCGAGATCCTGCCGCTCGCCGATCGCGCGCGTGGCCCGTTGCAACAGGTCGAGGCGCGCCACCTGGCTCTGCAGCTTCTCTTGCGCCGCTGCGCGCTCCTGCAAGTTCTCGCGCAACGCATCGTTCTGCGACTCGATGCGAGCCAGCATCTGGTTGAATGCGGTCGTCAGCGTTTCGAATACGCCATCGCCGACCGCGGACGCGCGTACGCCGTAATCGCCGCGTTCGGACACCGCGCTTGCGGTTTCGGCAAGCGCGAGCACCGGCTGCGAGATGCGTGCCTGGAAGATGCGCGACAGGAAGTACGCGAGCAGCAGCGAGGCAATCATTGCCGCAGCGGCAATCGCGCCCCACAGCCAGAACCTCGCGAACAGCACGCTCGTATCGGCGCGTATGTAAAGCGTGCCGAGGCGACGATCGGCCTGCTCGCGCACCGGCTCGAATCCTTCCAGGCGCCCGGCATGGAAACTGTAACCGTCAGGGCCGAGCTCTTTCGGTAGTGCTTCGCTCTGCCCCTTGCCGGCCGGGTACGTCGCGAACAGCTCGCCACCATCGTCGTACAGCGCGGCGGCGAGGATGCCCGGCTGGGTGCGCAGCGTCGCCAGGACTTCCTGCGCATCCTGCTCGTCGCGAAATGCCAGGGCCGCGGTACTGTTGGCGGAGACGATGCGAGCCAGCGTCGCGACCTGCTCCAGGCTCTCGCGGCGCGACGTAATGATCTCGTAAAGAATGAGCGCCGAGCACGTGAGCACGATCGCCGCGGCGCTGGTCAACAGCATGACCGCCATCAATCTGCGCCGTAACGATTGCGCGCGGGGCATCGTCGCGAGAGGGTAATAGCTACCAGCGCTCCCCCGAGTCGTGGAAAACCGTAGATGCGTGTTGCCCAATGCACGCGGTTTCCGCACACTCGCGCGCTCGACACAAGAACGGACTGGGGGAACCTCGATGCGAGCGAACAGCCGAGCCGACAGAATGAGCCGCTGGCTCCTGCTCTGCGTATGCGCCCTCACGTGGCCCGCGGCGCTGTTGGCACAGGACCGCGGCATCGAGAAATTCTTCGATGAGTTCACCGCCGAGTGGGTCCGCCGCGATCCGGATCTGGCCACTGCGACTCGCTATTTCAGCGGCGCGGAGCAGGACAGTCTCGAGCAGCAACTGACGCCGAACACACGCGCCTGGGCACTGGAGCGCGTCGCGCTCGCGCGCCGTGGCCTGAGCGAGCTCGGTAAGTTCGACTCAGCGAAGCTGAGCGAATCGCAGCGTCTCTCCGCCCAGCTCATGCAGTGGATGCTGGACTCGGTCGTGCGCGGCGAGCAGTACATGGATTACCGCTTTCCGCTGGAGCAGTTCGGCGGCGCGAACGTCGAGCTGGTGGAAACGCTGACGCTGCGGCATCCGGTCGCGACGCCGAAGGATGCGTCAAATTACGTCAAGCGCCTGGCCCAGGTCGGGCAGCGCATGGACGAGTCGCTGGTCGAAGGCAGACGGATCGCGGCCGCAGGCATGATTCCCCCGGCGTTCATCATCAAGACCACGCTGGCCTCGATGCGGACCTTCCGCGAAGTGCCGCCCGAGCAGAACCCGCTGGTCGCCGTCCTGGCCCAGAAGATGGGCGCGATCGAAGGCATGGCGCCCGAGCAGCGCACGAAGCTGCAGGCCGAGGCGACGCGTGTCGTCGGCACGCAGGTTTATCCGGCGTGGGACCGTGCGATCAAGCTGCTCGAATCGATCCAGCCGAAGGCCACCGATGACGCGGGCCTGTGGCGCTTCAAGGGCGGCGATGCTGCCTACTCGTTCTTCCTGAGCCGCTTCACCACCACGACGCTGACGCCCGAGCAGATCCACCAGATCGGCCTGAAGCAGGTCGCGAGCATCGAAGGGCAGATGGATACGATCCTGAAGCAGCTCGGCCGTACCGAAGGCCCGGTGCGCGACCGCATCGAGAAGCTGCGCAACGACCTGCGCTATCCGGACCCGGCGTCCGATGCGAGCCGCGCGGCGATCATGAAGGACACGAACGCCTTCATCGACGACGCGCTGAAGCGCTCGCAGTCGCTGTTCGACCTGCAGCCGAAGACGAAGGTCATCGCGCAGCCGTTCCCGCGCTTCCGCGAAGCGAGTGCCGCGGCCAACTACAATCGCGCGCCGCTGGACGGCTCGCGGCCGGCGATCTTCCAGATCCCGCTGCGCGATCAGCGCATGACGAAGTTCGGGCTGCGCTCGCTGGTGTACCACGAGACGGTGCCGGGTCATCACTTCCAGATCGCGCTGGAGCAGGAGAACACCAGCTTGCCGCGCTTCCGCCAGGCCCGCGTGCTCGGCGGCATCTCGGCGCTGTCCGAAGGCTGGGCGCTGTACGCCGAAAAACTGGTGGCCGAAAACGGTTGGTACGAGGGCGATCCGGAAGGTCTGCTCGGCATGCTCGACGCGCAGCTGTTCCGCGCGCGGCGGCTGGTCGTGGATACCGGCCTGCATGCCAAGCACTGGACGCGCCAGCAGGCGATCGACTTCGGCATCGAAGCGAGCGAGGTCGAGCGCTACGTCGTGAATCCCGGGCAGGCGTGCGCCTACATGATCGGGCAGCTCAAGTTGCTCGAGCTGCGCGACAAGGCACGCACTACGCTGGGCCCGAAGTTCACTCCGCAGGCCTTCCACAACGTCGTGCTGAAAACCGGCACGGCGCCGCTCGACATGGTCGCGGGCGAAGTGGACCGCTACATCCGGACAACGAAGTAGCGTGACGTACAGCACACCGCGGCAGCCCGGCATTTCGCGATGATGCTCCCGAGTCCGGAAGGGATCGGGACATGCCGAAACAAGCTCACGCCAAGAAGTCGCTGCTCGAAGGGCTGCTGAACCGTTTCGGCAGCCGCAAGGAACCGCCCGCCGCGACCGGCCCGCTGCGGCCCTTCCAGGCGATCTCGATCTACCGCGGGGTGGTCTGCTGCGAGCTCGCGCGCAAGTTCAGCGAGCATCGTTTCCTGGTTCGCGACGCGCCGCCGCTGCCGCTCGCCGGTTGCAGCATGGGCAAGAGCTGCCAGTGCAAGTACATCAAACATCGAGACCGGCGCGCCGAGTCGCGCCGACTGATCGATTTCGGCATGGCGGCGCGGTTGTTCGACGGCAGGGAACGGCGCACGCGCGACGGCGGCCGGCGCAACAGCGACTAGCCGGTCCAGTTCTGCGGCAGGTGAATCGGCACGTGCAGCTGGCGCGTGCCGTTGGCCGCTTCCGCCGGAAAGCGCCCTGCCCGCACGTTGACCTGCAACGCGAAGAAGAACAGCTCCGGTAACGGCAGCGTGCGGTCGCGCTCCTGGCGGAACGCGATGAAATCCTCGCGGGTCGTCGCTGCGTTCAAGTGCACGTTCGATTGTTTCTCGCTGCGCACGTCCGCGCAGTACGCCGCATCGCCGAGCGACTGCGGATAGTCGTGACCGACCATCACGCGCGTCGCATCGGGCAGGCGATAGAGCTTGCGAATCGAGTCGTACAAATCGGCGGCACTGGCGCCCGGGAAGTCGCAACGCGCCGTGCCGAGATACGGCAGGAACAGCGAGTCGCCGACGAACGCGCAATCGCCGATCAGATAAGTCACCGAATCCGGCGTGTGACCCGGAGTTGCGAGCACCGAGCACACGATGTCGCCGACGCGAAAACGATCGCCGTCGTTCCAAAGCTGATCGAATTGGGAACCGTCGGTGGGGAACTGCGGCTCGAGATCGAACATGTGGGCGGTAGTGATCTGCACTTCGCAGACACCCGCGCCTGTCGCGACCTGGCAGCCAAGCGCATCCTTCATGTAGGCTGCCGCGGACAGATGATCGGCATGCGCGTGCGTTTCGAGGATCCACGACACCTGCAGCTGCAACTCGCGGATACGAGCCAGCATCTGCTCCGCCGCGACGGTCGTGACTGCTCCGGAGCGGCGATCGAAGTCCAGTACAGGATCGACGATCACGCCCTGGCGCGCGTGCGGGTCGTAGACGAGATAGGCGTAGGCGCCGGTCAGCGCGTGATAGAAGGCCTCGACTGCCGGAACCTGCGTGACGCTCATGCGCTCATAGAGTACATGAAAACTGCGACGCTCATTTCCGCCGCCGACGCGCCGCACACCGCGGAGCGCATGCGCCGCCTGCGCTCGCTCGCCTGGCTGCTCGACAATTCGATCCCGCTGCCCGGCGGCTATCGCATCGGGCTCGATCCGATCATCGGGCTCGTGCCCGGGCTCGGCGATGCGATCGGCGCCCTGTTCTCCGCTTTCATCATCAACGAAGCGCGCAGCCTCGGCGCGCCGCGCAGCATCCTGCTGCGCATGATCGGCAACGTCGCGCTGGAGACGGTGCTCGGCGCGATTCCGTTCGCCGGCGACATCTTCGACGCGGCGTTCAAGGCGAACAGCCGCAATCTCGCGCTGCTCGCGCGTTACCAGTTGGATCCGATCCGCAGCCGGCGCAGCAGCCGGTTCTTCGTGCTCGGGTTCTCGCTGCTGCTCGCGCTCGTCGTGGCGTTCGTGGTCGCGGTGCCGGTGCTCGTGATCGTGGCTTTGTTCAAGCTTTTTTGAGGAACCGATCCGTGGCAATGACCGACGACTACGCCGCGACCGAGCCCACTCGGGCGGAAGTGGACGCACTGCAGGGACCGGTGCTGCTGGAGTTCGGCAGCGTTTCGTGCGGCTGGTGCATCCGCGCCCAGTCGCTGCTGAAACCCGCGTTTGCGAAGCATCCAGGCGTGCGGCACATCAAGGTCGAGGACGGCAGCGGCCAGCCGCTCGGCCGCTCGTTCGGCATCAAGCTGTGGCCAACCCTGGTGTTTCTGAAGGACGGACGCGAAGTCACGCGGCTGATCCGTCCGGCCCGCCCGCAGGAAGTCGCCGAAGCCTTCAACAGCATCGACCAGGCGGCGTAGCATGTTGCCGGCGCAGTCGCGCCGGGGACAGACCATGCCGATCATCGACGTCCGCAGCCAGCCCACCGGCGAGCCGCTACCGGGCTGGCACGACCGCTACTTCGCCTCGCAGTTCATGAGCTTTGCGTACTACGACGTCGATGCCGGCGCGTCCATCCACGCGCATTCGCATGACGAAGAAGAGGTATGGCACATCGTCGAGGGGACGCTGGAGATCACGATCGACGGCAAGATGGCGGTGGCAGGTCCAGGCACCGCTGCCGTCGTGCCGCCGAACTCAGTACATCAGGTGAAGGCGCGTACCAACGCGCGAGTGATCATTGCGAATCACCCGAGCCGCGAAAGAATCGTCAGACACCGCTAGTTTTTGACCTGTAGGTCGGCCGCTCCAGCGCATCCTGCGCCCGCGGCATTCGCGCATCCCTGCGCAGCAGGCTTCAGCCCGACAACCGCCGCAGGATCCGCTTCAACACCGTCGGATTCCTCGCCGGCGCCACGCTGTTCACGCGCTGCGCCCCCTTGGTGGCGGGTGCACTTGCCCACACCCGCCCGGACGTCGTCGCCGGCTCCGTTTCCAGCACCGACAGACCCGCTGCCTCGAGACCCTGCAGCTGCTCGTTCGTGACGTCGGTCTGGAACACGCCCGTGGCCGTCTGCCATTCCCAGCTCGCGCGGCCCTGGTTGTCGAATACCGCTCGTCCGGACTTGCGCCCGCTGTCGGCCGTCGTGGAAATCTTCTGCTTGCTGGTCATGGTGGTGGAGTTCTGCACAATCGTGGCCTCAGTATCGGCCCGGCGCTGCGGTGGCGACATAAGACGTACACTGAACCGCCGCCTCGAGTGACTTGCGTCACACTGCAGGAACCTGGCCGCGCCCGAATCGTTTGGAAGGCATGACCGTCAGAGACTTCCGCCGCGGTGCGCACGAGGAATGGTCGGAGCGCAATCAGACGCTGCGCCACGCGGGCGAGAAGCGCCCGCGGGACGACCGCGCGCTGCTGCACAACCCCTACGATTACAGCGGTGTCGGCGGGCCGGACGATGAGCGCGTGTATGGCCGCACGCGCAGCGACAATGGCTACTACCCCTTCAATCCGAATGGCGGTCCCTACGATCGCGATGTCCCGCCGAGCCAGACCGAGCGCGGCGGTTACCTGAAGCAGTGGGCGCAGCGTTCGAAAGAATGGGCTACGGTCGCGCCTTCACCATCGTCTGCACCAGGTGATCGAGCGCCGCCGCCGGATCCTGGCAGCGACCGGAGTGAACCGGCGAAGTCTGGATGATCGTGCTGCGCGGCGCGACCAGCCAGTGAAAGCGCTCGCGCGGCGTCAGCTTGCCGATCGGTCCCGCCGCAGCGCCGCCCGCACACACGATTGGAATGCTCGCGAGGTTGGCGCGCACCGCTTCGAGGTCGACGCCGGCATCGAGCGCCAGCAGGCGGCGCTCGTCGAGCTCGATGCGCGCGCCGAGAAAGTCCTGCGTCTGGCAGGACACGATCACACCCGCATTGATGAACTCTTCGCGTTCCACGCGCGGCACGACGCGCACGATCGCGTAGTCATACGAGCAGGGCGTGGGCACGCTGGGCCTCCAGGAAGAAATCGTGCGGCGGCTCGAGCCGGCGCAGCAAGTAGCGCTCGTACGCTTTGCGATACTCGCTCGGTGTAGCAAACGGCGGATCCGGATCGCCGGCCAGCAGCTCGTCGGGAAGCAACGCAACGAGCGAGCGAATGACTTGCAGCGTCAGGCGCTCCAGCATGCTCTCGTGCGCTTCCTGCAGCGCGCCTGCAAACGGCAGCAACACATGATCGCGGATGCGCGCGAACGGATCGCGACTGCGCTCCAGATAGTCCTCGCCCCAGGAGTGATGAAAGTACAGCGCCGCGCCGTGATCGATCAGATGCAGCTGGCGATGCCACATCAGCATGTTGGTATTGCGTGCCGTGCGATCGACGTTGGTGACGAACGCATCGAACCAGACGATTGCCGAGGCCAGCGCCGCCGCCGGCCGGTGCGTCACCGGATCGAACGTCAC
>DATENH010000288.1:0-12902 GCA_035275145.1 Steroidobacteraceae bacterium | reverse complement strand
GCCTGTTCGACCTTGCGCCAATGCGATGCGTCATACAGCAGTCCGGCCGATTCGCCGGGGAAGCCGCTGCCGGTCACCTCGCCGAAACCGAATTCGCGCAGCGTCGCGTACATCAGCTGCGGCGACAGCGTCATCGCCATCTTCGTCATGCCGACGTTGCTCGATTTTGCGATCACGGTCGTCAACGGGACCGCGCCGAGCTTGTGTTCGTCGGAGACCCTCTTCCAGCCGACCTGCACGAAGCCCGGCGAAGTGTCGATGATCGTGTCCGGATGAAAGCGACCCGAAGCGATGCCGGCTGCGGCGATGAACGGCTTGATCGCGGAGCCGGGCTCATAGATGTCCGTGGCCGCGCGATTGCGATAACGCACCGCCGCGACCTGGTCGCGATCGTTCGGGTTGTAGGCCGGCTGATTCACCATCGCCAGCACTTCGCCGGTGTCGATGTCGAGCACGACGACCGAGCCGCCCTTGGCCTGCTGCTCCTGCACGGCCGCCTTCAGCTCGCGATAGGCGAGATACTGGATGCGCAGGTCGATGCTCGTGACCAGGTCTTCGCCGGGCCGCGGCGCGCGAATGCTCTCGACGTCTTCGACCGTGCGGCCGTAGCGATCCTGAATCACGCGCTTCGCTCCGGCCTGCGCGCCGAGCCAGCGGTCGTACGCGAGCTCGAGCCCTTCCTGACCGATGTCGTCGTACTTCTTGGTGAAGCCGAGCAGGTGACCGGTGACTTCGCCCGCCGGATAGAAGCGCTGGTACTCGCGCAGCAGGTAGACGCCGGGAATCTTCAGTTCCGCGACCTGCGCCGCATCCGACGGCCGCATGTGGCGCACCAGATAGACGAACTCGCGATCGAGATTGCTGGTGATGACCTGCGTCAGCCACTTCTTGTCGCGATTGAGCGCTTCGGCGAGACGCGGGATCTGATCCGCGGCAGCCATCACTTCGGGCGGGCACGCCCACACGGTGTCGACGGGCGTGCTCGCTGCGAGCGGCTCGCCGTTGCGATCGTAGATGCCGCCGCGAATCGCCGAGAGCTTCGCGACGCGCGTGAAGCGCGCATCGCCCTGCCCTTCGAGAAATCCTTCGTCGAGCAATTGCAGATCGACGGCGCGCGCCACCAGCGCGACCGCGATCAGCACGAGCGCGCCCAGCACCAGGCGCAGCCGCGAGCGGAACTGGTCCTGCGAAAAACTGCGATTCTGATCCTGACGGATCATCGCCATTTGCGGTCGTTGTTCATAAGGGGGCTCATCGGAGTGCTCATTGCGTCACCGTGGTTGGCTTGACGATGCGCACTTCGTCAGGCCGCGGAATCACCATGCGCAGGTCGACGCGCGCGGTCTGCTCGACGCGGCCGTGCGTGGCCCAGGCGCTCTGCTCGAGCTTCAGCTGGCCCCACTCGATTTCGAGCGCGTCGCGATCGCTGTTCAGGCCCTGCAATTGAATGAAGAGGCTGCGTGCCTGGTGCTTGGTCGCGACGACGCCGATTGCCGTTGCACCGAGTCCCAGCGCGAGCACCGCAACTCCAACTTTCAGAGCGATGCTCATGCTGCAACCCTCTCTGCGACGCGTAGCACGGCACTGCGCGCACGCGGATTGGCGGCAACTTCTTCGGCGGACGGGTGGATCGCACGGCCGACGCGTCGCAGCTTGGCGCGCGCATGCGGCGGAATCTGCGGCAGGCCGGCGTACATCGGATCGTCCTGCGAGTGCTGCTGCATGAAGCGCTTCACCAGGCCATCCTCGAGCGAGTGGAACGAGATCGCCGCGAGGCGGCCGCCGGGCGCGAGAACTCCGAGACTGCCGTCGAGTGCGGCTTGCAGCTCGGTCAGCTCCTGGTTCACATGGATGCGGATCGCCTGGAACGTGCGCGTCGCCGGATGCTTGCCGGGCTCGCGCGTCTTCACGGCGCGCGCGACGAGCTCGGCGAGCTGACCGGTGCGCTCGAGCGGTCCCTCGCGCCGCGCCGCGACGATGTCGCGCGCGATCCGCTTCGCGAATCTCTCTTCGCCGTATTCGCGGATGACGCGAGCGAGCTCGTGCTCCGGCGCGCGCGCGAGGAAATCTGCAGCGCTGGTACCCTGCTGCGGGTCCATGCGCATGTCGAGGGGTCCATCCTGCGCGAAGCTGAAGCCGCGCGCGGCATCGTCCAGCTGCGGAGAAGACACACCGAGGTCGAGCAACACGCCGTCAATTCTCCCGACCAGTCCCATCTCCTCGAGCAGCGCCGCAAGGCGCGAAAACGGACTGGCCCTCAACGTCAACCGCGCCTCGCCCGCGAAGCGCTCGCGCCCCGCGCGCAGCGCGTCCGGATCGCGATCCAGCGCGACCACCCTGCCCTGCGCGTTCAGCCGCTCCAGCAGCGCGGCCGTGTGGCCGCCGCGGCCGAACGTCGCATCCACGTAGCGCCCGTCGGCACGAATCGCGAGCGCCTCCAGCACTTCGCGCAGAAGCACCGGCGTGTGTCGCCCCATCGCGCGCCTACAGCGACAGCGATTCGAGCTCCGGCGGCAGCGGCTCGGCGCTTTCGTCGGCTTTCAGCCACTGCTGGCAGCTCTGGTTCCACTGCGTCTCGTCCCAGAGCTCGAAGCGATTGCCCTGTCCGATCAGCATCGCGGCGCGCGCAAGCCCCGCGTATTCGCGCAGACTCGGTGGGATCAGGATCCGGCCGCTGCCGTCGAGGTCGAGGTCGGTTGCGTGGCCGATCATCAGCCGCTGCAAGCGCCGCGCGAGCGGATTCAAAGTCGGCAGGCGCCGCAGCTTCAGCTCGATCTCTTCCCATTCCGGCAGCGGATAGATGAGCAGGCAGCGGTCGGCGCGATCCACGGTGGCGATCAAGCGCCCGTTGGAGCGCTCGACGATGCGCTCGCGATAGCGGGTCGGCATTGCCAGCCGGCCTTTCGCATCGAGCGTCACCTTGTTTGCACCGCGGAACATGTCGGACCGACCCCCTGCTCAGAATGGCCAGGCACAGAGGGTTCTTATGCCCCCTGTCCCCATTAAATCCCACTTTCTCCCACCAATTTGCACTATAGGTACCGGCAAAGCTGCAAGTCAAAAAAATCTCGGAAGTTTCCTGTTTGGCGACAGGCACTTAGGATGGATATCCAGTCCGTGTAACAAATGCGCGTCAAGCGCTCTGACGTAAATCAAATGCTTAGGAAAACTTCTTGACGTGGAAGCACATACGAGTGCGGCGCCGGCCGAAAAAGCCGTCTGCGCCGTCCAGCGCTACCGTGCGCGCGGATTTGCGCAGCGGAGCACCGGAGGGTGGCTCGGGGAGGATCAATCAGGACGAATTGAGGCAAGCCGCGCGGCGACCCGCACAATCCCTGCACACCGGACACTTTTTGTATACATGCCGACGCTATTATCAGGCCGTCGGCGTGTGATCGTTAAGAAAAAGGAGTCGGCCGATAAGCCGGGTTCTGTCGAGGACAATCATTCATCTGCGATACGCGTCGCCGCGTACCTCCAGCGACCTACCCGGGAGCACGTGTGGGCCACACGCGCGGCGCCGTCCGAGGACGTGCCGCCTGCTCCCCTATTTGGTCTTGCTCCGGGCGGGGTTTGCCGTGCCACCGAGTGTTGCCACCGGCGCGGTGCGCTCTTACCGCACCCTTTCACCCTTACCGCCCCCTTTGCAGGGGGGTTGGCGGTTTGCTTTCTGTTGCACTTTCCGTGGGCTCGCGCCCCCCAGGCGTTACCTGGCGCCTTGCCCTGGGAGCCCGGACTTTCCTCCACGCTTGCGCGCAGCGATTGCCTGGCCGACTCCGCGCGTGATGGTGGGGGCGATCGGCAGGCGAAGCAAGTTATTTGCCGAGCCGGAGCGCGGCTTCGTACAGCTCGCTGCGCTTGCCGCCGGTGACATGCGCAGCGACCTTTGCGGCTTGCGATGGCGACAGCTCTTCCAGCAGTGCGCGCAGCAGCGCGTCGCTATCGAGCTCGCGCGCGGTGCTCGTCGACGGCGCGCCGCTCACGACGATCACGATCTCGCCGCGTGACATGTCGCTGTCGCGCTCGACAGCGTCGCGCAGTTGCGCGAGCGTTCCGCTGTATGTCGTTTCGAAGCGCTTCGTCAGCTCGCGGCTGATCGAAGCGCTGCGTTCTGCTCCGAATATTTGCGTCATGTCGCGCAGCACTTCCGCGAGACGATGCGGCGCTTCGTAGAAAATCAGCGTGCGCGGCTCGCGCGCGAGCTGCTCGAGGCGCTCGCTGCGCGCCGCAGTTTTCGCCGGCAAAAAGCCTTCGAAAACGAAGCGATCGGTGGGCAGGCCCGCAACCGATAGCGCGGCAATGGCCGCGCACGCACCTGGAATCGCAACGACCGCGATACCTGCGCGGCGCGCGGCCGCGACCAGGTCGAAGCCCGGATCGCTCACCAGCGGCGTGCCCGCGTCGCTGACCAGCGCGATCGAATCGCCTTGTGCAAGTCTTGCAACGAGCTCCGCGCTCTTCTGCGCTTCGTTGTGTTCGTGCAGCGACGTCAGCGCGGTGCCGATGCCGCAGCTCTGCAGCAACTGGCGCGTATGGCGCGTATCCTCCGCCGCGATCAGCGCAACACTCGCCAGCACCTCGCGGGCGCGCGGCGTGAGATCGGCGAGATTGCCGATGGGCGTGGCGACGACGTAGAGAGTGCCGGGCATGCGAAGAATCCTATAATGACGGCCCCCATGACGACATGGCTTTGGGCGATACTGCGGCGGGCATAGGAGTCAGGCTGGATGCTCGGTAGAGCAAAGTGGTCGAAACTGGCTGGCGCGGCGCTGATCACAGTGCTGCTCGCGAGCGCGTGCACGGTTCCCGTGCCGCAGACGGGACCAGGAGGGCCGACCGATCGACAGCTCGTGACGCAGGCCGAGAAGCTGTCGCGCGACGGCGATCATCGCGGCGCGGCCCAGGCATACGAACAGGCCGCCGCACAGGCGCCCGGCGAGCTGCGCGATCGAATGTTGCTGCGTGCAGCACGCGAGTATCTGCGCGCCAATCAAATCGAGCAGGCCAGCGCACTGCTGAAGCAAGTAAGCACGACGTTGCCGGGCGCAGACTTCGCGTTGCGCGCGGCCGTTGCTGCCGAAATCAATCTGCAGCAGCAACATCCCGAACGAGCATTGGCCGAGCTCGATCGCATCCCGCAACCGCTGCCGCGCGAAGATGCATCCGAATTGCTGGCGCTGCGAGCGCGGGCATTGTTCGCGCTGAATCGTCCTGCTGCAGGGATCACGACTGCACTCGAGCGCGAGCGCTCGCTCAACGGTCAGGATGAAGTGCGTGCGAATCAGCGCCTGATCTGGCAAGGCTTGCAGCAGAGCGCCGCGGGCAACGCCGATTTCTCGCCGCCGCCCGGGGCGAACGCAACGGTCACCGGCTGGCTGGATCTCGGTCGCGCGGCTTTGACCGCTGCACGCAATCCATTCACCGCGAACGAGGATCTCGCCGATTGGCGCAGCCGCTATCCGACGCATCCTGCGAACTCGCTGCTGAACGAGGACGTGCTGCCGAATCTCGGCGTCGGGCTTTCCTATCCGCCGCAGATCGGTTTGATCCTGCCGTTGTCCGGCCGTCAGCAGGGGGCGGGCGTCGCAGTGCGCGACGGCTTTCTTGCGGCGTTACTGCAGCAAGAGCAATCGCAACGGCCGGTAGTCAACGTCTATGACTCCGCCGAGATGGGCGCGACGACTGCATATCGGCGCGCCATTGCCGACGGCGCGCAGTTCGTCGTCGGACCGCTCACGAAGGACGACGTCACGGCGATCGCAACGTCCGGCGAAACCTCCGTGCTCACGCTCGCCCTCAACCAGACCGCGGACGAATCGAATGCACCGTCGTTGATGTTCCAATTCGCGCTCGATCCGGAAGACGAGGCGCGGCAGGTAGCGCAACGCGTCGCGGCGGACGGCCGCATGCGCGGCTTGCTGCTGTTGCCGAACAACGAGTGGGGCCAGCGCGTGTTCAAAGCGTTCGACACGGAGCTGAAGACGCTCGGCGGCACGATCGCCGCGATGCGCTTCTACGATCCGGCCGCACGCGACTACTCGCAACCGATCACGCAGCTGCTGCTCATCGATGAGAGCCGTGCGCGTTCCAACGCGTTGAGCGCAACGATCGGCACGCGCCTGGAGTTCGAGCCGCGGCGGCGCGGCGATGCGCAGTTCGTATTCGTCGGTGCGCAGCCGGTGCAGGGGCGCTCGCTGCGGCCCGCGCTGCGCTTCCATCTCGCCGAGGATCTGCCGGTCTATGCGACCTCCGACATCTTCGAGCCCGATGCCGAGGCGAACAGTGACCTGGAAGGCGTGATCTTCCCCGACATGCCTTGGGTGATCTCGCCCGACGCGGTGTCCACGCAGTTGCGCACGGCACTGAGCAAGCATTGGCCGGTGCGCGCGCGCGGGCGCGGACGGCTCTACGCATTCGGGTTCGACGCGTATCGGCTCGTGCCGCTGTTGAAAGCCGGCAAGTTCGGCAATGACCACACCGTGCCTGGCATGACCGGTTTGCTGTCGGTCGACAGCAAGGGCCGCGTACATCGCGAGCTCGACTGGGCGCAGGTTGCAGGCGGCAAGCCGAACCCGTTGAGCACCGCTGCGGCAACGGTAGCGAACTGAAACAAGAGGACGAACATGGACGATCGGCTCCGCAAGGAAGCGGGCCGCGCAGGCGAGGCGGTTGCGCTGGCGCACCTGGAGCGAGCGGGCCTGCAACTGGTGCGGCGTAATTTCAGATGCAAGGGTGGCGAGATCGATCTGGTGATGCTGGACGGCGCGACGCTGGTGTTCGTCGAAGTGCGCTATCGTTCCAGCGAACAGTTCGGCGGCGCGGCTGCGTCGGTGACTTGGCGCAAGCAACGTCGCCTGGCGAATGCAGCCGAGTATTTGCTGCTCGCGCATCGTGAGTTGCGTCGCTACCCGGCGCGCTTCGACGTCGTCGCGATCTCCGCGGCGCCGGAACGCAGAGTCAACTGGATCAAGAGCGCTTTTACGATCTGACCCGATGCTCGAGACGACTGCCGAAGTCACCTGCCCCTACTGCGGCGAGGAAATCACGCTGCTGCTCGATCTGTCGGTCGAGTCGCAGTCGTACATCGAGGATTGCAGCGTCTGCTGCCAGCCCATGACCGTCTCGTACCGCGCCGAGGATGGCGAGCTCGCGGAGCTCAGCGTCGAGGCTGCCGGTTGATGTGGCGGCGGCTGCGGATCGCGATCCTGCTGGTCATCCTGCTGTTCGTCGCGCTCAACACCTATTTCGATCGCGTGTACTCGACGGACTGGAACATTCCGCTGCGCATCGCCGTGTTTCCGATCGAGGCCGACGACAGTCAGATCACGGCGCGCTTCATCGCTCAGCAGCCGGCAGATGCATTCCAACGTGTCGAGACGTTCTTCGAGCAGGAAGCGAAGCACTACGGGCTGCAGATGGAGCGTCCGATTCGTCTGACCCTCGCACCGCCGTTGTCCGAAGCGCCGCCCATGCCGGAGCGCGGCGCCAGTAAGCTTGCAATCGCATTGTGGAGTCTGCGGATGCGGTACTGGGCGTGGCGCGTCGATGCGCCACCGGGTCCGG
Organism: Steroidobacteraceae bacterium; assembly: GCA_035275145.1. Taxonomy (GTDB): domain Bacteria; phylum Pseudomonadota; class Gammaproteobacteria; order Steroidobacterales; family Steroidobacteraceae; genus Steroidobacter. The sequence goes on along the minus strand of DATENH010000288.1, from coordinate 5,339 downwards.
AGCCGGACATCAAACTGTTCGTGCTGTATCACGATCCTGCGATCTCGCCCGAGCTGCCGCATTCGCTCGGTCTGCAGAAAGGCCTGCTCGGCATCGTGCACGTCTTCGCCGACGCGGACATGCGCGGCTCGAACGAGGAAGTCCTCGCGCACGAGCTGCTGCACACGCTCGGCGCGACTGACAAGTACGATCTGCGAACCAATCAGCCGATTCTTCCCGACGGCTACGCCGAGCCGGACCGCCAGCCGCTGTATCCGCAATCGTGGGCGGAGTTGATGGCCGGGCGCATTCCGGTTTCGAGCACGGAGGCGGAGTCGCCCGATTCGTTGCAACATGTGCTCATCGGCGAAAAGACTGCGCGCGAGATCGGCTGGAAGAAGCAATGAACGCCGCGCCGCATGCTGTCGCCGCGAGCAATCTCGCGTGCAGCGAGCTGACGGTCGAAGTGGCAGGCCGTGCGCTGGTTCGCGACCTGCAACTGACCATCGCGAGCGGCGCGGTCACTGCGGTTCTCGGTCGCAATGGCGCAGGCAAGACGCTGACGTTGCACACGCTCGCTGGCCTGCGCGCTCCAGCACGCGGGACCGTCACACTGGATGGCACCCCGCTCGCGAACTGGCCGCGGCGCGCGCTGGCGCGCAAGCTCGGTCTGCTCACGCAAACGACGGAGGATCCGTTTCCGTCGACGGTACTCGACAGTGTGCTCGTCGGCCGTCATCCGCACATCGACTTCTGGCGCTGGGAGAACGACGCGGATCGCGCCATCGCGCACGCCGCGCTGCGAGCTGTCGCACTCGACGATCTCGCGCAGCGCGATGTCGATACGCTATCGGGCGGCGAACGTCGGCGCGCTGCGCTCGCGACGATGCTGGCGCAGAATCCGGACGTGCTCCTGCTCGACGAGCCGATCAATCATCTCGACCCGCATCATCAGCTCGACGTCTTGAAGTTGCTGCGCGACCACGCGCGCGCGGGTCGAACGATAGTGATGAGTCTGCACGATGCAGGACTCGCCGCTCGTTTCTCCGATCATGCGGTGCTGCTGTTCGGCGATGGCGAGTGGCTGACTGGACCGACGGGCGAAGTGCTCACGCCGGAGACGATGACGAGGTTGTACGGCGTCGCTGTCCGCGAGATCGCCTGGGCCGGCGGCCGCACCTTCGTCGCGGGGTAACGATGCTCGCCAAGGTAGCAGCGACAGTCACGTTCCTGTGTTTGTTGTCGTTGCCGCTATCGCTGCGCGCGCAGGACAGTCTGCTCGGTCACCACAAGATCAATCTCGAGCTCAAGCCGCTGCCCGCCGCCGGGGTGCTCAACCTGTTGTCGGTCCGCTCGAAGAGTGCGGCGCATTCCGCAGATCGACCCGCAGACGCCGGCGGTGCGTGGGAAGTAGAGGGCGCCGAGCAGCTCGCAGGCATCGTCGTGAAGGTGCATTTCGTCGAGACGCCGGTGTCGCAGGTGGTCGGCGACATCCTCGGCTGCATCGGCTTTGCCTACCAGGAACAGGGCGATCGCATCGTGATCGAGAAGGCTGCGCAAAGGCTGCCGGCTGATAGGTGTCGCAGCGTCTCGATAGTATCAGCGTCCGCTGTCGCAAGTGCTCAGACCCAGGCAGCACCGGACGAGACATATTCCTGGCAGTTCGCATCCATCTCCGCGCTGGAGTTCATGTCCGCCTTCGCACGGCAATCCGGACTGAACATCGTGGTGCCGGCAACACAGCAGGAGCTGCTGCGACACATCGAGTTGCGCGTGAACATAGCCGACATGTCGGCGGCCGAAGTCGTGCAGAATCTGTTCGGCTGCATCGGTTGGAATTACGAGCAAACGAGCGCGGGGATTTCCGCATTCAAGGGCGCACCGCAAGCAAGGGAATGCCGCGGCTTCACGGTCCTGCCCTAACCGAGTGCCCGCACGACCTCATCGTGCAGCTTGCCATTCGTGGCAAGCACCGAGGTGGTATTCAAATCCGGCGCTCGTCCTTCCAGATCCGTGAATCGCCCGCCGGCGGCTTCGACGATCACGGCGAGCGCTGCGATGTCGAGGATGTTCACGTCGGACTCGATCACGACGTCGATCTTGCCCGCAGCGAGCAAGTGATAGTGCAGGAAATCGCCGTAGCCGCGGATACGTTGCGCACGCGTGACGAGCTGACCGAAGCGCGCCCAGCGCGGGCCGCTCGCGAGCGTTTTCAGATTGCCGGTCGAGATCGCGCCCGACTCGATCGATGCGATATCGCTCACCTTGATCGGCTGCTCGTCGAGCCATGCGCCGCGACCGATTTCCGCGTAAGCCAGCTCGCCGTACATCGGCGCGGACGAAACGCCGACGATCAGGCGGCCGCGATGCATGAGCGCGATCTGCGTCGAGAAGAACGGATACTCGCGCACGAACGCCTTGGTGCCGTCGATCGGATCGACCAGCCACAGGTACTCTGCATCGAGCGAGCTGTGGCCGGTTTCTTCGCCGTAGAAGCCGTGCAGCGGGAAGTGGTGGCCGATGACGCGGCGAATCACGTGCTCGGTCTCGACATCCGCCTGCGTGACGGGCGACTTGTCCGCCTTCAGCGTGACCTGCAGATTGCGCTGGTAGTAACGCCGAATGACGTCGGCGCCGGCGCGCGCGGCGTCGAGGGCGGTCGCAAGGAATTCTGAGTGGGCCACGGAGCCAGACTCTAGTCAGCCTTGATCGGCACCGCAATGCCGGCGACGACCAGCGTCACCGAGTCGCACATCGCGGCCACGTCCTGATTCAACCGCCCCTGCTCATCCTGGAACCGACGCGCGAGCGCGGACGCCGGCACGATACCCGAGCCCACCTCGTTCGAGACCAGCAGCGCGACGCCGCGATACTCCGCGAGCCACTGGAGAAATGCCGTACGCTCGTGTTGCCAGCGCGGCACGGGCGCAGTCGGCGCCGCTTCATCGAAGTCGAGCAACAACGCATTCGAGAGCCAGAGGGTGAGACAGTCGATGAGCAGGACTGCCCGCGGTTGCGCGCGCAGCGCCGCTGCGAGCTGATCGGGCGCCTCCACCGTCTGCCACGACGTTGGCCGCTGCGCTCGGTGCCGCTCGATCCGATGGCGCATTTCGTCATCGAGCGCTTGCGCCGTCGCGACGTAGACGACGGGCTCGCCGCGCTCCGCTGCCCGTCTCGTGGCAAGCGTAATCGCATGATTTGTCTTGCCCGAGCGCGCACCGCCCAGAATCATATGTCGTTCAGGCATTATGTGCGCCCCACGGCTCGCGATACGGACTCAAGGTCAAGCTTCATGACGGACATCATAACCACGCAAGCGCTGCAGCGCCGGCTCGACACTCGCACCAAGCCACAAGGCTCGCTCGGCCTGCTCGAAGCGCTCGCGATCCAGCTCGGCTCGGTGCTGCAAACCGAAACGCCGGTGCTGCGCTCGCCGGCAATGTTCGTGTTCGCCGGCGATCATGGAATCGCGGCGGATGGCGTCAGTGCATTTCCGCAAGCTGTCACGGCGCAGATGCTGGAGAACTATCGCAACGAAGGTGCGGCGATCAACGTGCTCTCGAACCAGCACGGGCTCGATCTGACAGTCATCGATGCCGGCGTCATTCCCGCCAATACTCGCAGCGCGCGGCCACCGAGCTGGATTGCGCCGGGCACGCGCAACTTTCGATTCGAACCGGCGATGAGCGCGGAGCAGTGCACGCGCGCGATCGAAACCGGCCGCACGTTCGCGACCGACGCGATAGCTCGCGGCTCCAACGCTCTGCTGTTGGGTGAGATGGGAATCGGCAACACTGCTTGCGCCGCGATGCTGCTGCATCGTCGCACGGGTTGGTCGTTTGCCGATTGCGTCGGTCGCGGCACCGGACTCGACGACCCGGCTCTCGAACGCAAACGCCAACTGCTCGCCGAATCCTCCGCGCGTTGCCCACAAGTGCTGTCGCCCTTCGAAACGCTGGTCGAGTTTGGCGGCTTCGAGCTCGCGATGCTCACCGGCGTGCTGCTCGAAGTCGCGCGACATCGCTGCATCGTGGTCGTCGACGGCTTCGCAGTCAGCGTCGCGGCACTGCTCGCAACCGAAATGGACGCGCGAGTCCGCGCACATTGTGTCTTCAGTCACTGCTCGGCAGAGAACGGGCACCGCAAGCTGCTCGAACATCTGCAGGCACAACCGCTGCTCGATCTACGCCTGCGGCTCGGCGAAGGCTCGGGTGCCGCGCTGGCGTGGCCGCTGATCGAATCGGCGGCGCGACTGATGACCGAGATGGCGAGCTTCGAGTCCGCGGGCGTTGCCGATCGCCCCAAATGACCGAGATCCGTCTCCTGCTCACGGCCGTGCAGTACTTCACGCGCATTCGCGTGCCTGCATGGGTCGGTCATGCGCCGGAGCGGCTCACGGGCGCGGTTCGATATTTCCCCGCGATCGGTCTCGTAGTCGGCGCCAGCGGTGCAGCGGTGATGTGGCTCGCAGCGCTCGTGTTGCCGCCGCCGCTGCCCGCGATTCTCAGCACTATCGTGACGATCCTCATGACGGGCGCGATTCACGAGGACGGGCTTGCAGACACCTGCGACGGACTCGGCGGCGGTGCGACGCGCGAGCGCGCGCTCGAGATCATGAAGGATCCGCGCATCGGTGTGTTCGGCGCGATTGGCCTGATGCTGATGCTGCTGCTGAAGATTGCGGCGCTGAGCGCGATGCCGCTCTGGACTGCGATGGCGGCGCTCGTGGCTGCGCATGCGTTCTCGCGATTCTGCGCGGTGCTGGTGATTTTCGCGGGACGCTACGTTGGGAGTGCGGACCGTTCGCGATCGGCGCCGGTGGTGGAGCGAGTGAGGCTTGGCGATGTGCTGGTAGCGGCGGTGTTCGGATTGCCGGCGCTGGCATTGTGTGGGCCGCGCGTGATCGGCGCGATTGGCGTGGCGCTCGTGCTGGCGGGAGTCCTGTCGAGGTGGTGCGTGAAGAAGATCGGCGGGTACACGGGTGACACGTTGGGCGCCACGCAGCAGATTGCGGAGATCGGCTGTTATGCAGGGTTGTTGTCCAGCCTGTCAGGCTCCTCTTGACTCACAATCGGCGGCGGCTCATTCTCGCCGCGCGCGACAAGTTCCCCCACTTCAAAATGGGGGATTCAAATGGGAACTCGGGTGCAAAGCCCGGGCTGCCCCCGCAACTGTAAGTGGTGCGCCGCGCGTCGAGACCACTGGATCGGGTAGCAATTGCCGGTCCGGGAAGGTGACGCGGCGGACTCCAAGCCACGAGCCAGGAGACCTGCTTGCCGCCGTCGTCCATCGATCAGCCGGGGTGTGCTGAGCGAGCGGGAGTTCCCGAGCGGCGACCGGTCCTTCAGGCTCGTCGCCCA
>DATENH010000287.1:0-13001 GCA_035275145.1 Steroidobacteraceae bacterium | reverse complement strand
AGCTCGCTTCGCCGCCGGGCGTCGTACGCCAGGCCAGCGCCGGCCGCGCTGCCGGCACATAGTCCCGTGCGAGGAAATCGGCGAATGCGCGTTGTGCCGGATAGACCTTGTCGCGGATCAGCGCGAGCGCTTTGGCTCGATACTCGTCCTGCGCCTGCGCCGGAATGCTCGCCGGCATGCGCGCGAACGGCAGCAGCATCGAGTTGTCTTCGGGCTTCACTTCGACTTGCTTGCGTGCGACGTCGAGAACGCGATCCACGACGATGCGCGGCTGCGTGTAGCGGGTCTTGATGCCACGCTGCAGGTTCGCAACGTTCTGCTCGTAGTAGGCCGGCAGAGCTGCGAGTCGCGCCAGCCACGCGTCGGCATCATCGCGCGAGGTGATGGTTGTGCTGCGTCCCAGGTAGTCGGCGGTCGTGTGGAAGCCTTCGTCGTTCTGGAACGGAATGCGATCGAAGTCGAGTCCGATCTCCTCGATCGACTCCTTGACGATGCGGGTGAGCAACGCGTGATTGAGCGCCGACTCCTCCGACAACTGCCGCGCATCGATCTTCGCGAGCCGCTCGCCGAACGCGACCAGCTGCTTGCGACTGGCCTGCTCCGCTTCCGGACGGACGTCGGGCAGGCGGCGCAGCGCTTCGCGATCGCCCTCCGCGCCGGCAGAGAACGGATCGACCTGTCGACTGTAGGTCTCGAAGTCCGCGATGACCTGCTGCAGCGAGCTTTCGGCGCTTTGCGCTCCGGCCTGCAACGCCAGGAGCAGCAGCGACAGGCACGCAAACGCGCGAGAGCGGGTGCGCATGGTCAATGACTCAGCGCATTGCGCACGGCTTCGTGAAAGGCAGTGCGGATCGCAGAGAGCTCCTTGCTCTGCGCGCTCGGCCACAGCCCGTGCGTCACGATGACGATGTTCTGCGGCTCATAGATCTCGATCGACTGACCGAAGATACCGCGCGCGCCGAAGTCACCGGCCCCGACGAGCCACCACTGATAGCCATAGCCCGGCATGGATGGCGACGGCGTGGTCGAGTCCTTGATCCAGTTCTCCGGCAGGATCGAAGTGCCGTCCGCGAGCACCCCCTTGCGGAGTGCGAGCAGGCCGATGCGGCCGTAGTCGCGCAGCGTCGCGCTCAAGCAGCAGCCGGCGTGCTCCGCACCGTATTCGTCGGCGAGCATCCAGAAGGCGTTCGACTCCATCGCAAACTTCGACCAGATTTTCTGGCTCGCGTAGCTCGACAGGTTGTTGCCGACTGCGGCACGCACGATCGCGCCGACGAGATGCGTCTCGCCGGTGTTGTAGTTGAACTTCGAGCCCGCCGGCGCGACCCGCGGCAACGCGCCCATGTACTTCACGAGACCGAGCGAGCCGCCCTGCGCCGCGACAGCGCCGATCCGGGCCACGTCCGACTTCGGATCGGTGTAGTCCTCGTTCCAGCCGACGCCCGACGACATCTGCAACACCTGGCGAATCGTCACGCCTTCGTAGGAGGTGCCCTTGAGCACCGGCAGGTAGGCGGTGACCGGATCGTTCACGTCCTTGATGTAGCCGTCCTTGATCGCAGCGCCGACCAGCATCGAGGTCAGCGACTTCGCGACCGAGAACGAGGTCCACTTGCTGGTCGCGGTGTGGCCGAGTGCGTAGTGCTCGTACGCGATCTTGCCGTTGTGAATCACGAGCAGGCCCGCGACGTGGTTGTGCTCGAGGTAGTCCGCGAGCGTGTAGCGCTGGCCCGCGACTTCGAACGAGACCTTCGAGAGGTCCTCGAGCGCGACCGGCAGCGGATAGGCCGGATGCGTCTTCGGATCGCCGCGATTGATCTCGCGCGTCAGGAAGATCCGATCCATGTTCGGGTAGCCGGCGCGCTGCTGCTCGGGTGTCCAGAACAGCAGGCGGTCGGGCGGGCCAAAGGCCTTGGAGTCAGTGGCGGGCGGCGGCGAGTCCGCGGCAGCAAATAGCGGCATGGCCGCGAGCGCGGCACACAGCAGGAAACGACGCATGGAAGGCCCCCTTTGTTGTAGGGGCCCTATCCTACTTGCTCAGCTCCGCCGCTGGCAGGCCGTTGCGCAAAACGCTGGCCTGGAACCCGCGTTCCGACAGCAGATACCCGCACGCCGAGCTGCGGCGGCCGGTGTCGCAACACACGACGTAGTGAACGTTGCGGTCCAGCGACTTCATCTTCAGGCGCAGCGATTGCGCGGGAATGTTCAGTGCGCCTTCCGCGCGATAGTGGTCGTATTCCGAGGGCAGCCGCACGTCGAGCCATTGCCCGCCGCCCGCGACGATGCGCTTCGCTTCGGCCCACTCGACCCACTGCAGCAGCGGCTCGTGCAGCAGCGTGCGGAAATCCTGCTTCGACAGCCGCATCAGCACGCCGTCGGACAGCATCGTGATCGTCGCGTTGCGCTTCGCTTCAGAAATCAGCGCCTCCTCGCCGAACGTCTCGCCCATCTTCAGCTCGGCGAGCTTCACGCCATCCTTGTTTAGCGGCGTCTCGCGCGCGACCGAGCACGAACCCTTCACCACGACGTAGAAGTAGTCGCCGGCATCGCCTTGCTTGATGACGACTTCGCCCGCGCGATAGTCGACGCGCTGCATGCGCATGAAGACTGCCTGGATGTTCGACGGCGGCACCTTGTGGAACGCCTTGGTCTGCAGCAGTGCGGTCATCCAGTCGTCGGCGGGGCTGCCGCCCTCTTCCGACTCGCGCAGCTCGATGACCTTGTAGCTGCCGGTCTGGTCCCAGGTGACGACGACGTCGAGGAACTCGCTGTCGATGTGCAGGTATTCGATGCGGTCGGAAGTGACGACGGCGGAGTACGGCCGCGGCAGCGCGTGCGCCAGCGGATTCTTTGCCTTCGGCGTGCCGCTGCGAACCTGGCCGATCACCTCGCCTTCGGCCATCAGGTCGACGGTGCCGCTGAGCAGGTAGTAGGTCTGCTTTTCTTCATCGCCCTCGGTGAACAGCAGGCGGCCTTTCGGCGCCTGCAAGCGGCTGGTCCGCCGGGCCAGCGCGGCGAGGTTTTCCGGCTTCATGCTGTCGAACGGCGAGAACCGCCGCAGCAGCGCCAGATCCGCGGAACTTGTCGATAACTCCATGCACCCGGTCTTCTATCTGCGATGTCCGGCAGTATAGGCAGGGGCGGAAACAGGGGGGGCGACCGATCTCACACTGCCGTTTCCGGCGGCCGAACCGGGGGTAGGCAAGTCACGGAATCTGCGCGGGTTGTGACCCGCGTCAAGGCTGTTCACGTGGAGTTCACCCCCTGGAACGCATCATGGCGCCAACCGTTTGAGTACGGGGTGCAGGAGTTTGATGAACGCCATGGTTTCCAAATCGACCCTGAAGGCAGTCGTGTGGCTGGCCGGCCTCATTGGCCTGGCGGCAGCTCACTATGTGCGCGCGCAGGAGCCGGTGGTCGACCCGCCCGGCCGCGTCGCGCGCCTGAGCCTCATGGACGGCGACGTTTCCGTGGCGCCGGCCGGCACCGAAGAGTGGGCCGACGGCGTGCTGAACCGCCCGATCACCAGCGGCGACCGGCTCTCGGTCGGCGGCGACGGCCGCGCCGAATTGCAGATCGGCACCGCCAGCGTGCACCTCGATCGCAGCACCAGCTTCGAGTTCATCGAGCTCGACGACGACATCATGCAGATGAGCCTCACCGAGGGTGTCGCGACGATCCGCGTGCGCACGCTCGGCGACCGCGAAAAGATCCAGCTCGAAACGCCGAACGCGACCGTGTACTTCAACCACCCCGGCGACTACACCGTGCAGGTCGATCCCGCGACCGACCGCACGATCGTCCGCACGCGCAACGGCGAAGCCGAAGTCACGGGTGCCTCGAAATCGTTCCGCGTGCGCGCCGACGAGGAAGGCACGTTCACCGGCCTCGACGGTTTGACCGCCGACATCGGCAGGATCACGCCGCGCACCCCGTTCGAATCCTGGGCGAACGATCGCGATCGGCGCGGCGACAACTCCGAGGCGGCGCGCTACGTATCGCGCGAAGTCGTCGGTTACGAAGATCTCGATGGCCAGGGCGAGTGGATCAACGAGCCCTCGTACGGTTACGTGTGGCGTCCCACGTACGTCGTGAGCGACTGGGCGCCGTATCGCTACGGTCGCTGGGGCTGGGTCGCGCCGTGGGGCTGGACCTGGATCGACGCCGCCCCCTGGGGCTTCGCGCCGTTCCACTACGGTCGCTGGGCTTTCGTGAGCAGTCACTGGTGCTGGGTGCCGGGCCCACGCTACGTGCGCCCGTATTACGCACCGGCCCTCGTCGGCTGGGTCGGCGGGCCGACGGTGAGCGTGTCCGTGGGCTTCGGCAGCGTCGGCTGGTTCCCGCTCGCGCCGCACGAGGTGTACGTGCCGTGGTATCGCCACACGCCGCGCTACGTGCGTCACGTAAACGTGTCGAACACCATCATCGTCAACAATGTCAACGTGACCAATGTGTACGGGCGGCGCGGTCAGCGACCGCAGTACACCTACGGCACGATCGGCCGCGCCGTAACGGCCGCGGAGCGCGACGTGTTCGTCGGCGGTCGTCCGGTCGGCAACCAGCGCGTGCACGTGGACGAAGGTCAGCTGCGCCACTGGCGCGACAACGTGCGACCGTCCTCGATCGCGCCGGAGCGCGAGAGCATTCTCGCGGGTCAGTCGCGTCGCGAGGCGCCGCCGCGTGCGTCGTTCGCTCAAGACAATCCGAAGGGTTTCAACGGCGGCGATTTCCGTGCCTCGCGCGTGGCCGCGGAACAGATCAGGCGTGAGCAGAGCACCGCGCGGAATATCGCACCGGAGAAGCGCGTTGCCCTGCGCGAGCCGGGCCGCAATTCGCAGTCGATCGATTCCCAGTCGATCCAGGGCCGCGAGCCCGAACGCGTCCAGAGCATGCGCGGCGAATCCGAGCGGCGAGTGCGCGATCACATGGAGCGTCCGCCGGTGCAGGCGCTGCAGGAGAGTCCGTCGCAGAGCCGCTCGAATCAAAGCGGCAGCAACGACGTGATGCGTCGAGCGCGCGAGCGCGTCGATCAGCGCGATACGTTCCAGCGCGACGACAGCCGCCGCGACATCCGGGAGCAGCCTCGCAACTGGAGTCAGCCCGCGCGTCAGGCTCCGGTCGAGCGCCGTGATTCGGCCCCTCGCGAGTCAGCGCCGGTGATGCGGTCGCAGCCGCGGGTCGAGCAGTCACAGCGGCGAGTCGAGCGCAGCTACTCGCAGCCGCGTGAGATGCACAGCAGTCCGCCGCCGCGCGAAGTTCGCAGCAGCCCGCCGCCCGATACCAGCTCGCGCCAGAACAACAATCAGAACAACAATCAAGGCAGCAGCCGGCATAGCGGCAGCAACAACAACGCCAGCTCGCGCGATCGCCCGAACAGCCGTCCGGACTAGGGCGAGGAAAACCCGCCGGTTGCGGAAATTTACAATCGCGCGGCGAGCGGCCTGGGCGACACTGAGCCCATGCCGAATCGCCGCGCCGTCGTCTTCATCTTCATCACGATCCTGATCGACTCGATCGGGTTCGGAATCATCATCCCCGTGCTGCCGAAGCTGATCATGCAGGTCAGCGATACGGGACTGAGCCAGGCCGCGCGTTACGGCGGCTGGCTCTACTTCGTGTACGCGGTCACTCAGTTCTTCTGCGCGCCGGTGATCGGCAATCTCAGCGATCGTTTCGGCCGGCGCCCGGTCCTGCTGGCGGCGCTGTTCGCGCTCGGCATCGACTACGTCGTCATGGGATTCGCCCCGGGGCTCGCCTGGCTGTTCGCCGGGCGCTTCGTCGCCGGAATCACCGGGGCGTCTTACTCGCCCGCGTACGCTTACATCGCCGACATCACGCCGCCGGAGAAGCGTGCGCAGAGCTTCGGCTTCATCGGCGCGGCCTTCGGGCTCGGCTTCGTGCTGGGGCCGACGATCGGTGGGCTGCTGGGCTCGCTCGGACCGCGCACGCCGTTCTTCGTGGCAGCGGGCATGTCGCTGGTGAATGCCACGTTCGGCCTGTTCGCGCTGCCCGAATCGCTGCCGCGCGAACGACGGCGTCCGTTCGAGTGGTCGCGCGCGAACCCGTTCGGCACGCTCATGCAACTGCGCAAGCAGCCGATGGTCGTCGGGCTCGCGGGCGTCGCGTTCCTCTGGCTGCTCGGTCATCAAGTGCTGCCGAGCACCTGGGCGTTCTACACGATGCTGCGCTTCGGCTGGTCGGAGGCGGCCGTAGGCCTGTCGCTGGCAGCGTCGGGAATCATCATGGCGATCAGCCAGGGCGGATTGACCAAAGTGCTCGTGCCCAAGCTAGGCGGCGAGCAGCGGGCCGCGCTGGTCGGCTTGCTGAGCGGTGCCGCCGTTTTCTGCTGCTACGCCTTCGCGCCCGCCGGGTGGGTGCTGTACGTCGGCATCGTCGGCTGGGGCCTGGCGGCGCTGAGCTGGCCGTCCTTGAACGCACTCATGTCGCAACAGATCCCGCCGAACGCACAGGGCGAGCTGCAAGGCGGACTTGCCAGTCTGTCGAGTCTTGCCGCCATCCTCGGGCCGCCGCTCATGACGCAACTCTTCGGCAGGTTCTCGGATACCGCCGGAGCCGTGTATTTTCCCGGCGCTCCGTTCTTCGCCGCCGCCCTCCTCGCCCTCGCCAGCGCTATCATCCTGCTATGGATACGCGGCGAGCACTCTTCATCACTGGCGCGTCAGGATTCGTCGGCGGCGCAATAGTTCGCGGGCTCGCCGGCCGCTTCACGCTGCGCGCCCTCTCGCGATCCGAAGGCAGCGACGCCGCGATCCGCGCGCTCGGAGCAACATCGATCCGCGGCGAGCTCGGTTCGGTCGCAGCGGAAGCCGTTGCGGGCTGCGAAGCGGTCATTCACTGCGCTGCGTTCGTGAAGCAATGGGGCACGCGCGAGCAGTTCTGGAACGCGAACGTCGCGGGAACGCGGCAGCTCCTGCAGGTCGCGCGCCAGGCCGGCGTGCGTCGCTTCATTCACATCGGCACCGAAGCGGCGCTGTTTCATGGCCAGCACATGCGGGACATCGACGAGCGCTATCCGTATCCGGAGCACACACCGTTCCTGTACTCGGAAACCAAAGCGGCTGCCGAGCAGCTCGTGCTCGCAGCGAACGCGCCCGGTTTTGCGACGTTGTCGATCCGCCCGCGTTTCGTGTGGGGGCCTGGCGATCAGACGATCCTGCCGGTGCTGGAAGCGATGGTGCGCAGTGGACGGTTCGTGTGGATCGAAGGCGGACGAGCGCTGACCTCGACCACGCACATCGCGAACCTGGTCCATGGCGTCGAGCTGGCGCTCGAACGGGGCAGCGGCGGCAATGCGTACTTCGTGATCGACGAGGGCGTGACGCCGATGCGCGAATTCCTGACGGCGCTGCTCGGGACGCGTCAGCTGAAGCCGCCGGCGAAGACGATGCCCGGCTGGCTGGCGCGCACGCTCGGAACGGCAACGGAGACGACGTGGCGCGTGCTGGGCAAGACGTCGGATCCGCCGCTGACGCGATTTGCGGCCGCGATGATGTCGCGCGATTGCACGATCACGAGCGATAAGGCGAAGCGCGAGCTGGGCTACGAACCCGTCATCTCGCGCAGCGAAGGATTGCGGGAGTTGTCTACTTCTTCGTAACTTTCCAACCGCCGCCGGCGAACACCTGGTCGCCGCCCTTCGGCACCAGGCTCCACGTGCCTTCCGCCGCGCCGCCGTCGAACTTGCCGGTGATCGCGACGTCGGCTTGCGTGTCGAGCGGAAACTCGTAGCGCGCCTTCATGTTCTGGCCGTCGAAGCTCAGCTCCTTGAACTTCGCGACGTAGTCGCCCTGCTCGGTGCCGACGGAGACGCCGCCCGCAGGCTGACCATCGGCGCCCTTCTCGATCGTCAGATCGAAGCGGCCGGTGCCGCCGCCTTCCCACGTGCCGCCGTACGATCCCACGAACGTCGCAAAGTCCGACGCCGCCACTGCAACCACGCCGAGCAGCGCGAGCGCTGCAGCCGCCAACCCCTTACGCATGTCCATCTCCCCCTTATGACTTCAACATCAGTTCGTGAAACAGGCGCACGCCGCTCTCGCGCTTCGGCGAGTACGGACCGCTGCGATACGCACGCGAGTGCAGGTTGAACTGCACGGCTTCGCAGATCTGCGCGTCTTCCGCCTGCACTTCCTCGCTGAAGCGCGCGAGCTCGATCCAGCGATCGTCGGTCTCCGGGTCGGGAAGCGGCTCGAACGCGAACCACTCGAAGCGCACGATCGTATTGTCTGCATCGAGCGGAATCACGACGTTCGACTGGAGCTGGCCTTCGTAGATGTTCAGCATGATGTTCGGGAACAGCCAGTAGTAGTAGGCCTGGCCGTCGCCGACCTTGCCCTTGTAGTGCTCGCTGCCCTCGCGCACCGGCGCGTGCTGCAGCGTGTGACGCGGGCCGAGCTCGGTGACGTACTGCCGATAGTCGATCTCGCGATTGAGCGCAGGATGCACGAGCGGGATGTGATAGCCCTCGAGGAAGTTGTCGACGTACACCTTCCAGTTGGCCTTCACCGTAAAGTCGCGCGTCGCGACGAAGCCCATGCGCTCCAGGCCGAGCGGCCCGCACCGCTCGCTCACGCCGGGAAACATCTCGTCGAACGCGGGCGTCTCAGGATCGAGCGCCGCGAACAGCAGCGGACCGAAGCGATGCACCTTCACGCTCTGCAGCCGGATCTGTGCCGGATCGAACTCCTCAGCGCCCTCCATCTCCATCGTGCGCAGAAGCTGACCGCCGAGGTCGTAGGTCCAGCCGTGATAGCGGCACACGAGTCGCTGCGCTTTACCGCAGCCGTAGGCAATCGGACCGGCGCGATGCCGGCAAACGTTGAAGAAGCCGCGGATCGTGCCGCCGTCGTTGGTGAACAGCAGCGGCTCGTTGCCGAGACGGGTCGTGAAGTAGTCGCCGGGGTTCGCGAGCTGGCCGACGTGGCCGACGATCTGCCACGAGCGCGCGAAGACCCGCTCGCGCTCGGTGCGCAGGCGGAGAGGGTCGATGTAGAACTCGGCAGGCGGCGTTTTCATGCGCCGCAGTTTAGCAAGAGTCAGGCTAAAGCCTGACCCACAAGAGCCGACCTACTTCTTTGGTGCAGCCTTGGCCGCGGCTTCCTGTTCCTGCGCGCGGGCGCCGGCGAGGATTCCGGGCAGCGCGTAGTTGCCTTCGTGGCAGGCGTATTCGTAGATGTGCTCGGCGGTCGCGTTCATCGCGACTTCGCCGCTGAACGGCCGCGTGAACGTGTCCGGATCTTCGACCGTGAAGCGATAGAGGATCTGGTTCGGATCGATGCGGGTCAGGCGCTCGGTCACTTTCAGGTTCTGACCGCTGGCGCGGAAGCTCTGGTCGGCACGGAAATTCGTGGTCTCCACGACCAGCGTCTCGCCCTCCCACCAGCCGATCGAGTCGCCCATCCAGGTGCGGATGTTCGACGGCCGATGCTTGCTGTTCAGCCGCACGACGCGCGCGTCGTGAACCATCTCGACCAGGATCACGATCGAGTCCTGGCCCTGGACGATCTGATAATTGTTGTTGTAGAGCAGCGGGATCATCGGCGGGCCCGCGCTCGAGCCGAACGACAGGATGCAGCGCTCGCCGAGCGATCGCATCTCCGGACCATCGGCCGGGCCGCCGCCATCGCCGCCGCGGCGGGCCGCGGCACGCTGCGCAAAGCGCTGTTTGCCTGCGTCAGTCATCGGCGGCATGCGGCCGTTCGCCGGATCCACCAGCATCGAGGTACGGCGCTGGCCGTTGATGTTGATCAGCTTCGTGCCCGGGTCGACCCAGAAATTGTTGTAGCCGCAATTCGCACCGACGAACCCGCGGCCGCAGCTCGCGGGCAGGTCCTCGACCTTGGTCTTCGGATCGGTCGGCGCATCCGCGGTCGCGTTGAACTTCGCTTCGGCGTGCTCCAGCTCGTCCGCTTCCTGTTCGGTGAGCACGAGCTGTTCGCCGTATTTCTCCGGCCGCTCGAACGGCGTGATCGTCGCGTTGGTCCAGTTGCCCTGCAGGTCCGGGTGACCGTCGGCCGTGCGCGGCGCACGCCACTTGGTGGCAGCAGGTGCAGGGTTATCGGCGAAAGCCGTCGTGCACAGAGTTGCGCCGAGAACGGCGCATGCGACCAGCCGCAGTCTGGAGTCGATCATCGGTGTTCCCCCGGTTCGCCGAACGCAGGGAGCTTAGCTTCGGACAACGCAAAGATCTGTCATGAAGTGCCGGCACTGCGTCCGAGAGATTATTCTGACTCGCGATTTTCATGGGGGATTTCACTGTGCGGACTACACGAACCCTGCTCCTGGCCGTCCTCGTCCTGTACCTCGGCATCGGCGCCGCGCAGGCGCGCAACGTCAACGTTCCGGAAACCAAGCCCGAAGCCGTCGGCTTCTCCAGCGAGCGGCTCAAGCGCCTCGACGCGGGCATGAAAGCGATCGTCGACAACAAGCAGCTCGCCGGTGTCGCCACGATGGTGGCGCGTCACGGCCAGATCGTGCAGTCGATGGTGTATGGCCAGCAGGACATCGCCAGCAACGCGCCGCTGCAGAAGGACACGATCGTCCGCGTCTACTCGATGACGAAGCCGATCACCGGCGTCGCGATGATGATTCTGTACGAAGAAGGCAAGTGGAAGCCGACGGATCCGATCAGCCGCTACATCCCCGAGTTCAAGGACCTGAAGGTCTTCAAGAGCCTCGACGCGGACGGCAAGCCGGTCGCCGATCTGCCCGGTCACCCGCCGACCATGGGCGAGTTGATGTCGCACACCGCGGGCTTCACGTACGGCCTGTTCGGCAGCTCGCCGGTCGACAAGATGTACCAGCAGGCGAACGTGCTCGGTGCAACGTCGCTCAAGGACTTCATCGACAAAGTCGCGACGCTGCCGCTCGCGTACGAGCCGGGCCAGGGCTGGGTGTACAGCGTCAGCGTCGACATCCAGGGCTACCTGGTCGAGAAGCTGTCGGGTCAGCCGTTCGCCGATTTCCTGCGCGAGCGCATCTTCGAGCCGCTCGGCATGAACGACACCGCGTTCTTCGTGCCGCAGAACAAGCTGTCGCGGCTCGCGACGATCTACCAGTTGTCGCCGCAAGGCCTCGCGCCGATGCCGCGCGATCCGAACGTCAGCTCGCCGCCGGGTTTTCCCTCGGGCGGCGGCGGCCTGTACTCGACGATGGGCGACTACCTGCGCTTCGCGCAGATGCTCGGCAATCGCGGCGAGCTGAACGGCGCACGCATTCTCGCGCCGAGCTCGGTCGCGCTGATGACCAGCAATGCCGTGCCGGATGTCGTGAAGCAGGCAGGCAAGTTCGGCATCGGCAACTATCGCCAGCAGCCGGGCTTCGGCTTCGGCTTCGACGTCGCGATCTTCGAAGACCCGACGCGCCTCGGCTCGAGCGTCGGCAAGGGCACGTTCCTGTGGGACGGCATCGCCGGCACGTGGTTCTGGGTCGACCCGACCAACGACATCGTGTTCGTCGGCATCATCCAGCGCTGGGCCGGCCCCTCGCCCGGCCCGAACATCGAGGACCTGTCGCGCGCGCTGACGATGCAGGCGCTGGTCGACCCGACGAAGTAATTCATCAGGCGAATAAAAAGGGCGGCCCGCCTGCGCGAGCCGCCCTTTCCTTTTGCTCTGCTAGAACTTCTGCCCGAACTTCAGCCCGATCGTGCGCGGCTGGAACGGCACGATGTACGGCTGTGCTCCGCACAGAGCTTCGCTGCGATCCGGCGTCATGATCGAGCACTGGGTCGTGCGCGTCACCTCCGCCAGCTCGTCGAACGCATTGTTGATGTACAGATCGATCGAGAACTTGCCATTCGTCACACCGGCCGCCAGGTCGACCAGGCTGTAAGAAGGCTGCTGACCGACGATCTCCTTGTCCGGTGAGCGCAGGTCCGACCAGACGCTGTCCTGCCCCGTGATCGAGCCCTGCAGGTGCGCGTCGAAGCTGCCGATCGGGAACTCGTAACGCGCCACGAAATTGGCCTTCCACTTGGGCGTGACTGGCAGCTCCGTGCCCTTGGCTGCCTGCAGCGAGCTGTCCGGCGGCGCATTCGGAGCAGTGCAATCCGTGACGGGGCTGCCGTCCGGGAAGACGGTGCCGCAATAATTGTCCAGCAGCTCCGAATCGATGAACGTCGCGCTCGCCGACAGGCTCAACCCCTGCGTGACCGCCCAGAACGCCTCGAGCTCGAGGCCGTTGATGCGCGCCTTGGAGGCATTGCGAATCGTCGTCAGGCCGTTCAGGTCCAGGAACGAGAATTGGAAGTCGTCCCAGTCCTGGCGGAACAGCGCACCGTTGAAGCGGAACTTGCCGCCCCAGGTGGTCTTGAAGCCGACCTCGTAATTGTCGAGATAATCGGCTTTGTACGGCGGCAACGGCGCTGCACGGTTGACGCCGCCAGGCCGGAAGCCCTGCGACCAGGTGGCATAGATCATCTTCTCGTCCGCCAAGCGATAGGCGGCGTTGAAGTTGTAGATCGTGCCCTTTTCATCGACGCGCTTGTCCAGATTCTTGCAGGGCGCCGTGCCGGTCTCGTTCACGAAGGGCACGAAGCTGGACTGATCGAAGCGCGCATCGCCCGCCAGGGACTCGCACAACGTTTCGCCGTTGCGGCCGCTGCCGCTGAAATCGTCGCTGTAGCCGAAGAACCCTTCCAGCGAGTTCTCCGCTTCGAAGTAACGCGCGCCGCCGGTGAGCGTCAGCTTGTCGGTGACGTCGAAGCTGAGCTCGCCGAAGATCGCGCTGTCGCGGTCGATGCGCTCCTGCTGGGTGAGCCAGATGGTGTCGGGCCAGCCGGTGACCTCGAGAAAATCTGCGAGGTTGTTCACCTTGTAGCGCTGCTCGATGTGATGCACCTGCCGCTGCGCGAACAGGCCCGCCACGAAGCGGACGCGATTCTCCGCAGGCGATGCGATGCGCAGCTCGTGCGTGTAGCGCTCGTAGCGGTCCTTGCCGATGATGTACTGCGACGGGTCGATCAGCTCGTAGTCGTTGTC
>DATENH010000286.1:0-2789 GCA_035275145.1 Steroidobacteraceae bacterium | reverse complement strand
AGCTGACCCGCGAGCAGCAGCGCTTCGGCACGCATCTCGGGGTTCTCCGACTCTACGGCGACGCGCTCATATTCATCTGCCGAGCGCGACACGTCGCCGGCCTTGCGATAAACCATCGCGATCTGCTTCGTCGCCTCGCGCTGCAGCTCGTGCTTCGGGAAGGTCGTGCGGAACGCGTCGAGCACCGTAGCCGCGGCAGTCCAGTCTTCCAGCCGGATCAGCGCAGCGCCTGCGTCGTACTCGGCAGCGGCGCGGATCTTCGCCGTCGGCGCAATCTGCTTGATGCGCAGGAAGTTGTTCGCAGCCGAGCGATAGTCTCCCTGCTCGTTTGCGCGCTCACCCTGCTTGTAGATCGAAGCAGCGAGGTTTTCGACGAGGCCGGGGCGCGACTCGTCTTCTTCCGAAGTCAGCGACAACACCTGGCCGTATGCCTGCTCGGCGTTCGGGTAATCCGCGAGCTCCAGCGAGGAGTGAGCGACGACGAGCCATGCCGAGCGACGCACCGGCGCCGCCGCGTTCGGATAGCGCTCGATCAACTTGCGGCCGGCGCTGAGCGCGGGCGTGAAGTCCTTCATGTCGTAAAGATCGTCGGCCGCGGCGCCGAGAATCGTGGCGGCGTGCTCGTGATCGGCGAACGCGTCCGCGAAGCGCAGCGAGCTCGCCACGGTATCGCGCCGCGCGGTGAGCTTGTTCGCCTCATCGACGACCTTCAAATGCTCGCGATGTGCGTAGACGGCGGCATAACCCGCGGCAGCGGCCCGATCGTGCTTCGGATACTCGTAGGCAGTACGCTCGTATTCGCGAGCGGCGCCGGCGAAGTCCTTGTTCTCGAGCTGCAGGTCCGCCAACTGGTAGTTGATCGCCGGCGTCTCCGCGTCGGTGCGGAACGACGAGATGTACTGCCCATACCAGCGCGTGGCCTCGCTGAAGTTCGCGACCTTCTGATCCTTCTGTTCCTTGTCCTGGTACTGCGCGTGGTAGTGATTCGCCAGGTCCCGCAGGTTGCTCTTCAGGTAGCTCAGCACCTCGGGCGACTGCTGCACGTCGAAGTGACGCCAGTACTCGGCGCTCAAGCCGTAGTTGCTGGCGAACGCCTTCTTCGACTCGAGCACCAGCGCCGGGAAGCGGCCGGTCTCGTAGATCTCGATCACGCGCATGCTGAAATGCGGCGAGCGCTTGTGCAGCGGGTACTGCGCGATGAATGTGTTGTAGGACTTGGCGGCGTCGTGATAGCGCAGCTTCGTCAGGTAGTACTCGCCGAGGTTGCGATAGACGCGGTCCTCGTAGCTGCGCTTGCCTTTGCCGCCGAAGAACTGCTGCACGGCTTCCGGGCCGCCGAGGTTCGAGAAGCTGAGGCTGATGATGTCGAACGTGTCGGCGATGCGGCGCTCGTCGCCCTCTTCGTGCTGGCCGTCGAAGTCGTAACCGATGGAGACCTTGTAGTCGAGCAGCGCGACGTACTGGTCCAGCGCCTCATCGTACAGCTCCTGCTTGTAGAGCGACCAGCCGAGCTTGTAGAGCGCCAGCTCGTAGTATTCCGACGACGGGCCCATCTTGATGATCGCCTGGTACGAGCCTTCGGCATCGCGATACTTCTTGCGCGTGAAGAAGTGCTCGGCGCGGCGGAAGTGCACTTCGTCGAGATACTTCGAGCGCGGATAGGCAGCGATGAGCTGCTCCATCACCTTCATCGCCTCGACCGTGCGGCCGAGCTCGTCGTAGGCACGCGCCTTCTGGTACAGCACCTGGTCGTTGTGCTCGGCCGACGGGTACTTCTCGAGCAAGCGATCGTAGAGCCCGATCGCTTCGAGCGGACCGGCGCGCGCGAGATCGTCCTGCATGCCCTCAGGGACCTGCCCCTGCAGCATGTCCTCTGCGGACGCGACGCGCTGCTCCTGGCTGGCACGCTGTTCGAGCTCCTTCTCGGAGCCGACGGCGAGAGCGCCGATGCCGGCCGCGGACTTCGCCGTCGCAGCGGCGGAGCTCGCGGCCGGCAGTTCGGCAGCTTTCGGGGCCGGCAATTCGAGCAGCTCGCCCGTGCCGTTCAGCCCGTATTCCTTCTCGATCTTCAGGTCGGCGAGACGGCGCATCGCTTCCGGCGTGCGCTTCGTCTCCGGCGTTTCTTCGAGGAAGCGCTGGTAGCTCTGCATCGCCGTGTCGAGGCCGTCTTCGACCTTCACGTCCTGCAGATCCGGCGCGACCTTGTGCAGCGTGGCCAGCGTGTCCTTCGGCGGCGCGCTGGAGCACGCAGCGAGGAAGGCTGCGCCAGCGACGAACATTGCGCGGTGGGAACGCATCACTGTCCGCCCCCGGCTGGCGCAGCCTGTTCTGTCGGAGCGGCCTGGATCTTCGCGGCGCGGTCGTAGCTGTCTGCCACTGCGTAGCGGGCTTGCGTCTGATAGATCTCGAGCCGCGCGCGACGATTCTTCAGCTCGTCGATGGCGACACCCTCGATCAGGTGACCCTGCTTCGCCATGAGCTGATTGACCGTCTCCAACGCTTCAGCGGCCCGCGTGCGCAGGCGGCTGATCGTGTCGCCGTAACCCAGGTAGCTGTGGGCCGCTGCCTGTCGCGTCCGCACGAACTCCTGGTACTGCCTCGTCAGCACCGCGACGTCGGCGTTGAGCGCGTTCAAGTGCTCATGTGCCTTGGTCAGGCGCTCGGGATACGTCGTGTACAACGTCCACGTGAGCGCGCCCTTCAGATGCTTGACTCGCTGCTGAAGTCGCTCGACTTCCGGACCGTGTGCACCGTGGAGCTGCTGTTCGATCGCGCGAATGCTCTCTATC
>DATENH010000285.1:0-27777 GCA_035275145.1 Steroidobacteraceae bacterium | reverse complement strand
AGGCGCGCCGCGTCGCCGCGCAAATCATGCGCGACAAGAAGAGCGCGCTCGACACCCTTGCGCGCGAGGAGCTCGGCATCGATCCCGCCGAGCTCGGCGGCAATCCGTGGACTGCAGCGGGCACTTCGTTCGCGTTGTTCGCGATCGGCGCAGCGTTTCCGATCCTGCCTTACCTGTGGAGCAGCGGCGCCGTCTCGATCATCGCAAGCGCGGCACTCAGTGCGCTCGTGCTCGCCGCTATCGGAATGCTGACGTCGCTGTTCAATGGACGAAGTGCGAGCTACTCCGCCGCGCGTCAGGTCGTGTTCGGCTGTCTGGCGGCGGCCGTGACGTTCGGCGTCGGCAGGCTGTTGGGCGTGTCGCTGTCGTAGGACGCAGCGGACTTGCGATGCCAGAACGCCTTGGCGCGCTCGCCAAGCGCGTACAGGTAGGTGTAGAGCACCGGCACGATCAGCAGCGTCAGAACCGTCGAGGTGATGACGCCACCGATGACGGCGCGTCCCATCGGCGCGAGCATTTCGCCGCCCTGCCCCACGCCTACCGCCATCGGCAGCATGCCGAAGATCATCGCCATCGTCGTCATCAGGATCGGGCGCAGGCGTACCTGGCCCGCTTCGCGGATTGCTTCGTGCAGGCTGCGCCCATTGCGCAGCGCCTGGTTCGTGAAGTCGACCAGCAGGATCGCGTTCTTCGTCACCAGGCCCATCAGCATGATGAAGCCGATGATCGAGAAGATGTTGAGCGTCGTGCCGGTGAACAGCAGTGCCAGCAGCACGCCGATCAGCGACAACGGCAACGACACCATGATCGCGATCGGCTGCATGAAGCTGCCGAACTGCGAGGCGAGCACCAGGTAGATGAAGATCACGGCGAGGCCGAGCGCGGCGAGCGCCGCACTGAAGGTCTCGTTCATCTCCTGCTGACCGCCGCTCAGGTCGAAGCGATAGCCCGGCGGCAGCTTCATCGACTCGACCACTTTCTCCGCGTCGGAACCGACGTCGCCCGACGGACGGCCGTAAGCATTGCCGTAGATCGAGATGCGACGCTGGAGATTGAGGCGCTTGATCTGCTGCGGGCTGCCGGTCTCCACGAACTCCGCAACCTGGCGCAGCGGCACCAGGAGCGGCGAGCCGTTCGCGTCGAGGCGCGAGCTGGCCACGTACAGGTCGCCGAGGTCGGCGGCGATTTCGCGGCGGTTCTTCGGCAGCTGCACGATCACGTCGTAGTCCTGGCCGTCGGGGCCGAGCCAGGTGCTGATGTCGTCGCCGGCGATCAGCGGCCGCAGCGCGTTACCGATCGCGGCGGTCGTGAGGCCGAGGTCGCTGGCGAGCTCGTTGTTGATGCGCACCGCGATCGTCGGATTCGCGCCCTTCTCGCTGCTCTCGAGGTCGGCGATGCCCGGAATCTTCGCGAGCTTGCTCATCAGTTCCTGCGACAGCTCGGTGAGCTTGCTGCTGTCGGGACCGAGCAGCGAAATCGAGACGGGGCGATTGTTCTGGTTGATCGACACCGTGAGCCCGGCCATCCGGGTGAGGCGCTCGCGGATCAGGTTCTCGTATTCGGTCTGCGGCGGACGCTTGGTCTTCTCGCGGTCGGCGAGCACGACGGTGAGGCGCGCGTAGTTCTTGCCTTCGTCAGTGCCGACTGTCGTGACGATTGCCTCGACGCCTTTGATCTCGCGGATCGCTGCCTCGGCGTCGCGAATCTTCGCGTCAGTGTATTGCAGGCTCGAGCCGATCGGCGTGTTCAGCCGCATCGACACCATGCCTTCGTCCTGCTGCGGCACGAACTCCGTGCCGATCAGCGGCACGATCATGAAGCTGCCGAAGAACGTCAGGCCGGCCAGACCGAGCAGCAGCGTGCGCGGACTGAAGAAGCGCGCATAGCGCCGCCCGCTCAACGTCCAGCTCAGCAGCCGGTCGTACACGACGTGCGCGTGCTCAACCACTCGCTCGATGCGCTCCATGATGCGGCCGAGCCACGGCAGGCGGCGGAACCGGCCCTCTGAAGGATCCGGCCAGATCGACGACAGCATCGGATCGAGCGTGAAGCTGACGAACAGCGATACCAGCACCGCGACCGCGACCGTGATGCCGAATTGCAGGAAGAAGCGCCCGATGACGCCGCTCATGAACGCGACCGGAATGAACACAGCCAGGATCGCGAACGTCGTCGCCATTACGGCGACGCCGATCTCCTGCGTGCCCTGCAACGCCGCGTCGCGATGGCTCTTGCCCATGTTCGAATGGCGCACGATGTTCTCGCGCACGACGATCGCGTCGTCGATCAGCAGGCCGATGCACAGCGACAGCGCCATCAGCGTCATGAAGTTCAGCGAGAAGCCAAACGCATGCAGCGCGATGAAGGTCGCGATCGCCGAGATCGGCAGCGTCAGGCCGGTAATCACGGTCGAGCGCCACGAATGCAGGAACAGGAACACGATCAGGATCGTGAGCATCGCGCCCTCGAAGATCGTTTCCTTGACGCGGCCCATCGAGCCTTCGATCCACTTCGCATCCGACCACAGCACGCGGATCTTCACGTCCTCGGGCAGGCGGCCCTGCAGCTCGGCAATCGCTTCTTCGACGCCCTTGCCGACTTTCACGAGGTTCGCCTGCTGCGCGCGATAGACGGAGAGCGATACCGAGCGCATGCCGTCGACGCGGGCGATCGACTGCTCTTCGGCCTCGCCATCGACGATGTCTGCGACCTGGCCCAGGTAGACCGGTGCGCCGCCCTGGTTGGTGACGATGATCCGCTCGAAGCCACGCGGATTCTTGATGCGACCTTCGACGCGCACGAGCTGCTCGCTCGCTTCGCGCGAGATGCTGCCGGCGGGCAAGTCCTGATTCTCGGCGCGGATCGCGGCGATCACCTGATCGACGCCGACACGCAGACTCTGCAGCTGCTCCGGCCGCAGGTAGATCTGCACTTGCCGCTGCACCGAGCCGCCGACTTCGATGTGCCCGGCGCCGTAGACGTTCTGCAGGCGTTTGACGATCTGCTGGTCGACCAGCGTCGAGACTTCGCGCAGGCTCCGCGTGCCCGAGTACACGACCATCTCGACCGCCGCGCCCTGCTGGCTTTCGGCGCTGGCGCGCTCGATCTTCGGCTCGCGCACCTCGCGCGGCAACGTCGAGCGGATCTGCGCAACCCGGTCGCGGATCTCCTGCGTGGCCGCGATCACGTCGGTTTCGAGACGGAACTCGATCTGGAAGGACGCGCGTCCCTCACGCGCCGTCGCGTAGATGTTGCGCACGCCTTCGATCGAGTTGATGACGTTCTCGAGCGGCTTGATGACTTCGTCTTCGATCGCCTCGGGCGAGGCGCCGGGGTACTCCACCGTGATGTACGACTCCGGCATGCTGATCTCGGGCATCTCCTCGACCGGCAGCAGCCGATAGGAGAACAGGCCGAGCACCACCAGCGCGAGCATGACCATGGTCGCGAAGACGGGCTGGTTGATGCTGGTCTTGGTGATCCACATAAGAAGAGAAGCGCCGAAGCGGTTAGCGGTTGGCGGTCAGTGCGGAGGCGGGCGCGGCGGCGGCCTGGTCGGCGCGCACCAGCACTTTCTGACCGACCTGCGCTGAGGTGATCTCGGTGACGATGACGCGATCGCCGGCAGCGAGGCCTTCGCGCACTTCGACGAAGGTACCGCCCGGTGCGGCGGCGCCGACCTTGACGTTCGTGCGTGCGATCTTGTCGTCACGCAATGTGTAGACGTACGCCGCGCCGGCTTCTTCGTGCACCGCGCGTTGCGGCACGGCCAGCACGGGTTCGGACGTGTCCAGCGTGAGCGCGCCTTGCGCGAACATGCCTCCCTTCAGCGCGCGGTTCGGGTTCGACACGGCGATGTAGATCGTGATCGCGCGCGAGCCGTCCGCAGTGATCGGATTGATCCGCTGCACTTCGCCGACGAACTCGCGGGCGCCGAAGCCGCCGACCTTGAACTTCGCGGGCTGCCCGATCTGGACGGCGGGAATGTCGGCCGCCGGCACCGCGGCTTCGAGCACCATCTGGCGCAGGTCGACCAGCGTCACGATCGTCGAGTCCATCGACACTTTCTCGCCGGGCTGCACGTGGCGCTTGGCAATCGTGCCGGCGAACGGCGCGCGGACCACGGCGTCTTCGAGGCTGATCTTCGCCAGGCGCGCGTCCGCCTCGGCAAGCTTCAGACTCGCGACCATGCCGGCGTAGGCACTCTCGGTCGCTTCGTACGTGTTCTGCGAGATGTAGTGCTTGTCGAGCAGCACGCGGTTCTTGTCGCGATTGAGAGTGGCGAGATCCAGGTCGGCACGCGCACGGTCGACTGCAGCGAGCTGACGATCGTATTGCGCCTGCAGGTTGCGGGTGTCGATGCGCGCGATGACCTCGCCTTCGCGCACATCCTGGCCTTCGCGCAGCGGCACGAGCTCGACCTCGCCGCCGACTTTCGACTTCACCGTCGCCTGCACGATCGGCGACATCGATCCGGACAGCGGCAGCGAGCGGGACAGCGTCTGGAGCCCGACGGTCGCGACGTCCACCGACGCCAGCTCGAGGGGCTGCGTATTAGCAGTAGCAGCAGCGGCAGTGGGCGCCGCCGGATCACGCATCACGACCCAAACGATCACGCCGATGATCGCGGCGAGCAGCCCGGCGATCAGCGCCTTGATCGGCCAACCCCGTGAGGGCGACGAAGCAACCTGCGCACCGGAGCCAGCGTCCGCGACAGCGTCCGTCGCCCGCGGAAACGGCGTCACGCTCGCCAGCGCCGGAGCGCTGTCTTCGAGAGTGTCGGAGCGAACGAAGTGCTTGTTTGCCGTTGTCATTGCCTGTCCCTAATTCGAGTGCCCGGCCTGCGGTCGTCGCGACCGCCCGTCCAGAACACCGGCGCCTGCGCCAAGTTGCAGACTTGGACGCGACATCCGGCGCGAAAGGTTGCAGGCAGGGGCCACGCAGGGGGCCAAACAGGGAAAAGCTCACACTTAAGCTGACGAAGATCGTTTATCCTCCCGTCATCACAACTCTAAATGCGATCTGGCAAGCGATGCCGAAGCACCTCTGGCGACGACTCTTTCTGACTCTGCTACTGGCACCTGCCCTGACCTTCGCCTCCCCAGCCGGGCCCGCGATCGCGCCCATCCATCCGGCCAAGAGCCCGCACCTCGGCAAGCTCGACGTCCGTTCCAGCTCGGTCATCGTGCTGGATACAGCGGATTCCTCGGTGCTGTATGCCAAGCAGGCGCAGAGCCCGGTCCCGATTGCCTCGATCACCAAGCTCATGACGGCTTTGGTCGTCCTGGATGCCGGCCAGCCGCTCGACGAGATGATCGAGCTGACGGCCGAAGACCGCCGCCTGGAACGCAGCTCGGCCTCACGGTTGGCCGTCGGCAACGAGCTCAGCCGGGGTGACCTGCTCCACCTGGCGCTGATGTCTTCCGAGAACCGGGCGGCGCATGCCGTAGCGCGGGCCTATCCGGGCGGCTTGCCGGCCTGTCTCAAGGCAATGAATGCCAAGGCGCGCGAGCTCGGCATGAAGACGGCCCACTTCACCGATCCGACCGGCCTGTCGAGCGGCAACGTGTCCAGCGCAGCCGACCTGGCGAAGCTCGTCGCCGCTGCCGCGGCCGATCCGACGATCCGCACCTTCACGACCAGCGCCAGCCACACGGTCGCCATCGGCAAGCACTTGCTCGAATTCCGCAACACCAACTCCCTGGTGGCCAAGGACGATTGGGACGTCCTGGTGCAAAAGACCGGCTATACCAGCGACGCCGGCCAGTGCCTGGTCATGAAGACCGTGATCCGGGAGCGGCCGGTACTGATCGTGCTGCTCAATTCCTTCGGCAAGTACACGCGCGTTGCCGATGCCCGCCGCATCCGCAAGTGGATGGAAGCCGGCCTGGAACCGGGCCAGCTGGCCCAGGTCGCCCGCTGACCCTGCTCTTCAGTCGCGCTATGGGCTCGGCGTCGCCGTGACCGCTGCAGCCGCGTCCACGAAGCCCTCGCCCGAATCGAAATCGAATCCCGCCGGCAACGGCGAGAACACCGAGTTGCCGGGCCCGGGCACGACTTCGACCTCGCGCTTGGTCATGTCTTCCGCCGTTGCACGAAGAATGCTGTAGATCGTGCTGGCGCTCAGCCCGCCGTTCTTCTGCAGCATCAGCGCCGCGACTCCCGCGACGTGTGGCGCCGATGCCGAGGTGCCGAAGAAATTCGGCAGCTCATCCGCCGGATTGTCGAGGCACGGCGTTATGAACGTGCTCGTGGGGCTGTTACAGCCGTCACCGTCGTCGTCATCGAACGATGAATCCGCGAGGAAGAACGTCGTGTTACCTCCATCGGGCCCCGTGACCCGCGGATTCGGGCGCAACACCGGTGCTGCGAGCGGTACCCCGTACTTATCGAGATAAGTCGGAATTCCACCCGCCGACGAGAAATCGTTCAGGCACGCCGGGACGCAGGCGCCGGGCGTGTCCTGCACCAGCTTCGAGAAGTAGCCATCGAACTCCTCGGTGAGATACCACGAACTCGCACCGATCGATGCGACGTTTGCGGCATTCGCGTGGCCATACGCCGTGCCGCTCTGCGTGTCGTGCTCCTCCACATCGATCGTTCCCTGCTGCTCGAACATCACGTATTTGACGTGGGCGGGTGCTTGTCCGGCGACTCGCGCGATGCGGATGAAGAAGTCGTTCGTCTTCGATTTCGGCCCGCCGACGAACAGCAGGGTGAGGTCTACTGCATCGCCGCCGACGTTGCGAGTGCCCGCGAGCTGGCAGGTGATGCCGGTCGCTACGCCCGGTGGGCAACGCGGCACGAGCACACCCTTGTCGGTGTAGATGAGCATGTCGAGATCGCCGGTTGCACCGCGCGGCGCGGCGCCGTTCGGATCCGTTGCCTGTGCGTACGCCGTCGACGAGAGGAACGGTTGATCCCATTGCAGGCTGAAAACGACCAACGCCTGCCCGCTGGCATCGGGCGTGACACGAACCTTCTGCAGCGTATCGATCCCAGCACCAGGATCGAAATCGTGCACGGGCAGAGTGAACGGCGCGCCCTTGCCGTTATTGTTGCCGCCGCCGTTGATCGACACCGTCGTTTCCCGGTACGCAGACTCGTACGACTGCCGCGCCTGATTGCCGGCGGAGGAGAAGTAGGCGGCACCCCGCGCCACGGCGAGGTCGGCAGCCTGCGCGATGATGCCGTCGGAGAACATGTTCTCGGCGAAGTAGATGACGTCGTCGACGATCACGTCCGAGCCAGCCTCCTGCAGCTCCAGTATGCCGTCGGCGAAATCGACCAGGCTGTTGAAGGCGGTATGGAATTTTTGCGCGGCGCCCGGTGCGACGTCATGAACGAGCTGCACCATGCCGCGACCTTCATCGCTCCCCGGGCATGCGCCGTTGTCGAGCACCTCCACGCCGGGCGGGACGTCCTGAGTCGCCTCGTCCTGGGCTGCGGTCGTCGTCGGCGCACCGGCCACGAAAGGTGCCGGATTGCACTGATAGGAGTCGGACATCACCCCGACAGTAATGCCGCTGCCGTCCAGCCCCGTGTTGGCGCGGACCGTGTTGGATCCGAGACTGACATCGCCTTGGCTCACCACGTCGCCCTGTGAGGCAACTCGCACCTTGGCTAGCGATGGAATCGCAAACCGCAGCGCGGGCAGCGCTGCCAACTGCCCGAGCGCGCTGACCGGCACTTGAGCGCTGACTAAGGGCCCGTGCGACTTCACGTTGCGCGCGCCGAGCGTCGTCAGGCTGCGCTGCAAGCTGGTGGCATCGTTGGCATACAGGTCGACGCCGATGAGCCCGCCCTGGATCCTGATTGCCGGGTTTCTCGAACGGAACGCGCGTTTATTCGAACTACCCTGATACTCGTCGTGAACGTTCGTGAGCCAGGGCCCGAGCTTGGCGGCGACCCCGCTGCTGCCGGCGGCGATCAAGTCCTCTTCCGCGGTCGCGGCTAGAGCGGTACCTGTGCTGAAAATAGCGGTGAGCAGCGTCGCTGCAAGCGCGACGCTGGTAACTGTCCGAGCGTGCATAGAAATCCCCCGGGTTATCGGCCGCACTGCCGCGGCGTGAGGGCGGCGAGAGTACCCAGCACTTTGTCTGGGTCGCAGTGGGGCAAGTCCGTAGGTGATCTCAACCGCGGCGCCCGGCAAGGATTGCGACTGCCGCAAGCCCTTTAATCCCAAGGACATTGCCCCATAGAGGACGAACCCCCGGTCGGCTCTCTCAGGAAGGCGCGATCGCAGCGCATTTCGACTACAATCCGCGTCCCCGCATGTCACGCCCACAACAGGAATCAATGGTGAATCAACCCGAACTCGAGCTCCAATTGAAGGTCTGGAAGGAACTTGCCATCAGCAAACAGATGTTGATGCGCGCAGCGACGGATGCGCTGAAGCTGGATCCCAACTGTTCGCAGGAAGAGCTCAAGGCGGCCCTCGAAGGCGTTCTGAAGAAGATCGCCAAAGCCGAGATCGAAACCGCCGAAGCGCGCGCGCAGGCGAAGTCCACGATCACGGCGATGGAGAACAAAGTCGCCGCGACCGAGCGGGCTCTCGCTACCGCTCAGACGAGCGTCGCGCAGCTGCAGGCCGCCCAAGAGAACAGCACGAAGCAGATGGCGACCGATCGCGCCGCTGCCGCGAAAGAGCTGCAGAAGGTCAAGGATCGCGTCGCCGAGCAGGAAAAGGCCCTGAAGGCGATCAATACCGCGCTGTCCGATACGCCCGAGAACGTCATCAAGAAGATGAACGTGCTCAAGAAGCAGAAGCAGGAAGAGGCCGATCTGCGCCGTGAGATCGAGACCTCGCTGAACACGCTGCGCGCCGAGAAGAAACAGCAGGATCAGAAGGCAGCCGCCGGCGAGAAGCTTGCCGCGCAGTATCGCGAGCTGCACGAGATCAGCGTCCAGCTGCTCGAGCGCTCCAAGACCGCGCTGCCGGACGCGAAGGATCTGCCCGCGGTGCCGGAGCTCGACGCCAAGTTGCTGGAGACCCTCGGTCAGACCATCGAGAGCGACGACAAGACCGACGCGAAAGCCGACGCCAAGGGCGAGAACGGCGCCAAGTCGAAGTCGAAGAAGAAGTAGCTGCTTGCTGGCGCCCTCCTGCGGGAGGGCGCTACTGCCGAGCTACGGCCGCGGCCACCACTCCGCCGATTTCCGCGTGCGCCTGCTCCAGGGCACGCGTCGGCTGGGTCGATTCGCTGAGGTAGACCGCGCCGATCACCGCCGAGCGACCCGGCGGCCATCCGATCATTACGTCGTTCGTAGCGCCGTTCGCGCCAGTCCCGGTCTTGTCGCCGGCCTTCCATTCCTCTGGCAGACCCGCGCGCAAGCGCGCCAACCCCGTCGTTGACTGCCGCAGCCACGCAATCAGCTGCAACTTCGACTGGGTCGAAAGCACGTCTGCAAGCAGGACCTGCTCCATCGAGCGGGCCATCGCCTGCGGGGTCGTCGTGTCGCGCGGATCGCCTGGCAGGTTCGAGTTCAATTCGAGCTCGGTGCGATCGAGGCGAGTCACACGATCGCCGATGCCGCGCAGGAATTGGGTCAGTGCGGCCGGGCCGCCGGTTGCTGCGAGCAAGATGTTCGCGGCTGGATTGTCGCTGACTGTCACGGCTGCCGCGCATAGGTCGCGCACACTCATCGAGCCCGCGGCGAGATGCAACGAAGTCACCGGGGCATGCGCAAGCATGTCTTCGGGACGCAGCGGCAATTTGTCGTCGAGCGTGAGCGTGCCGGCATCCACTCGGCGTAGCACGGCTGCAGCGAGTAGCAATTTGAATGTGGAGCACATCGCGAAACGCTCGTGCGCATTGAACGCGAGCTCCAGCTGCGACCGCGTGTCCAGGATGTACACGCCGACGCGACCGCCGACGCGCGAGCGAATTGCCGCGGCCGAAGCCGCAAATTCACGCTGCAAAGACGCGTGGCGATGAACACACGCGCTCGCTACATATGAAGCTGCCAGCGCAGCGAACAGCGTGCGGCGTGAAACCGATTGTTGCTGGGTCATGACGCCGGATGCTGGCCGACGACTGTGGCAAACCAGTGGCGCAACTGTGTCCGATCTGTCCGCTCCGGAAACACGTCCGCCGCGCTCTTCGACGGTTCGCCGGCAACCTCCCGCAACTGACCGGCCGCCTCTCGTGGACTGCAACCTTTCCGAAGAGTATCGCATCTGAACTTACGAACACCGCAATAACGCGGCTGACATTGAAGATAGAGAGTAAGGAGATCGCCATGTTCGCCCTCAACCAGATGACCCAGACCACGCAGCGCACCGTTTGCACCGTGGTGTCGGCCGTGATCGTCGCCCTCTGGCTCAGCCTCGGGGCCTATGGCGCAGAGATGGCCGCTCACCCCGGCTACTCGGTTACGGTCACGCAGATCCAGTAAGTCTTCCTGGAGCCCACTGCCGGCGTTGCGATTGAAGCGCGCCGGCAGTCTTGGCAACGAACGCTCTCCCGCGGTCCTCGCGACGAGAGCAGACTCGCGGGATGAAATACCGCCTCCGATCCGGAATCCTCTGCACCATCACCCTCGCCGCCAGCGCAGCTGTTGCAGACTCATCGGTCACGCAGCAGCGCAGCGTCACTAAAGTCGCTGAAGGCGTTTACGCAATCCGGCATGTCGATTCGCCGGACACCAACCCTCAGGGCAATACCACCGTCATCGTTGGCGAGCGCGATGTGCTCGTCGTCGACTCCGGTTATCTGCCCTCGAGCGCGGCCGAGGACATCGCGCAGATCCGGCGTTGGACCAATCGCCCGGTCCGCTATCTGCTGAACACGCATTGGCATCCCGATCACCAGCGCGGCAACTCGACGTATGTCGACGCGTTCCCCGAGGTTGCAATCGTGGCGCATCGGGAAACCGCGAAGCTGATGGCCACTTACGACGCGGCGAACCGCGAGCGCTATCCGAAGCGAGTGCGCTCGATGCAGGAGAAGCTCGCGGCGAAACCGGACGCGGAGCTGCAGAAAACGTTCGACGGTCAAAGTCGAGTGCTCGCCGAGGTGGAGCGATCGCGCCTGCAGTTGCCGACGCTCACGTTCGACAGCGGGTTGAGCGTCGATCTCGGCAATCGCATCGTCGAGATCCGGCACTCCGGCATCGGCGATACGCGCGGCGACGCGTGGGCCTACCTGCCGAAGGAACAGATCCTGGTGACCGGCGATGTGCTGGTGGCGCCGGTGCCGTACTTCTTCGCCGGTTATCCCGAAGGTCTCGCCCGCTCACTGCACGGTCTGCTGGAGCTCGACGTCAAGGCGATCGTGCCGGGCCACGGCGACGTCATGCACGACAAGACTTATCTGCGTGCGGTGCTCGAAATGGTGGAAACGATCGTCGGGCAGGTGAACGCTGCGGTCGTGCGCATCGGCAGTCTCTCGGCCCGCCTCGAGGACGTCCGCCCGCAGATCGATGTGGCGGAGTATCGCCGGCGCTTCGCCGGCGACGATCCGCACAATCAGGAATACTTCGACGAATCGATCGAAGGCCTGATCAAGGACGCGTTTTATCAGGCCCCGAAGTAGACCCGCCCGGATGAGCGACGCGGGCCACTAGCGCCGTCGCCTGGTCCAGCCGCTGGCTGTATTTCGTCAGCACATCCGCAGTCAGCACTGCGAACTCGTTCGCGCGTTCCCACTGATCGTCTTCGATTGCCTCGCGCACACCCGGCACCGTCTTCACGCCATAGCCGGTGAGCAGGCCCGGCGCATAGATGTAATGCCGATACCACTCACGGCCCGGCAGTCCGCGCGTATTGGTCAACGTGGCTTCCATCCCGCGCAGCAGTGCGTTGAGCTGCACCGCTTGCGCTGCAGGGAGCTCCGTACCGCGTGCCGCGAAGGCAGCGAATGCCTCGTCGTACGCCTTGGCGCTCTTCTTCACCCGCGCGACCGCATTGTCGAGCGCCGCAAGATTGAGATATGGCACTTCCAGCTCGCGCTCCGGCGGAGCCACTCGACGCGTCGGATCCGCAGCGAGCTCGAACGCTTTCTTGTCGAGCAGCTGCACCAGCTCCTCTGCATGCTTACGCTTGTTGTCGGCGAGCTCGTGCAGCTCCTTCACGTAGCCATCGATCGTACCCGCGAAGCTGCCGAATTCCATCGGCAGCACCGCAGCGTTCGCGACGCGCAGGACCAGGCGGCCGACGGTCTGCGCTTCGGCCACGCCGTAGGCAAAACCGGGATCGCCGAACCGCACGAAGTGATCGAACGAATCGTAGCTGGAGTGATAGACGCCGTCGGTGTCGTCCTCACCGCCGTAGCCGATGTTCAGCGTCGTCAGGCCCAGGTGCTGCAGGAATGGCGTGAAGTCCGAGCCCGAACCGAGTGCTCCGAGCTTGAAGTCCTCACCCTCACGCGCCCGCTTCGCCGCGTCCTTTGCCGAGCTGGAGGCGTCTTTGTCGAAGCCGTCCACCATGCTGCGCGCGTCGAGACGCTCCTTGACGCTGACGCCGGTCTGCGGATCCTTCACTTCTCGCGCGATATCGTTGACCAACCGCTGCAGCGAGTGACTACCCGCCGCCGACAAGAAACCGCGCGCGTTGCCATCGGAATTCACGTAAAGGACTGCCTTCTTCTGTAATTCCTCGGCGTGCTCCTCGGCCCATTCGACCGAGCCGAGCAGCCCCGGCTCCTCGGCATCCCAGCTTGCATACACGATCGTGCGCTTCGGCCGCCAGCCTTGCTTCAGCAGCGCGCCGATGGCCTTCGCCTCCGCCATCATCGCAACGTGTCCGGACAGCGGATCGCCCGCGCCGAACACCCAGCCGTCGCGATGGTTGCCGCGCACGACCCATTCATCGGGACTGACCGCGCCGGGAATTCGGGCGATCACGTCGTACGCCGGCTTGCGACTCCAGTCCGACTGGATCGACAAGTGCACCGACGCCGGGCCGGCGCCGATGTGATACGTGATCGGCAACGCGCCGCGCCAGTGCGGCGGAGCGACTGGCCCGCCGAGCGCGGACAGCAGCGGCTGCGCGTCGGCATAGGAGATCGGCATCACCGGAATCTTCAGGATGGTCTTCGCCTGCTCGATCTTCAGTCGCTTCGCATTCGCAGTCGCGCCCACACCCGGCGTGAGCGGATCGCCGGGCGCAACCGGCAGATCCAGCACCGAGCCGCGTTGCACGCCCTGCGGCGGACGGAAGCCGCCTTGCGGGTACGAGTCGCCGGCGAAGTAACCATCCTCGTGCGGGTCGGAATAGATCAAGCAGCCGACCGCGCCATGCTCCTGTGCGAGCTTCGGCTTCAAGCCGCGCCAACCACTGCCGTAACGGACGATGACGATCTTGCCCTGCACGTCGATGCCGCGACGGGCGAGCTCTTTGTAATCGTCAGGCATGCCGAAGTTCACGTAGACGAGCGGCGCGGTCACATCGCCGTCCGCGCCGTACGCGTGATAGGGCGCGAGGCCGCCCGTCTGCGTCGACGTGCTATCGCCTTCGATCGGCGGCTCTCTGAGCGACGCGACGAACTGCGTCGGTGCAACCAGCTGCAAACTGTGCTGCTTGAGCGTGGGATACAGCACGTCGAACGTTTCGATCTGCGCATCCCAGCCCCACGCGCGGAACTGCTGCTGCACGAACTCCGCATTCGCCTTGTCGTGCGGCGCGCCGACGTGCGTCGGCTTGGATGACATTTGCTTCATCCACGCCTGCATATCGGATGCCTGCAGCTGCGCATCGAACTTCTGTTCGAGCGTGCGTTGCTCGGCCGTCGCGCCCCAGGCGGAGCTGCCGACCAGCAGGGCGGACACGATCACCGTCGGGATCTTCGGGAATGCACGCTTCATGGAGAGCCCTCGGGCGTTGCGAGCCGTAAAGATCTGGCATCATAAGGCATGCCCGCCCCGTTTCATCTCGCGATTCCCGTCCACGATCTCGGCGCTGCGCGCGCGTTCTACGGGCGCCTGTTCGGTTGTCCGGAGGGCCGCAGCTCCGCCGAATGGGTCGACTTCGACTTCTTCGGTCACCAGCTCGTGACGCACCTCGATCCGACGCGCCGCGCGTTGCACTTCAATGAAGTGGATGGCAAGGAGGTGCCGGTGCCGCACTTCGGCGTGGTTCTCGACTGGGACGATTGGCATGAGCTCGCAGCGCGACTGCGCGACGGCAGCACGCGCTTCGTGATCGAGCCCGGCATCCGCTTTCGCGGCGAGGTCGGCGAGCAGGCCACCTTCTTTCTCTACGACCCGTCCGGCAACGCGCTCGAGTTCAAGGCATTCAAGGATCCCGCGCGCCTGTTCGCGAAGTAGTCCGGAGATTCATCATGTCGACGTCCCTTCCGCCGGTGCGCCGCATCGTCACCGGCATCGACGCCAACGGCCGCTCGTATATCGCGGAAGACGGCGTCTCGCCCGCGCTGCATTCGATCGAAGGTCGCGCGGGCTACCGGAACAACAACATCTGGCGCACGGTCGGCAGCCCGGCGCCGCTCTCGGCAGCGGATTCGGTGCTGGAGCATCGCGGCGTGCTGCCGCCGCAAGGCGGCACGGTGATCCGCGTGATCGACATTCCGCCCGAAGACAAAGATCCCGAGGTGCGCAAGCGCGTGACCGAAGCGGTGTTCAAGGCGCAATTCGCCGACGCGAAGCACGATTCGTCGAGCGCACGCCATCCCGGCATGCACATCACGGACACGATCGACTATGCGATCCTGCTGCAAGGCGAGCTCGTCGCGATCATGGACGAGGGTGAAACCGTGATGCGCGCCGGGGACATCCTGATCCAGCGCGGCACCAATCACGCGTGGGCGAATCGCTCCGACGCCGTCGCCCGCATTGCGTTCATTCTGGTGGACGGACGCAGGTAGTCACCGGTCGATCTCGAACTTGCCTTGAGTCCGCTGCACGCTCGGACGTGCGGCGACATTGTCGAGCCAGGCGCGCAGCCGCGGATGAGTTGCAAGGGCCGCCGCACCTTCCGGCGTCAGCGAGAAGTAGAGCAGGATCGGCAGCGCGTGCAGATCCGCGAGCGTGAGCTCGGCGCCGGTGAAATAACGGTTGCCGCCGAGAATCGCATCGAGCGCGGAGCAACAGGTCCGCGACTTCGCCAGCGCTTCCGCCACGATGGTCTCGTTCACTTCGGTGCCGACTTGCCGCGCGACGATGCGCGCTGCGAACACGCCCCACACCATCGGTCGATAGGCATACGAGTCCACGATCCCGATCACCTGGTTCATGCGTGCGCGCGACCGCGCATCCTGCGGTTGCAGGCGCGTGCCCGCGAATGCCTCATCCACGTAGCGCGTGATGGCGCCGGTCTCGTACAGCATGAAGCCATCGTGTGCGAACGCAGGAATGCGGCCGAATGGATGACGGGCGAGATGCTCGGCAGGCGCGCCGGACGATGTGAAGATCTCGACCTCTTCGAGCTTGTAGGACACGTCCTTCTCTTCGAGCGCGAGCCGTGCGATGCGCGTGTACACGCTGCGGCTCAGCCCGTAGAGAACCGGATCGCTCATGGCGAGCGATTATCGACTATTTGCTGGACGCCTTGCAGGTGACAGTGACACTCGCGACGTCCACTTGCTCGACCGCACCGCGTCCATTCGCAACGGTGCAGAGCTGATTCGCGGGTTGCTGCGCGACAGTCACGTCGTACGGCGAGCCGTCGGGCAGCGAAGTAGGCAGCATGAACTTGCCGTTCGCTGCGATCGCCAGCTTCTCGCCGTTGCTCTGCAGCTCCAGCCCCGGACTCTCCAGGCCGGACACGGTACCGCCGACACCCACGCCGAAGTTGCGGCAGGTGATCTCGATGTTCGTGACGTTCGCCTCGGCGACCACGCCGATACCGTTCGCGACGTCACAGAGCTGCAGCGGCTGCAGCGGCAGGTGCGACACGGTGACGTGGTACGAGGAACCGCTCAGCATTGCTGTCGGGAACGTGAACGGCCCGTCGGCAGTCGGGTTGACTCGATCGCCGTCATTGTTGGCGAGCTCCATGCCCGAGCCGCGCAGATTCTTGATCGTGCCGCCGATCGTGAACTGGCGCAGCGCACACGCGATCACCACGTTGTCGACGTCGCGATCCGCGACCGTGCCGCTCGCGTTCTGCACCGAGCACGATTGCGCTGGACCGCTCGGGTGCGTCTTGACCGTGACGTTGTAGCCGGAACCGCTCGGAATCTTCGTCGCAAAAGCGAAGCCGCCGTCTGTCTGCACGCCGACATCGTCGCCGCCGTTGTTCTGCAGGACCAGCCCGCTGCCCTGCAACCCGCTCACGGTGCCGCGAATCGCAAAGCTGTTGGTCGCGCAACTGACTTTGACCGTACGCACATCGCCGCCGCCGATCGTTCCGGAAGCGTCCGCGACGGTGCAGGTCTGCGATGGACGTGTCGGCTGAGTTGCTACGGTGACTTCGAATGCACTGCCGCTTGCCAGCTCGGCGGCAAACGTGAAGCTGCCGTTCGATGCGATCTGCAGATCGTCACCGCCGTTGTTACGGAGTACGAGCCCGCTGCCCGAGAGGCCGGACACTGTGCCGCCGACGCTGAATGAACCGGTGCTGCACGTGACCGTCACGCTCGTGACGTTGTTCGTTGCGGTGCCAGCGGCATTTGCAATCGAGCAGAGCTGCGACGGACCAGTCGGTTGTGCGAGCGCGGTGACGTTGTACGGAGTGCCGGCGTCGACGGTGGTTTTGAAGCTGAACGTGCCGTTGGCGCTGACAGCGAGATTGTCGCCGCCATTGTTTTGCAGAACGAGCCCGGAGCCGGACAGCCCCGAGACGGTTCCGCCGATCGTAACCTTCGCCGGCGGTTGCTGTTGCCCGGTGCCTCCACCGCCACCATCGTCGAGACTGCCGCGCCCGTTGGAACAGGCGGCAAGTCCCAACGCGAACAACGTAACGCACCAAGCACGCAAACAGCGCAACACCGTCATCATCGTTCTCGTCCCGCCCGATGTAGGCCAGAAGCGATACCGATGAGCCGGGTAAATTGTTCCGAGCGAGTAAGTTTTACAGCGCCTTCAGCGTGTCATAGACAGCGCTGCGCAAGTCCACCGTCAATCGACCGATCATTCCTTCCAGCGCGGTATTCGTCAGCAACACACACGTGACCTGCGCGCTGGGGTCGACGAACCACGAGTGCCCATACACGCCGCCCCACTGCCACGTGCCGCGAGCCTGCGGCGTTTTTGCCGCTTGCGGATCGACCAGCACCGCGCCGCCGTAACCGAAGCCGAAGCCAGGCATCGGCCCACTCATCGCGCCGATCTGATTCGTCATCGCAGCCCGCACCAGCTCCGGCGGCAGAATCGGTGCTCCGCCCTTCCGCATGCACTCGAGAAACTGCAGCGTGTCGGGCGCCGAGCCGACCATGCCCGTGCCTCCCGAAGCGAACGAGCGTTCGTCGAACGCGCGCGACGGCGAATAGGAAATACCGGCGCCGGGGCCGTAGGGGATGACTTGCGGATCCGTCATGCGCGTCGGCGGCCGACCGTCGACGTAAGGTGCAGCGAGGCGCGCACGATCGACGACGCGAAAAGCGGTGTCGCGCATCGACAGCGGCGCAGTCACCAGCTCGGCCACGATCTCCGGCAAGCTTTTCCCCGCAGCGCGCTCCATCACCGCGCCGAGCACATCGAGCGCAACCGAGTATTGCCACGCGGAGCCCGGCTGGCGCAGCAGCGGTACGCTGGCGAGACGCCGCAGATTCTCTGCCAGCGACAGGCCCGGTTGATCGAGACCGTCGGAAACCTGCGCGCGATGGTAAGGACCGTCGGACGGCTCGTTGAAGCCGTACCCGAGCCCCGCCGTGTGCGTGAGAAGCTGATGCACTGTGATCGGCGCCGCCGAGCCGTCCGCGAGCCGCGGTTGAAACTCCGGCAACCACTTCTCGACGCGATCGTCGAGCGACAACTGCCGGCGCGCGATCAGCGCCAGCGCAGCCGCAGAGACATAGGGCTTGGTGATCGACGACAAGTGAAACAACGTGTCGCTGCGCATCGGCCGCTGCGCTTCGCGCTCGGCCTGACCGACCGCACGCTCGCACACGACTGCACCCTCACGTGCCAGGAGAAGAACGCCGCCGACGATCCGTTGTTCGGTGAGTGCGGCGTCGAGAATGCCATCGACGCGGGCGGCCAATGCCGTCGCGAACTTCGTTCCATGCATGCGTTGTCCCCTTCGAGGGTCGAAGAATAGAATGGCGGCACAACTAAAATACAGCGGATGCACGGAACTCACATGCGTCGCCCCTTGCTTCTTTGCGGCGTGCTCATCGCGACGTCGATTCCGGTCAGCGTGCCGGCGCAAACGCCGGCGACCGCGCCGGCCGCCGGCCCGATTCCGCTCGAAGTCTTCACGCGCTTCGACGAGTTCGGCGGTGTCAAGATTTCGCCGGACGGCGAATTCATCGCGGTGCTGACCGGCAAGTACGGTCGTTCGACGATCATCTTCACCGATCTCAAGGCCAGGAAGGTCATCAGCGGCATCCGCACACCGGAGGACTGCGAGATCGACGAATACCACTGGATCTCGCCGACGCGTCTGATCTACACGATCGCGCAGCGCCAGCGCGGCAACGTCCGGCCGACGCCGACCGGCGAGATCTACGCGATCGATCGCGACGGCAAGGCCGGCCGCCAGCTCTACGGGTACCGCGCCGAGCAAAGCACGCTCGGGACGCACATGGAGACACGGAAGTCCAGCTATGCAACGCCCGAGCTGCTGCGTGCAACGAGGAAAGATCCGAATCACATCCTGATCGCAGAGTATCCATGGCGTAACGCCGGCACCTACTGGTACAGCGACCCGGATGCGAAACCGGTGATCTCGCGCCTCGACGTCTACAGCGGCAAGAAGCAGCAGCTCGACACGGCACCGCTCAGCGGTGCGCGAGTGCTGCTCGACTTCGACGACAACGTGCGCTTCGCTTACGGCGAGAACGAGCGCCAGAAGGCGGCAGTGAGCTGGAAGCCCGAGCCCGGCAGCGACTGGACCAGC
Organism: Steroidobacteraceae bacterium; assembly: GCA_035275145.1. Classification (GTDB taxonomy): domain Bacteria; phylum Pseudomonadota; class Gammaproteobacteria; order Steroidobacterales; family Steroidobacteraceae; genus Steroidobacter. Next base: position 8,816 of record DATENH010000285.1, on the reverse strand, counting down.
TTCGAGCTCGCCGGCTTCCGCGACGAGACCGTAACGCCATGGCGCTTCAGCACGGACAACCGGTCGGTATTCCTGACGGCCGTGCGCGAGGGGGAAACCTTCGACGCGTTGTATCGCCTGGACCTGCAGACCAAGGCGATCGAGAAGGTGCATGCCTTCGAGGACAGTGGCGTCGATGCGCTCATCACCGATTTCGCCGACCGCGAGATCGTCGGCGTGAGCGGCTACACCGCGCGGCAGACTGACTACTGGCTGCTCAAGGAGAACCCTGCCGCGCAGACCTACCAGGCGCTGCAGCGGGCTTTCCCGCAGCAACGCGTCCGCGTGACGAGCCATAGTGACGACGGCAGGCTCGCCATCGTGCTCGTCGATTCGGATGTCAACCCAGGCGACTATTACGTGTTCGACACCGTGAACAAACGTGCCGAGTTCCTGCGTGCCGGACGCGTTGCGATCGAGCCGAAGCGGATGCGTCCGAAGGAGCCGCTCACGCTGACGGCTCGAGACGGGCTGCAGCTGCACGGCTACGTCACGCGCCCGGCAGGCGACGGCCCGCATCCGATGGTGGTGCTGCCGCACGGCGGACCGTACGGCGTGCGCGATTGGTGGGAGTTCGACCCCGAGGTGCAGCTGCTCGCGAACCGCGGCTACGCGGTGCTGCAGGTGAACTTTCGCGGCAGCGGTGACTACGGCCCGGATTTCCAGCTCGCCGGCTATCGCGAGTGGGGCGGCAAGATGCAGGACGACCTGACTGACGCCACGCGCTGGGCGATCGAGCAGAAGGTCGCGGCGCCCGATCGGATCTGCATCTATGGAGCCAGTTACGGCGGCTACGCTGCACTGATGGGCGTGACCCGCGAGCCTGATCTCTATCGCTGCGCGATCGGGGTCGCCGGCGTCTACGATCTCGAGCTGATGCTGGAGTCAGGCGACATTCCCGACTCGGACTTGGGCAAGGCGTTTCTGGAGCGCACGGTCGGCAGCGACGTCGCGAAACTCCGCGCACAGTCGCCGACCTACAACGCCCAGAACATCAAGGTGCCCGTGCTGTTGATCCACGGCAAAGTGGACGGGCGCGCCGACTTCGAGCAGGCCAAGCGCATGAAAGCCGCGCTGGAGAAGAATCACCGGCAGTTCGACTTCCTGGCATTGAGCGGCGAGGGCCACGGCGTGTACGACGAGCAAACGCGCCGCGAGGTGTATGAGCGGATCCTGCAGTTCCTCGCCGCGAACCTCAGCGCGCGCCCTGAAACTCCATGACTCCGTCGTCGACGCTGCCGTATCTCAGCATCACGATGTCGAACGCGTAGTTCTGATACAGCTTCCAGGGAAGCTTCGAGCCCTGCTTCGGCAACGCATGCAGAGCGCGCTGCACGTAGCCGGACGAGAAATCGATCCACGGCTCTTCAGCCACCGACGGATCGACGTTGCGCGGCATGCATTGCCGGTAGCCGTGCTTCTGCATGTGGTTCAGCAGGCGGCAGACGTACTCGCAGGTGAGGTCGCACTTCAGCGTCCACGACGCGTTCGTATAGCCGAACGAGGACGCGAGATTCGGCACGTCGCTGAACATCATGCCCTTGTAGTTCAGCGTTTTCCCCAGCTCGACGTTGCGGCCGTCGACGCTCACCTGCACGCCGCCCATCAGCTGCAGGTTGAGCCCCGTCGCAGTGACGATCACGTCTGCCGCGAGCTGCTTGCCCGAGCGCAGCGCGATGCCCTGCGGCGTGAACGTCTCGATCTGATCGGTGACGACGTCGACGCTGCCGGTCTTGATCGCCTCGAACAGGTCGCCGTTCGGCACCAGGCACAAGCGCTGGTCCCACGGGTTGTAGCGCGGCGTGAAGTGAGTGCCGACGTCGTAGTCCGGGCCGAGCTCTTTGCGCACGGCGTCGAGAATCAGTTTCTTGATGCGCTCCGGCCGGCGGCGGCTGAGCTGGAAGAACAGCATGCCGAGCAGCACGTTCTTCCAGCGCGTCAACAGGTACGCGAGCTTCACCGGCAGCACGCGCCGCAGGCCGTTCGCGATGAAGTCTTCGGCGGGACGCGAGATCACGTAGGTCGGCGACCGCTGCAACATCGTCACGTGCGCGGCCGTCTTCGCCATCTCGGGCACGATCGTCACCGCGGTCGCACCGCTGCCGATGACCACGACGCGCTTGTTTGCGTAATCGATGTCCGGCGTCCACTTCTGCGGATGCACGATGCGACCGCCGAAGCGCTCGGCGCCGGGGAACTGCGGCGTGTAGCCTTCCGCATAGTTGTAGTAGCCGCTGCACATGAACAGGAAGTTGCACGTGAAGCGCACCGGCTCGCGCTCCGGCCCGCGCTCGGCTTCCACTGTCCAGCGTGCGTCCTGCGATGACCATGCAGCACTCTTCACGCAATGTCCGAAGCGGATGCGCTTGTCGATACCGTAGGTCTTCGCCGTGTCCTTCAGGTAGTCGAGAATCGCCGGCCCGTCCGCGATCGCCTTCGGGTGGGTCCACGGCCGGAACGAGTAGCCGAGCGTGAACATGTCGGAATCCGACCTGATGCCGGGATAACGGAACAGGTCCCAGGTGCCGCCGATATCGGCGCGGCCTTCCAGGATCGCGTAGGACTTGCCCGGGCAGCGCTTCTGCAGATGACAGCCGGCGCCGATGCCGGAAATGCCGGCGCCGACGATCAGGACGTCGAGGTGTTCCAGTGACATGGGCTCACTCTAGCACCGGCAACTCGATCGCGCTGGCCGTGCCCGGCGCGTGCCACACGCGGTGGGTCGCCTTCACATAACTTTCCGGTTTCGCGAACATGATATTCGGCACGAAGGTCTGCGGGTTGCGGTCGTACAGCGGGAACCAGCTCGACTGGATCTGCACCATGATGCGATGACCCGGCAGGAACGTGTGGCTCGCGTTCGGCAGCCGGATGCGATACTGCAACGCCTTGTTCGGCGTGAGCGCTTCCGGCTTCGCGAAGTCCGTCCGGTAGCGGCCGCGGAAAATATCCGCCGACAACATCTGCTGATAGCCGCCCATTGCCGGCCGCTCCTGTACTTCGTCCGGCCACACATCGATGATCTTCACGACCCAGTCGGCATCGGTGCCGCTAGTCGACGCGAACAGATTCGCGAACGGCTGACCCGCCAGTCGCACCGGCTCACGCAACGGCTCGGTCTGATACACGAGCACGTCGGTGCGCGACGCCGCGTAGCGCTGATCGTCCACGAGCCATTCGCCCCAGCCGGAGCTCTCCGCGCCGGTCGGCAACGTCGGCCGCTCGCGATAGGTCACCGGCTTCGCCGGATCGGAAATGTATTCGTCGTACTTCGCTGCACTGGCAGGCGGCGCTTCGAAACCGAGCTTGCCGTCCGGCAGCAGGAACAGCGAGCGCGATTTCTTCGCACACCCGTCGCTGCACACCTGCGGCCAGTTATCGTACTTGTGCCACTGGTTGGCGCCAGTCTCGTAGACGAGCACGCGCGGCGTGTTCGGTTGCGGCGCGTCCTTCAAGTAGTGATCGAGGAACGGCTGCATCACGGTGCGGCGGAACCAGCCGGCGGTATCGCCTTCGAACTGGATCGCGGCAAGGTTGCGGCCTTCGCGCCGACCCTGCCCGTGATTCCACGGCCCGAGCACCAGGTGCAGTTTCTCGCCGCGCGGATCGTTCGGCGCGAGCGCCTTGAACAACGCCGGGCCGCCGTAGATGTCTTCCTGATCGAACAGACCCGAGACGATCATCATCGGCACTTTGAGCGGCTCTTTCGCGAGCACCTTGTCGACAGCCTGGGCCTGCCACCACCAGTCGTAGCTGGTGTGCTCGGCGAGCGCGCGCCAGAAGCCGAGCTGCTCGAGGCCACGTGTTTTCGCGAGCGCGCCCGCGGAGCCGGCACGCATGTACGTATCGTATGCGTCGTATTCGCCATACCACCACGAGTGGTCGCCTTTGCGATCGGCTTCCTGATCGTACGTGTAGTCGAGCGAGCCGAGCTGACGGAACGCGCCGTTGTGGAACCAGTCGTCGCCCATCCAACCGTCGACCATCGGCGCGAACGGCACCGCAGCCTTCAGCGCCGGATGCGGACGCACCGTCGACATGACAGTCGTGTAGCCCTCGTACGAGCCGCCGAGCGTGCCGACGCGCCCGTTCGATTCCGGCACGTTCTTCACCAGCCAGTCGATCGTGTCGTAGCAGTCCGTTGCGTGATCCACCTGCGTCGGGTTCACGGGACCGCTGAGTGCGCGCGTCATCACGTAATCGCCTTCCGAGCCGTACTTCCCGCGCACGTCCTGGAACACGATGATGTAGCCGGCCTGCACTGCCGTGTCGTCCATCTGCGGCACGGCCGCGATCAGGTGCGGACTGTTGGAACGCAGGACTCGATGCTCTGCATCGTACGGTGTACGAGTGAGCAGCATCGGCGCGTTCTTCGCGCCCTTCGGAATCAGGATGAACGTCTTGAGCTTCACGCCGTCGCGCATCGGAATCATTTCCTCGCGCTTGACGTAGTCGAAGTCTGCGTTGGTCGGCGTGAACGTCGCCGGCGTCTCGCTCGGCAGTGAAGTCACTTTTTCGTCAGCGTGCACACCCGACACGAGACCGCACGCAAGGACCGCAAAGACATAGGGCTTCACGAGAGCTCCTTCCAGATACGAAGGAGCGCATGCTATCACCCTGTAGATCGGGCTTTAGCCCGACTCTTTGCTTCGCCACACTCCTTCACTTGCATACTGCCGCCACGCCCAAGGCAGCCAGCGCAACAGCGCGAACGACAGCCACAGCGCCCACAGCAGCATCGCGAGCTTGTAGAACCAGATGGACACTGACAGGACGAACGGCTGGGGGAGCTGCGGCGCCGTGCGATCCATGAACCAGCTCATGCCGCCGTAGCCGTTGATCAGACCCATGTCCGGCTCGCCGAGCAAGCCATAGGGGATCGCGCTGACCAGCACGCCGAGCGCCGCTACCGAGAACACCGCGAGCAGGACCTGCGCGGCGTTGAACTGCCAGCGCTTCTCGATGTGTACAGCGGGTCGGCGATCGAGCAGGAACAGCCACGCCGCGAACACGATCAGCACCCACCACGAGAATGTGCTCAGGCCCAGCCCGAGCAGCAGCCAATCGCGCGTACGCAACGGCGTGCGTCGCAGCCGTCCGAGTGCCAGCGCCACGACGAGGAACACCACGAGCTCGCCCCAGTAGAGAATCGCGGGACCGACGCCCTTGCCCCAGGCGAACAGGATCCAGCGGTCGCGCGGCAGCGTGAGCGACGTGTTGACGTTGGTGCCTTCGACGCCCAAGTCGAGCTGCGGCGGCCGGCTGACGAGACCGATGCCATCGCCGCCGCTGAACTCCACGGCGACGGTGTGTTGTCCAGGTATCAGTGTCAGCGGCAACACGCCGTTGGTCGGACGTAGCGACAACGTCTTGCCGTCCGCAACCACGCTTTTCACCTGCGCATCTTGCGGCAACCGCAGGTCGTGACGTCCGCCTCGGCTGCTGCGATAAGAAAAATTCAGCGTCGTATCTGCGACGCGTTGACCGAAACGCGTCAGGAGACTGACAGTGTCGAGTGCCACCGTCGCGCCTTCGCTCGACGCGGGCCGCACGACCGTCAGGTCGAGCGCTTCGCCGGGCCGCGGCAGGAACTCGTTGCTCCACAGGCCATCGGAGCTGCCGACCGGCAAGATCGCCGGCGTGCCCGTGAACTCGGCGTGCCAGGTCGGGCTGACTTGCACGTCCCACTGCTCGACCCAGGATTTGTCGCTGGCAGCGGCCACCCAATGCAGTCGATCGACCCGCTCCAGCGCGGACTCCCAGCTTACCGCGCTCTCGCCCGACGGCATCGACACGAGCACGCCATCATCGCCGACCTGCAGACCCGGCGTGAGCACGGACTCGCCCGTCAGCAATGGTAGCCGCAGAGTGAATGCGCCCTCTTCGGGAGCCAGACGCTCGACGGTCGTCGAGACCGTCCAGTCCAGCCCCAAGTACACACGACGATGAATGCGCACGAAGGGCGGGAAGCGCTGTGACACAGCCATGCGCTCCGTCGCGCCGGCGGTCATGCGCCGTGTCAGTTGCAGCGAGCTGTTGAGCAAGCGGCCTTCGCTGATGCCGGCCGTATCCCAACCTTCTGCACGCACGGCGATGCGCCGCGGGACCGTCGGAAACTCGAGCGCGAGCTCATATGCCTGCGCGATGCGTCCGCCGATGCTCACGCGATGCACACCAGGCGCGAGCGGCAGTTGCAACTGCTCCGCGATGCTCGCAACCGAATCGGCCGCCCGATCGTCGACCGTGACGCGATCGATGACCCATTGCTGTCCCGCGCGAGGAATGCCGAGCGCGACGTTCGCTTGCGCGTGCACTTCCATCTGCACGTCGAGCCGATCGCCGTCGACGCTCACGGTCGCCATGACGGCCTGGACGCAATTGGGCACGCATTTCGCCGGCTCGCTCAGACGTTTCTTGAGCTCGCCGAGCAGCGCAGAGTCCGGCGCCTGAGCGTGCGCGCGCGGCGCAAAGCCGGTTGCGAGAATCGCGAGGAATAATCCTGCCGCAGCAGTGGATCGCCAGGGCGGCAATCGCCAGTTCGTCGGGAATCCGTAAGCGCGCTTCACTATTGCGAGCAAGAGCGCGGCGGCAGCGAGCACGCCGACGATGCGCCACAGCGACAACGCCAGCGGCGGCACGATCGTCAGGCGAACGGTCTGCTTCTCGTCGACCGGTCCGCTCCAGCGGAGGAAATAAGTGAGATACGACCAGTTCGGAATGCCGGGGCCGGTTTGCAACGTCGCGTCGGGAGCGTAGCGCTCGAGGCGCTTGGGTGCGGAGACGGATGGCACCTCGAGCTTCGTGGGCGGCACCGCCGGGCTTACGGGCGACGCACTGATGAATGACTTGTCCTCCACGGCAACGGCCGCATCTTCCGCAACTCCGGCTAGCGCGTTGTCACGCTCACGCTCTCCTATCCCAGCCCGCCGATCCTTCAGCGGACCGATGCCATACGCCACCTCGGCGTACTCGCCCGCCATCAGCTGCGGGTGCAAAGCGTACCGATACTGCTGCACGCCGAACGCGATCAGCACGAAGCCGAGCGCGACGAGCGACGCGAATTGATAGCGTCCCACCCACGCCCGCAACCGACCTTCCGGGACGAAACGCAGCAAGCCGACAGCGACGAACAGGTTGATCCACAGCCAGCCGGGCGCACCGGACTCCTGATGCGTGAGCAGGATCACCGCGGCCGCGAGCACCCCGCCGCCCCAGCCGAGCAAGCGAAACGCAGCGGCTGCAGCCAGCATCAGCAGAAACAGATCGAGCAAGCGCCACTGATTCACCCACGCACCAGGCGCATCGTCGGCGCCCCACGCAGCGAACAATCGATGACCGGGCGGCAGATGCAGGATCGTCTGCACGCCATCGAAGCGCGCATCCCAGCCAGTCGCTGCACGTGCGCGGTCGCGCGGTACGCGCGCAAGCGTCGTGAGGTTCACCTCGGCATTGCGCACTTCGACGCCGGTGCGACCCTGGGCGCCGTCTGTGATCAACAGCATCTCGTCGGTGCGTCGCGCGTTGAGCAGGCGATACGGCGCGAGCATGTCGAGACGCCAGCCCTGCTGCATCGTTCCCACGATGTGATCGGCCGCGATGAAATCCTCGTGATCGAACGTCAGCCACAGCTGTCGATCGAGCGTCAGGCGATGCGCATCGGCGCTGCTGAGCCCGCGGCTGCGCTCGGCGATCGTGACGGACGCTCCGCGCTGCAAACGAAATGCCGACATGCTGCGCCAGTCGTCGGGGACTCCGGCCTGGATCGGATCGATCGCCGGTGCGCCTTCGAGGGCCGTGATGCGCAAGCGATCGTTGCTGCCGTAACTCCAGACCTCCTCGTCGGCCCACGCGCCTGCGCCTTGCGGAACTGCGATGGCATCCGCCGCGGACGCGGCTCGCGCAATGATCGTCAGCTCATGCTCACCGGAGCGTACCTGCACGCGCAGCCGTCCATCCGGCTCGAACCTCATCGGCAGCTCGCCGCCCGTGGCCATCGGCACGAAGCCGTCCGGCAGCACGCGCGCCAGCACTTCTTCGCGCGCGTCGCCTGAAACCTTGAGTTGCAGCTGGGTAGTGAGCCGGAGCGGAATGTCGTCCTGGAGCAGGCGATAGACCTGCACCTGCAATGCTCGCGGCACGGTCACCGTGCGCACGGCGCCGAGCCACAAGTGTCCGTCGCGTAGCTCGACAGGTGCGATCGTCTTGCCATCGATGGTCAGATCGACCAGTGCCGTGAGCGCCGCGAGTTGCAACGACTCGGGCCGGCGCGCCCAGGTGAAGCTACCGCTGATCGTGTGATCGCCCGCGCCGAGACGGAGTTGCGGCACGCCGTCGTGCTCGACCGCAGCCGCTGGAGCGCCGTCGACGCGCACATCTTCCGGCCAGTGCTCGCCATCGCCCGGCAATGCAACCCAGCTGTCGGCGTAGATGCGCCAGCTCTGCCGGAACTCGCCGCCGCCCGATGACACAGCAACGTGCATGCGCCCGGGCCAAGTGCAGACGAATGCGTCTGCGCCGTCCGCGGCCACGCCGTTGCGCAGCGGGCAGCGGCGAAACTCCTGCCCGTACATGACCCAGCTCTCCCACGGCTTGAGCTCCGGCGGGATCGCCGTCTGCTGCGCGGGAACGGGACCGATGTGACAGAAGAGGATGGCGAGCATAGCCAACGCTGAGCGATGCATGCGAGCTCCTGAATCTTCTTGTTGCTATCAAACGGTCAGGCACGCACGACGGGTTAGCGGTGGTGCCGGGAGAGAAAACGAGGGGAAACTCAGCAA
>DATENH010000284.1:0-10632 GCA_035275145.1 Steroidobacteraceae bacterium | reverse complement strand
AGAAAACACGGTGAAACTCAGCAGTGCAGCATCTGCAGCGTTCCTCGAGTAACGCTCCTCGCGTTCAAATGCTGCAGCGCTGAGTTTCGCCCTGTTTTCTCCCCCGGCACCCAACTTCGCTCCTGTTCTTATTGGCCCGTCTGGAACTTGGTCCACATCCGGTTCATCAAGCGCTGGAAGTCCTCTCCGTAGGCGAGCGACGGGAACAGCTTCGCCTTCACCTCGGGCGTCGGATAGATGCCCGGATCGTTCTTCACTTCGTCGCTGACCATCGGGAACGACGCTGCGTTGCCGTTGGCGTAGTTGACGAAGTTCGAGTCGTTGGCCGCGACCTGCGGCTCCATCAGGTAGTTGATGAAGGCATGCGCGTTCTTCGGATGCTTGGCATCGGCGGGGATCGCCAGCATGTCGAACCACACGATCGTGCCTTCCTTCGGAATCGCGTACTTGATCTTCACGCCCTGGCCGGCTTCCTCGGCGCGGTCGCGCGCCTGCAGGATGTCGCCGCTCCAGCCGACGGCGATGCACAGGTCGCCGTTCGCGAGGTCGTCGATGTACTGCGAGGAGTGAATCTTGCGGACGAACGGGCGGATCGGCATCAGCTTCGCTTCTGCCGCCTTCAGGTCGTCTTCCTTCTGACTATTCGGATCGCGCCCCATCCAGGCGAGCACGGTCTTGAGGATCTCGTCCGGCGCGTCGAGCAACGACAGGCCGCAGTCCTTGAACTTGGCGACCAGCTTCGGATCGTAGATGTAGTTCCAGCTGTCCGGACGCGCGTCGCCGAGGATCTTCTTGATCTTGTCCTCGTTGTAGCCGATGCCGGTCGTGCCCCACAGGTACGGCACGGCGTACTCGTTGTTGGGGTCGTGCAGCCCGACCCGGTTCATGATGTCCGGGTCCATGTGTTTCAGGTTCGGGATCTGGCTCTTGTCGAGCTTCTGGAACACGCCCGCCTTGATCTGGCGCTCCAGGAACGAGGCGGACGGCACCACCACGTCGAAGCCCGAATTGCCGGCGAGCAGCCGCGTCTCGAGCACGTCGTTCGAGTCGAAGACGTCGTAGGTGACCTTGATACCCGACTGCTTCTCGAAGTTCGGGACGGTGTCCTCGGCTATGTAGTCGGACCAGTTGAAGACGTGCAGGACCTTCTCTTCCTGCGCGGCTGCACCGGCCTGCTGCGCCTGCTCCGCTGTGTCCTTCTTGCCGCAGGCGGCGACGGCGAGAGCGAGCGAGGCGGCCGTCAAAACAATGCGAACCGGGTTATTCATTGGAGCGGTCTCTCCCCGTGGGTGGTTCGCGGCGCAGCGTAGCGCACAAACGGGAGTCAGCGGAAGCGTCTGAAGTAGTGCATGGACAGATCCAAATTGTCTTCTGGTCGAAAGCGGCCGAGGCCCTTTCGACGAAACGCCGTCAAAAGGCGTGACTTTTGCCGGCTACACATTGAGCAGCAGGTGTTCGCGTTCCCAGGAGCTGATCACCTGCAGGAACGTCTCGTATTCGTTCTCCTTGACCGCCGCGTAGGCGATCACGAAGCGCTCGCCGAGGATGTCGATCAGCGGCCGCGCATCGCGCAGCAGCCGCAGCGAATCTTCGATGTTCCGCGGCAGCGAGAACGGCAGATCGTAGGCGCTGCCGGAGATCGGCTCGGACGGCTTCAGCCCCTCGACCATGCCGAGGTAGCCGCAGGCGAGCGACGCGGCGATTGCGAGATAAGGATTGGCATCCGCGCCGGCGATGCGATTCTCGACGCGGCGTGCGGCCGGACCGGACACCGGCACGCGCAGGCCCGCGGTGCGGTTGTCGTAACCCCACTGGGTGTTGATCGGCGCCGAGTAGTGCCGCGTGATGCGCCGATACGAATTGACGTTCGGCGCGAACAGTGACATGGCCGCGGGCAGGTACTTCTGCAGCCCGGCGATGTGCGAGAAGAACAGCGCCGAGGGGCGGCCCTCCGCGTCGCTGAACACGTTGTTGCCGGTGCGCCGGTCGATGATGCTCTGGTGAATGTGCATGGCGCTGCCGGGCTCGCGCGCCATCGGCTTGGCCATGAACGTCGCATACATCTTGTGGCGCAGCGCCGCCTCGCGCGCCGTGCGCTTGAACAGGAACACCTGATCGGCGAGCGACAGCGCGTTTCCGTGCAGCAGGTTGATTTCCATCTGCGCGGCGCCGTCCTCGTGGATCAGCGTGTCGATCTCGAGGTCCTGCGCTTCGCAGAACGCGTACACGTCGTCGAACAGCGGATCGAACTCGTTCACGGCCGCGATCGAGTAGGACTGACGTCCCGACTCGGGACGTCCCGAGCGGCCGACGGGCGGCTTGAGCGGGTAGTCGGAATCGATATTCGGCTCGACCAGGAAGAACTCGAGCTCGGGAGCGACGACGGGTTCCCAACCGTGCTGCGCGTACAACTCCAGCACGTGCTGCAACACGTAGCGCGGCGCCATCGTCACCGGCCGGCCGTCCGAATAGAAGCTGTCGTGGATCACCTGCGCGGTCGGCTCGGCCGCCCACGGCACGACGCGGATCGTGTTCGGATCCGCCTTGAGCACGACGTCGATCTCGGACGGACTAATGGCGCGCTCTTCGTCCGGGTAGTCGCCGGTCACAGTCTGCAGGAAGACGCTCTCGGGCAGGCGCATGCCTTCTTCTTCCGCGAACTTCTCCGCGGGCATGATCTTGCCGCGTGCCACGCCGGCCATGTCGGGGATGATCGCCTCGACTTCGGAGATGCCGTGCTCTTTGAAGAACTGCTGGATGACGCTCATAGACGATGCCCTTTGCGGCCTTCATGGGCGCGCTCGCGCGCCGCCTCGCCGAAAGCCGCGAATAGCGCGACGGAAAACGGGTTCTGGCTGAACTGCCACTCGGGGTGCCACTGCACGGCCACGGCGAACGAAGGCGCGCTATGCACGCGAAAAGCCTCGACGACGCCGTCCGGTGCACGCGCCTCGACATCGAGGTCGCGCCCGAGCGTTTGCACGCCCTGCGAGTGCAGCGAATTCACGGTGATGCGATCTTTGCCCGCCAGCCGCTGCAGGAGCCCGCCACGCGTCAGCTCGACCTCGTGCGCGGGCCCGTATTGCTCTTCCAGCGGCGCCTGCTCGTTCTCGCGGTGATCGCGCAGCCCCTCGACTTCCTGGAGCTTCTGCCAGAGCGTGCCGCCGAAGGCGACGTTCATCTCCTGGAAGCCGCGGCAGATCGCCAGCAGGGGCATGCCGCCTTCGATCACGTGCGGGATCATCGGAAGGGTCGTCGCGTCCCGGGCAGCGTCGTGCAGCGTGCCAGGGTCGCTCGGCGGACCGCTGTAGTGATGCGGCTCCACGTTCGACGGGCTGCCGGTGAGCAGAATCCCGTCGAAGTCCGCCAGCAGCTCGCGCACGTTCAACGCGTCGCCCAATGAGGGGATCAGCACCGGCACGGCGTGCGCACCTTCAGCCACGGCGCGGATGTACTTCTCCCCGACGCAGTGGAAGTGGTGGCGGCCGAGCAGACGGCGGTCGGCCGGAATTCCTATGACCGGTTTGCGCGTAGACACGTTTAAGATCTTTAACAGTCGGCGAGGGGGCCGACGTGGGAGCGAGGCGGCATTTAACCACAAAACCGGGCACCTCGCCCGCCCGGCAAAGCCCGTATGTGGCCATTTTTAGGCCCTACAAGGGCTTGCACGGCACTCGGCGAGCCGCGGCCCCTTGCCCGGCGCGAGGGCCAATCGCTATCCTGCCGGGCCTCCGCGGTCGTGCGATCGCTATCAAATTTTAAACAGGGTTTCCCTGATGGCGGTCGCCGGAAGTTCGTACTACGCCCATTCGGCGCTCCCAGCGGCCGAGCGATCAGCGCTTGCCGGTCAGGTCGATGCGGACGTCTGCGTGATCGGCGGGGGAATCGCCGGCTGCTCCACCGCCCTGCACCTGGCCGAGCGTGGTTACCGCGTCGTCCTCCTGGAATCGCACCGAATCGGTTGTGGCGCCTCCGGGCGCAGCGGCGGCCAGGCAATCGCCGGCTACGCCTGCGGCCAGGGCAAGCTCGAGCGCCAGGTGGGATTCGAGCATGCCAGGCGCATGTGGGATATCTCGGTCGATGGGCTGCGGCTGATCCGCGATCGGGTCGAGCGGCATGCGATCGATTGCGACCTGCACTGGGGCCAGCTGCATGTGGCCATCAAGGAGCGGCAGCGCGCCGACCTGCTCGAGGAGCGGCGCGACCTGGAGGAACGCTACGGATATCGCCAGCTCAGGTTCATGGAGCGCGCCGACGTGGAATCCGTGCTGGCGACGAAGCGCTACTGCGCGGGCCTGCACGACGCCGGCAGCGGGCATCTTCATCCGCTGAACTACACGCGAGGTCTCGCCGCTGCGGCCGAAGCGGCCGGCGTGCAGCTTTTCGAAAACTCCGCAGTCACGAACCTGCACATCGCCGATCCCGCGACTGTGAAGACCGAGCGCGGCAGCGTGCGAGCGCGATTCGTCGCGCTGTGCTGCAACGCTTACGGCGAGCCGCTCATTCCCGCGCTCCGCGCCCGGATCATGCCGGTGGGGACTTATATCGTCGCCACCGAATCGCTCGGCCAGGCACGCATCGAGGAGTTGATGCGCGAGAACATCGGAGTGACCGACTCGAACTTCGTCCTCGATTACTTCCGCCGCTCGGCGGACCACCGCCTGCTGTTCGGCGGGCGCGTCAGCTACTCGGGCGTCGATGCATTCGACACGGCACGCGCGACCCGCAAGCGCATGCTGAAGGTGTTCCCGCAGCTCGCCGATACGCGCATCGAGTTCGCGTGGGGCGGCTATGTGGACATCACGATGAGCCGCGCGCCGGATTTCAATCGGCTCGCGACTAACGTCTATTACCTGCAGGGGTTTTCGGGCCACGGCATCGCGCTCACGGGCATCGCCGGGCAGCTCGTCGCCGAGGCGATCGCCGGTCAGGCGGAGCGTTTCGATGTCTTTACCCAGCTGCGGCACCGGAATTTTCCGGGCGGCGCTGCGCTCAGGATGCCGGCGCTGGTGCTCGCGATGGCGTGGTATCGACTGCGCGACTTGCTCTAATCGCCTTCGTAAACACAGCCGCTGGTGCAGGTCTCGTGTACGACGACTTTCGCGAGCAACGGCAGGCGCGGCTTGGTTTCGCGCCAGATCCACTTCGCCAGGTTCTCGCTGGTCGGATTTTCCAGGCCCGGAACTTCATTGAGCAGATGATGATCGACGCGATCGAACACCGGCTGGAACGCCGCACGCACGTCTGCGAAGTCCATTACCCAGCCGGCATGCGGATCGACCGGACCTGCAACGTGCAGTTCGATACGAAAGGAGTGACCGTGGAGCCGTGCGCACTTGTGCCCGGCCGGCACGTTCGGCAGACGATGAGCGGCCTCTATCGTGAACGCACGAAAGATCTGCACATCACGCCGCTTTGCGCCGGCGTGAGCTCGAAGCACAACTGCAAGTGCCGCAGGTGCAACGGATCGAGCTGCAATCGCCGCAGACGGTGAAGTCCACCGAGCCGAAGTGGCGACGGCAATGCTCGCAGTACGGCTTGCGACGCAGGCCGCGTGCCGCACGATATGCAGACACGGCTGCAGCGTTCTGCCGCGACTGCTCGTCGCCGCAGGCCCCGAGATCCTTGCTCACGATGTCGCGCATGAAGGTGCTGGCGCCCATGGCGCCGACTTTGAACAGACGCATCTGCTCACGGGCGAGGCCCATCTGCGCGAGCGGGTCATAGATGACCACGCCGAGCTTGGGGTGGAAAAAAAGCTGAAACGCATCGCCGCTCATAACGCACTTCGCGGTGGAAAAAATGGAGCCGGGGGAGGTCTGAAACGCGGGCGCAATTGTGCTGCAACGCATCTGTCATGGCAATCAGCACGGGCCCTTATTTTGCAGAATCCCAGCAAAAAACCCGGACTTTCCGCGCTGCAGCGCCTGCTTCAGGCGCGCGAACGCAGCAGAAAGCAGGAATGGATACGCAGGTTGCGGGAGAAATCCTCCGGCACTGTATTGCGGCTGATGTCTTCGATTTCAAATGCCGCGAGCGCGGCCGCGTCGAGCTTGAAGCGCGTGTAATTGTTGGAGAAGACGATCGTGCCACGCGGGGTCAGCAATTCGCGCGCGAGGTTCAGCAGCTGCGCGTGATCACGCTGCACGTCGAAGTCTTCAGTCATGCGCTTGGAGCGCGAGTGAGTCGGCGGATCGATGAACATGAGATCCCAGCGACGCGAAGCTGTGCGCTGCTCTTCGAGCCAGGTGAGACAGTTCGCCTGCACGAAGCCGTGCGCAGGGCTCGCCAGCTCGTTCAACGCCAGATTGCGCTTCGCCCAGTCGAGATAGGTGCGCGACATGTCGACGGTCGTCGACGCCACTGCGCCGCCGCCCGCCGCGTAGACGGTCGCAGTGCCTGTGTACGCGAACAGATTGAGGAAGCGCTTGCCGCTCGCGAGCTCGGCGATCAGCCGGCGCGTCGGGCGATGATCGAGAAACAGGCCCGTGTCCAGGTAATCCGTGAAGTTCACGAAAAAGCGATAGGGCAACTCGCTCACCACATCGAACTCGCGCTCGCGCGCGAGCTTCTCGTATTGAGTGCCCTGCTTTTGCTGCCGCCGCTCGCGCACGAACAGGCGCTCCGCGGGAATGTCGAGCTCGTGCGGAATCACCGCGAGCGCCTCGTCGCGTCGTTGACGCGCGCCTTTCGCCTCGACAGTGCGCGGCGGCGCGTATTCCTGCACGACGACCCAGCGATTGCCTGCGCCGTCGCCGTAGTGATCGATCGCGAATGCGTACTCCGGCATGTCCGCGTCGTAGATGCGGAAGCAGTCGATCGATTCGCGCTGCGCCCAGTCGAGCGCCGATTTCAGATTCTTGCGCAGGCGGTTCGCGAACATCTGCGCGCCAGGTCGTGCGCGCGTCTCGGCCGGATCCGGCGCCGGCCCACGCGGCTGCTGAAATTCCTCCGGCGAAATTTCGAAGCGCAGCAGTCGACATTCGATGCGGCCGTTGAACAGAGTGTGGCTGCGCTTCGCGTGGATCCCGATCGCTTTTGCGAGCGGCGGATTGCCGGTCAACACCGCGGCCCTCCATCCCTGGAACTGCTCGCGCAATTTCTGGCCGAGCGTCGCATAGAGCGCTTGCAGTCGCTCCTGATCGCCGATGCGCTCGCCGTAAGGCGGATTGGTAACCAGCAGGCCGGTTGCGGCTTCGCTCTGCTTGACGAGCTGCTCGAGCTCGCGCCGCTCGAAGTGCACGAAGCCGCGCAGCTTCGCTCGCTCGGAATTCTCGATTGCTGCACGAACCGCCATCGCGTCGCTGTCATAACCGCGCAGCACGATGCGTCGGCTCGCCGCCGCTTCGCGACGGCCACACGCTTCGTCGACCAGGCGCTGCCACAGCTCGCGGTCATGTCCGCGCCAACCGACGAAACCGAAATAGCTCCGCAGCAATCCGGGAGCGATGTCGAGCGCCATCAGCGCGGCTTCGATCACCAGCGTGCCGCTGCCGCACATCGGGTCGACGAATTCGCCGCTCTCCGCAATCGCCGGCCAGCCGCTGCGCAAGAGCACGGCGGCTGCGAGATTCTCCTTGAGCGGCGCCGCGACGCCACGGGCGCGATAGGCACGCCGATGCAAACTCTCGCCCGAGAGATCGAGACTCAAGGTCGCGCGCTCGCGATCGAGGCGCACATCCAGGCGGAGGTCCGGCCGCTCGAGCTCGACTGACGGCCTCTGGCCGGTACGCTCGCGGAGCTGATCGACGATCGCGTCCTTGGTCTTCAGTGCGCCGAAGTGCGTGTGCTTGATACCGGCCGACGACCCGCCGAATTCGATTGCGAGCGTGCCGGTCGGCGCGAGGTGCTGAGTCCAGTCGATAGCGGCGACACCCTGGTACAACTCCTCAGGCGTTGCCGCCGGGAAATTGCCGAGCGGCATGAGAATGCGGCTCGCAGTGCGCGACCACAGACACGCGCGATAGGCCGTTTCGAGCGTTCCCTCGAACAGCACGCCGAGCTTGAGCTCGCGAGTGTGAGTCGCGCCGCAGGCACGCAGCTCGGCAGCCGTCAGGTCAGCGACCCCCGGCGGGCAGGAAGCGAAGAATTGCACGGCTGCCTGCTAGCGCTCACCGTCCAGCGTCATCAACGGCCCGTACATCTCGGGCCGGCGATCGCGGAACACGCCCCAGGCCGTGCGATACGCGCGCAGCGCATCGAGATCGAACGTCGCAGTAACGATCGCTTCGCCGGTGCGGGCCGCCTGCGAGACGACCGCGCCGGCGTGATCGGTGATGAACGACGAGCCGTAGTACGTGACTTCCCAGCGCTCGCCGCGCTCGGTGCCGATTCGATTGGAAGCGACGACGGGCATGATGTTCGACGCTGCGTGCCCCTGCATCGCGCGCTGCCAGTGATCGCGCGAATCGATGCTGAGATCTTGCGGCTCCGAGCCGATGGCTGTCGGATAGAACAGGATCTCCGCACCCAACAACGCCATCGCGCGCGCCGACTCCGGGAACCACTGGTCCCAGCAGATGGCGACGCCGATCTTGCCGAAGCGCGTCTGCCATGCCTTGAATCCGGTGTCGCCGGGCGAAAAATAGAACTTCTCGTGATAGCCCGGGCTCTCCGGGATGTGCGTCTTGCGATAAATGCCGAGCAGCGCGCCGCCGGCATCGACGATCGCGACCGAGTTGTAGAACACGTTGCCCGCGCGCTCGAACACACTCACCGGCAGCACGACGTTCAAGTCGCGCGCCAGCTCCTGGAAGCGGCGCACCGCCGGATTCTCTTCGATCGGCATCGCGACCTTGAAGTACTTCGGATCGTGCTCGATGCAAAAGTACGGGGTCTCGAACAACTCCTGGATCAGGATGATGTTAGCGCCCTGCTTTGCGGCGGCGCGGACAGTCCGCTCGGCAGCGGCGAGATTCGCGACGCGGTCGCCGGAGCAGGCGAATTGTGTGGCAGCAACTGTGACTTTCATGGGCTTTGCCGGCTAGAACGTGGGCGGCGTGCAGGCGCTGATGATCTCACACGGCTCGTCGCCGAAGTTACGGAACCTATGTGGGACCGCGCTCGTGAAATAGTAGGCGTCGCCGGGCCCGAGCACGCGGCTCTGCGCACCCACCGTCAGCTCGACGCGGCCGGCGACGACGATGCCGCCCTCCTCGCCCTTGTGACTGAGCATGTCCGAGCCCGTGTCCGCTTTCGGACGATAGCGCTCGTGCATGATCGTCATCGCGCGGTTCGGGCGTTGCGCAGCCACCAGCCGCAGCGAGACTTCGCGGTCGCCGATATCCGTGAGCTCATCGCGCGCGTAGAACACCTGCGGGTTGAGCTGCAGATCGAGCGTAAAGAATTCCGCGAGCGACATCGGCACGCCATCCAGGACCTTCTTCAGCGAGCTCACTGACGGGCTGACGCGATTCTGCTCGATCAGCGAAATCGTGCCGTTGGTGACGCCGGCGCGCTTCGCGAGCTCCCGCTGCGACAGGCCATACATCGTGCGCACCGCCTTCAGGTGTGCGCCCACGTCGATCGTCATCGTCGGAGGTCCTCGGCAGGTGACTTCGGCAGGTGTTTAGGATAATCGACACTCTGACCCGAGCGCCATGAATAACTTACGGAGAATTTGAGGGGCCTGTCGAATTTTCTTATCATCCCCGGCAGTTTTTCCTCCCCCTTGCAGCAGCGGATTTTCACCATGGCAACGAACGCGCGCGCCGATCTCGAAGCATTCTGGATGCCCTTCACCGCCAACCGTCAGTTCAAAGCGCAGCCGCGACTGCTCGCGCGCGCCGAGGGCATGCACTACTGGACCGCTGACGGTCGCAAGGTGCTCGACGGCGTCGCCGGACTTTGGTGCGTCAACGCAGGTCACGGCCGCAAGGAAATCACCGAGGCGGTGAGCAAGCAGCTCGCTACGATGGAATACGCGCCGCCGTTTCAGATGGGCCACCCTCCTGGCTTCGAGCTGGCGAGCCGGCTCGCCAAACTCGCGCCCGGCGACATCGACCACGTGTTCTTCACGAACTCCGGCTCCGAGGCCGTCGATACGGCACTGAAGATTGCGATCGCCTATCACCGTCTGCGCGGCGAAGCCGCGCGGCAGCGGCTGATCGGACGCGAGAAGGGATATCACGGCGTCGGCTTCGGCGGCACGTCGGTCGGGGGCATGGTCAACAATCGCAAGTTCTTCGGCACGCTGCTGCCGGGCGTCGATCATTTGCGTCACACGCACGACATCGAGCACAACGCGTTCTCGCGCGGAGTGCCCGAGTGGGGCGCGCATCTCGCAGACGATCTCGAACGACTCGTCGCTCTGCACGACGCGTCTACGATCGCAGCTGTCATCGTCGAGCCTGTCGCCGGGTCGGCGGGCGTTCTCCTGCCGCCGAAAGGCTATCTGCAGCGCCTGCGCTCGATCTGCGACAAGCACGGCATCCTGCTGATCTTCGACGAAGTCATCACGGGCTTCGGCCGGCTCGGCGCGCCGTTCGGCGCGGAGTACTTCGATGTGCTGCCGGACATGATCACGTCAGCGAAGGCGCTGACCAACGGCGCGATCCCGATGGGCGCGGTGTTCGTGCGCAAGCACATCTACGAAGCGTTCATGAACGGCCCCGAGAACTCCATCGAGCTGTT
>DATENH010000283.1:0-6055 GCA_035275145.1 Steroidobacteraceae bacterium | reverse complement strand
CGCCCGATCAGATCCACAAGCTCGGCGAAGACGAGGTCGCGCGCATCCGCGCGCTGATGGAGAAGGCGATCGCGCAAAGCGGCTTCAAGGGGAGCTTCGCCGAATTTCAGAAGATGCTGCGCACCGATCCGCGCTTCTATGCGCACACGGCGCAAGAGCTGCTCGAGAAGGCGAGCGAAATCGCGAAACGCTCGGACGACCAGCTACCGCGCCTGTTCGGCACGCTGCCGCGGCTGACGTACGGCGTGCGGCCGGTACCCGTGGAGATTGCGGAGGGCTACACGACCGGTCGCTATTGGCCGGGCAGCATGCAGATGGGCCAGGCCGGCGGCTACATGGTCAATACGTCGCACCTCGATCAGCGCAGCCTGTACGAGCTGCCCGCTCTGACTTTGCACGAGGCGGTTCCGGGTCATCACTTGCAGATCGCGCTGTCGCAGGAGCTCAGCAACCTGCCGTACTTCCGCCGGAACATCAGCGTAACCGCGTTCACCGAGGGCTGGGGGTTGTACTCGGAGTTTCTCGGCGAAGAGATGGGGATGTATCGCGATCCCTATGAGCGGTTCGGCCGCTACTCCTATGAGATGTGGCGCGCCTGTCGGTTGGTTGCCGACACGGGCATCCACTGGCTCGGCTGGGACATCGAGCACGCCCGGCAATGCTTCACCGACAACTCGGCGCTCTCCACGCACAACATCCAGACCGAGCTGGAGCGCTACGTCTCCTGGCCGGGGCAGGCGCTTGGATACAAGGTCGGCGAGTTGCGCTTGCGCCAGCTGCGGCGCGAGGCGGAGCAGGCCCTCGGCGAGCGCTTCGATATCCGCCAGTTCCACGACACCCTGCTGCTCGCCGGGCCGCTGCCGCTCGATATCGTCGAGGCGCGGGTGCACGCCTGGATCAAGAAGAGTCAAAAGTAACAGTTACTAACGGTGAATAACTGGTTGAGCCGCAACGGCTGAATACAGTTTCTTCCCATGAAGTATCTGTGTGTTTGCGTGCCTGCGTTGCTGGCCTGCTCCTCGGCCATGGCGGGGGAAGTCCTCGAGGAAGTCGTCGTATTCGCCCGCGGCGAGGCGCTGATCGGCAAGGCTGATGCGGCCAGCGAGGGTGCCGTCGGCGGCGCCGACCTGTCGGTCCGGCCGCTGCTGCGGGTGGCCGAGCTGCTGGAAGCCGTTCCCGGGCTGATCGCCGTCCAGCACTCCGGTTCCGGCAAGGCCAACCAGTACTTCCTGCGCGGCTTCAACCTCGATCATGGGACCGACTTCACGACCGTGATCGACGACGTGCCGATGAACATGCGCACCCACGGCCACGGCCAGGGCTATCTCGACGTCAACGGCCTGATCCCGGAAGTCATCGACCGGATCGATTACCGCAAGGGCACCTATCGCGCCGATATCGGCGACTTCTCGATGGCCGGCTCGTCGTTCATGACGACGATCCGCGACGTTGCGCCATTCGTGGCGCTGGAAGACGGCGTTTACGGCTGGCGCCGCGCGGCCGCGGGGACATCAATGGACGTCGGCGATGGGAAGCTGATGGGCGTCGCGCAATGGAAGACTTACGACGGTCCGTGGGAGCTGCCGGAAGACCTCCAGCATCAATCGATGTGGGGCAAGTACGTGCGGCCGCTCGGTTCGAACACGCTGGAATTGAGCCTGTCCGGCTATCACGCGGAGTGGCGTCCGACCGAGCAGATTCCGGAACGGGCGATCGGCACGAGCGTGTGCGAAGACGCGTTCTGTGCGTTGGACCCGACTGCGGTCGGAGAAACGCTGCGCTGGATCGGCGCGGCGCGCCTGCTCGGCGATGGCTGGCGGGCGTCGCTCTGGGCGCAGTACTACGACTGGCACATGCTCTCGAACGCGACCTACGACTTTCAGATCAATCAATTCGACCGCCGCTGGATCGGCGGCGGCCGCTATCAGCGCGAGCTGCAGCTCAGCGACACACTCGCACTCACCGCGGGCGTCGCGACTCGCTATGACGACATCGGCAACGTCGGCTTGCAGCACACCGAGGCCGGCCGCGCGATCGAGGATATCAGTCGGGTCGCCGTCAACGAGAGCTCCGTCGGCGCGTACTCCGAGGCGCAGTGGGATCCGATCGACCATCTGCGCGTGACTGCGGGCCTGCGCGCCGACTATTTCGACTTCGACGTTCGCGCGCGCATGCCTGGTCTGGATGAAGGCTCGGCGAACGACAGCGCTGTGTCGCCGAAGCTTGCAGCCGCGTATCGCATCAGTCCGAACGTCGAGCTGTACGCGAACTGGGGCAAAGGGTTTCATTCGAACGATGCGCGCGGCGTCGTGAACACGGTCACGCCGGTGCAGGGACTGAGCAAGGGCGAAGGCGAGGAGATCGGTGCGCGCTTCGAGTTCGGCTCGTTCAACATCACGACGACGTACTGGTGGCTGTCGCTGGACAGCGAGCTGAAGTTCGTCGGCGACTCGAATTCGGTCGAGCCCGGCCCGGCGACGGATCGTCGCGGCTATGAAGTCGTGGCGTTCTGGCGGCCGCTGTCGTGGGTCGCCGTCGACGCCGTGTGGACCGGCAGTCGCGCGCGTTACGTCGACAGCCCGGACGGCAGCTACGTTGCAGGTGCAGTCGAAAACGCGGGCGAGTTCGGCGTGTCGCTGGTGCGCAATGTCTGGGAGGCCAGCGTGCGCGTGCGCTACCTCGGCAAGTATCCGCTGATCGAAGACAACTCGCTGCGCGCGGCTGCCGAAACGGGCGTGAATCTGCGCGCTGCCTGGAAGCCGGGCCGCTTCACGGCGTATGCGGAAGTGCTCAACATCCTGGATGAAGACGGCAAGGACATCGTCTATTTCTACGGTGCAAACGTAGCCGGCCTCGATCCGCCAGGCGAGCAGGTCGAAGGTCGAGTGAGCCGTGCAGAGGAGCCGCGCACGCTGCGAGTAGGAGTAAAGTACGCGTTCTAATGAGAACGCAGATCGCCTTCCTTTGTCTCTTCGTCAGTGCCAGTGCGCTTGCTCAACAGCCGCAGTGGCGCGCGCCGCGCACTGCGGACGGCCACCCGGATCTGCAGGGAATGTGGACCAGCGCGACGATCACTCCGCTCGAACGGCCCGATGAGTTCGGCGAGCGTCGCGCACTGACGCGGGAAGAGGCGGCGCGTCTCGAAGGCGCGGAGGCTTCGCTCGTCAGCAACTCCGCCAAGCCGACCGATCTGCAAAAGCAGTTGCCCGGTGACTGCAAGGACTTCGGCCGCGGCTGCGGTTACAACAACTTCTGGCTCGATCGCGGCTCACAAGTCGTAGCGATCGACGGCGAGAAGCGCACTTCGCTGCTGATCGATCCGCCGAACGGCAAGATTCCGCCGCTCACTGCGGAGCGCCAGCAATTCATGACTGCGCGGCGGCAAACTTTCGACGGGCCGGAAGCGCGGCCGCTGGGCGAGCGCTGCCTGCTCGCATTCGGTTCGGCCTCAGGCCCGCCGATGCTACCGGTGCTGTACAACAACCACTACCAGATCGTACAGAGCAAGGATGCCGTGATGATCCTGGTCGAGATGGTGCATGACGCGCGCGTCGTGCGGCTCGGCGGCACGCACGTCGCAAGCAACGTGCGCAAGTGGATGGGCGATTCAGTCGGCCGCTGGGAAGGCGAGACGTTGGTGGTGGAGACCACCAACTTCACAGATCACGAAAGCTTTCGCGGTGCCACCCGCGACGCGCGTGTCATCGAGCGGTTCACGCGCGTCGGGCCGGACAAGATCCACTATCGCTTCACGGTCGAGGATCCGAAGGCGTTCACGCAGTCGTTCACTGGCGAGATGCCGTTCTATCGCACGGCCGATGCGATCTATGAATACGCCTGCCACGAAGGCAACTACGCGCTGCGTGGAATTCTCGCGGGCGCGCGCGAGCAGGAGAAAGCCCAGGAGAAAGCCTCGGCTGGCCGCTAAGGCCACATCTCGATAGCCGATGCCCGTTGCCGCGCGTTGTGCCGCACTTTGGCCGCGATCTCACGCCCGCGCTGACTCGCTTTCGCTGTCTGATCGCGGAGCAATGCGCGACGGCGCTTGCCGGAATCAGGATCGAAGTAATAGACCGCTGCGGCGGCAGCTATTGCTGTTGCAGCGGCCAAGCCTGCAATTGTGCCGATGCTGTATTGCGTGCTGCGCCGACGCCAGAAGGACGGCCTTCGCCGGGATGCAAACATGTGTGTGCCTCCTTCGTGCAGAGAAATCGACAGGGTATTGATTCAAGGCACGAGAGCGGCGATTCGTTCCCGTTTGTAGGGGCATTGCCCCCGAGGACGCAGCAGAGTTGCTACGGCCGCAGCAGCTCCGAAACGGTGACCGATGCGAGCCCGCGTTCGCGCAAGCCGCGCAGGATCAGCGGCAGTGCAGCCGCGGCAAGTCTTCGATGCTTCCCTTCGCGCTCGTGGCCATCGTGCATCAGCACGATGTCGCCAGGCGCGATGCGCGATAGCACACGAGCAGCAGTGGCGTCGGCGTTGCGAGCCAATGTGTCGCGACTGTGCAGCGACCACGCGATGACTTTCAGCTTGCGTGCATGCGCAACGCGCGCGAGCGGCGGACTCTTCAATCCGACCGGCGGTCGATAAAGCGGTTCTGCATCCGAGCCCGACAACTCCTGGATCAGTCGCGTGCTGCGTTCCACGTCCGACTGCTGCTGGTCGGTGCGATAGAAATTCTGGAAGTATGAGTGCATCCAGGAGTGATTGCCGAGCTCGTGACCTTCACTCAGAGCGCGAGCGGCGATGTGCCGATGTCTCTCCAGGTGGCGACCGATGACGAAGAAGGTTGCGCGCGCGCTGGCACCTTCGAGCGTGTCGAGAATGGCAGGCGTGACCTCGGGATCGGGGCCGTCGTCGAACGTCAGTGCGACGCGCGGGCGAGTGCGCGGGCCGTGCGAAATAGTCGGATAGAAGACGCTGGAGGAGGGCCGGAAGATGCCGTCGGTCAGCACCGCGAGGAACGCCGCAGAGGCGCCGACTGCCAGCGGCGTCGCAGTCAGCAGCGCCGACGAACCCAGCACGGCGGCTCCGCCGGCCAGCAGGACCTTATCAGCACGACAGAGGCTCACCGGGCGACTCTAGCACCATCGACAGTTTCGATGGACCTCATCGCGAAGTTCGATTGCCGATTGCGCCGGATCAGTGCACTTTTGTAGCCGTTGCAAACCCCGGAGGGTTCGATGAGCGATAGCAAGCCCGTGAGCAAATTAGTCCCCGTGACCGACGCTACCTTCGCCGACCAGGTGCTCGGCTCTGCCACGCCGGTACTCGTGAAGTTCGAGGCCGAGTGGTGCGGCCCGTGCAAGGCGATGAAGCCGATGGTCGACGAGATCGCCAACGAGTACTCGGGCCGGCTGACCGTCGCGACGGTCGACATCGAGGACAACCAGCAGACGGTGTACCGCCTGGGCGTCCGCGCCGTACCGACGGTGGTTTTGTTCCAGAACGGCGAAGTTTTCGCCCAGAAGGTCGGCCTGCCGCGCAAGGCGGACCTCGTCGCGCTGATCGACAAGGCGCTGGAGAAGGCCGCGGCGTAAGTATTTGCGATAGAGTGCGCGCTCCAACCCGAACACGCTGAGCGAAGGGGGAAGAGTGCGCACTGGTTTGCTGCCGCGTACGCGGCTTTTTTGTTTTGTATTGCTCGCGACGCTGGCCGGCGCAGTCCATGCCGCCGAACGCGTCGATCTCATCGTCCGCAACGGCGTGATCTACGACGGCAACGGCGGCGCGCCGGTGCGGGGCGACGTGGCCGTGAAAGCCGGGCGCGTGGTCGCCACCGGCAAGTTGCAGGACTACAGTGCCGATAAGGAAGTGAACGCTAATGGCCTCGCGGTCGCACCGGGGTTCATCAATACGCTCTCCTGGTCGGTCGAATCGCTGATCTACGACGGCCGCGGCATGAGCGAGATCAAGCAGGGCGTCACG
Organism: Steroidobacteraceae bacterium; assembly: GCA_035275145.1. Taxonomy (GTDB): domain Bacteria; phylum Pseudomonadota; class Gammaproteobacteria; order Steroidobacterales; family Steroidobacteraceae; genus Steroidobacter. The sequence goes on along the minus strand of DATENH010000283.1, from coordinate 124 downwards.
CTCGAGATCTTCGGCGAAGGCAACTCCATGGGCCCGGTCAACGACCGCGTCCGCGAGGAGATGATCAAGACGCAGGGCGACATCCACTACGACGTCACCTGGAAGACGCTCGGCGAATATCTCG
>DATENH010000282.1:0-11761 GCA_035275145.1 Steroidobacteraceae bacterium | reverse complement strand
TCGGCGCCGCCGTACTACATCAACGCAACGCCCAGTGCCTCGTTGAAATCGAGTGCAGCGTTCGGCGAGGTCTACTGGGACGCGACGGACAAGATGAAGTGGACGCTGGGCCTGCGCTACACGCACGACGAGAAGGGTGTGAAAGACCGGCAGATGCTGTTCTCGGTGCCGGTGGGCGTGCCGCCGACCACGACGCAGTTCAACGACTTCCGCGTCGACGAGACGACGTTCAACGAGTTCACCGGCCGCTTCGGCTTCGACCTGAAGCCGGGCTGGTTCGACGACTCGACGCTGTATGCGTTCTTCTCGCGCGGCTACAAGGCCGGCGGCTTCAATCCGCCGCTGGATCGCAGCCTGCCGCAGTTCGCGGGCACGCCGGAAGTCTACGATCCGGAGTTCGTGAATGCGTTCGAGGTCGGCTCGAAGAACCTGCTCGCCGGCGGCCGCGTGCAGGCGAACCTCACCGCGTTCTACTACAAGTACGACGCGTTGCAGGTGTCGAAGATCGTCGCGCGCACCTCGGTCAACGAGAACGTGGACGCGAACATCTACGGCCTGGAAGGCGAGTTCGTGTTCAGCCCGGTGAACGACCTGCTGATCGACGCGAACTTCTCGTACCTCAAGACCGAGATCAAGGACTTCAGCAGCATCGATCCGCGCGATCCGAGCAACGGCGATCCGGCCTGGACCAACATCAAGGACATCTCCGACGGCTCGAACTGCGTGCTCGCCACTGCTGCGCTTCCCACCGCTCGCCAGTTCGGGCTGGTGCTGCCCGCGGCCGTCGGCGGACCTTTCGGCTTCTGCGGAGCCATGGCGCAGAACGGGCTGCCGGTGCAGGACGGCATCGCGGCGAATCTGGACGGCAACTCGCTGCAGGGCACGCCGGAGTGGTCGTTCAAAGTCGGCGCGCAGTACACGTTCCATCTCGGCAGCAGCATGAACCTGACGGCGCGTGCGGATTACTACTGGCGCGACCAGTTCTACGCCCGCATCTTCAACCGGCCGATCGACAAGATCGACGCGTGGGATGTGGTCAACGCGCAGGTGGAGCTGAGCTCGGCCAGCAACAGCTGGTTCGTGCGCGGCTACGTGAACAACGCGATGGACGACGACAACATCACCGGCATGTACGTGACCGACGCGTCGTCGGGCTTGTTCACGAACGTGTTCGCACTGGATCCGCGGACCTACGGCCTGGTGCTGGGCTTCAGGTTCTAGGAGTCAGTCGAAGCCCCGCAAAGTCGCAAACTCGGCAAGCTGCGCACGCTCTGTGCGCAGCTTGTTGGCGGGCGCGCTCTCATCCATGTAGCCGAGCGCCATGCCGCAGAAGAGCATGTGATCCGCCGGCATCTGCAGAAACTCCGCGACGCTCTTGTGCCAGATCGCCCAGGCTTCCTGCGCGCACGTGTGCAGCCCGCGCTGGCGAGCGAGCAGCATGATGTTCTGCATGAACATGCCCAGGTCCGCCCACTGGTCCTGGCCCATGCGGCGGTCGATCGAGAAGAACAGCGCGACCGGGGCGCCGAACAACTCGTAGTTGCGCGCGAAATTGCGCAGACGCGCGGGCTTGTCCTCGCGCGGGATGCGCAGCAGCGCATACAGATCCTCGCCGCACTTGAAGCGTCGTGAACGATAAGGATCGTGCAGGTTCGGCGGGTACACGTTGTACTCCGTGCCTTCGCCTGCGGGCTGCGTGCGCTGTTTCGCGCGAATGCCGGCGAGAAACTCCGCGAGCGGCGCGCCCGTGAGCACGTCGACGCGCCACGGTTGCAAGTTGCCGCCCGAGGGCGCGCGCTTCGCGATTTCGAGGATCTCGACGACGGTGCGCTTCGGCACCGGCGTGCCGAGGAATTCGCGACAACTGATGCGGCTGTCGATAGCTTCGGAAACGAGCATGGTTCGTTCTGTGGTAGCGGCAGACGCACGAATAGTAAGCTTCCGCTCATGCATCACACCATCCGCCTGCAGGGCGGAGCACCTCTCGTCCTGCGCACCTTCGAGCCTGCCGCCGCGCCGCTGGCCGTCATCGTCCTGCCGTCCGCGATGGGCGTCACGCAGAGCTACTACTCGCGCTTCGCTGAGTGGCTCGCGGCGCGCGGCTATCTCGTCGCGACGTTTGACTATCGCGGCATCGGTCAGTCCGCGCCGGCAACGTTGCGCGGCTTCGAGGTCGACATCCGCGACTGGGCCACGCACGACTGCGCCGCAGTCATCGAATTCATGAAGGCGCAGGCGCCGAGCTTGCCGCTCTATTGGGTCGGCCACAGTCTCGGCGGCCAGCTACTCGGGCTGATTCCGAATCGCGAGCGCATCGATCGCGCGATCACGATCGCGACCGGCAACGGCTATTGGCTCGAGAATAGCTGGCAGACGCGGCGCTTCGTGTGGTGGCTGTGGTTCGTGGTCGTGCCGCTGGCGTTGCGCATCGCCGGTTACTTCCCCGGCAAGCGGCTGCGCAAGGTCGGCGATCTGCCGCGCGGCGTGATGGCGCAATGGCGGCGCTGGTGCCTGAATCGCGAATACGTCGTCGGCGTGGAAGGCGAGGGCGTGCGCCACTCGTACGCGGCGGTGCGCACGCCGATGCTGTCGCTGTCATTTACGGACGACGAGATGATGTCCGAACAGAGCATCCGCTCGCTGCATCGGCTGTATGCCAACGCGCCGCTCGAGTATCGCCGCATCGCGCCGCGCGACGTCGGCGTGCCGCGCATCGGTCACTTCGGTTTCTTTCGGCCGCAGTTCGAGCCGACGCTGTGGCCGCTGGTCCCGCAGTGGCTCATCGGCGAGTGAAGCAAAAATAACGTGCGCGATGTCGCCATCGCGCACGTCTGCATCCGAGATGGCTCAGGGGGATGGTCAACCACCTTCGTCAGCAAGTTTAAATCGGTCAGACTCGCTGACTGCAATGCACGTGCTGTGCCAGCGCGGGAGCCGCGAAAACACTGGGACTTACTAGGAACGGACACGGTGATCTGCACTCGCGATGTGCAGGGCGCGGCGGGCGCGCACGATTAGCGATCAACAGCGAGTCACTGATTTGCGGCTGGGACGCTCTGCAGCCGCGTCGCCATCACGCGCAGCGCGACCGCCAGCGCGCTGACCAACAGAATCGCCGAGAGCAGGAACGGTGCGCCGGGCAGATGCCAGTCGCGGTGAGGTCCGATGAAATTCGCGAACGTCTGCGTGAACAGGATGGGACCGATCAACGTGGCGATGCCGAGCACGCTGCCGTTCGCGCCCTGCAGCCGACCCTGCTCGGACGGGCTGACGAGTCGCGTCATCCAGCCTTGCAGCGCCGGCCCCATCAATGACCACAGCGACATCACGACGATGCCGACGGCGTACAGCGCGCCGTTGGGCGCCATCGCCTGGATCGTGAAGCCGGCCGTGCCGGCGACCAGTCCGACCAGGATCGTCTGACGTTCGCCGATCGCCTTGACCACCCGACTCACCAGCACCGCGTTGACTACGATCTGGCACACGCCGACGCCGGCAAGCAGCAAGCCCACCGCCTTTGCGTCCCAGTTATAGCGGTAGCCCATGTAGAGCACGGCGGTACTCGGCAACGCGGCGTGCGCCAGGTTGCTGAGGAACGTCACGCCGGCGAGTCCCCACAACTCGTGATGCGAACGCAGCAGCTTGAGAGCGCCGATCGGATTCGCCTTGCGCCATGAGAACGGCGCACGTCGCTCGCGCGGCAGCGATTCGGGCAACACGAACAGGCCATAGAGTCCGTTCGTCAGGCTCAAGCCGGCTGCGACCCAGAAAGGCAGACGCGGGCTGATGTCGCCGAGCAGCCCGCCGAGTGCGGGACCGACGACGAAGCCTGCACCGAATGCGGCGCCGAGCAGACCGAACTTCGCCGCGCGTTGCTCGGCCGCAGTGACGTCTGCGATGTACGCGCCCGCCGTGCTGACGCTCGCCGCGGTGATGCCGGAGATGACGCGGCCGACGAACAGCCAGCGCAGATTGGGCGCGAGCGCCATCAGGACGTAATCGAGCCCGAGGCCGAAGTTCGACAGCAGGATGATCGGCCGCCGGCCGACGCGGTCCGACAGCGAGCCGAGCACGGGCATGAACAGGAACTGCATCAGCGCCCAGGCGGTGCCGAAGATGCCGTAGATCGTGGCGGCGCGCGCCGTGTCGCCGCCCATGAAATCCTCGACCAGCCGCGGCAGCACCGGGATGATGATGCCGATCGCGAACATGTCGAGCAGCACGGTGACGAAGACGAACGCGAAGGCGGCGCGCCGTGGCGCTGGGACGTGGGGCTCGGTCATGGGTGCGCAGCTTGCCACATTCAGATCAGCGCCACGTGATCGCTATCGCCGATGCGTCGCGCCGCCAGCTCCGTCGGCGTGAAACCGGACAGCGAGCGGCACTCGCGAATCAGATGCGACTGATCGAAGTAGCCGCAGTCCAGCGCGACCTCGCTCCAGTCCTGGCCCGGTGGTTTCTGCATGCATTCCAGCACGCGCTGGAAGCGCTGGATGCGGGCATAGACCTTGGGGGTCAACCCGACTTCCAGCGAGAACAGTCGCGTGAAGCGGCGCGCGCTGAGTCCGACGTGCTCGCTGAGCGTGGCGATCGAGTAGTCGTGCGGTGCTTGTGCCAGGCGCTCGATTGCGAAGTCGACTTCGGCGCGGCGTTGCAGGGGCCGGATCGCGCGAGCAAGCAGCTCTGCTTCCAACAACTGCAACTTGGCGCGCGGCGTTGGCGCAGCGATGACCCGCTCGCGCAAAGTGTCGCCGGCCGAACCCCACAGGTCGCGCAGTCCGACGTGCTGATTCTGCAGCTCGTCGCCGGCGGGATCGAAGAATGGCCAGGTGCCGCCGGGGCGGAACGCAATGCCGACATTGCAGCGCTGCTCGCGAGTGTCGATGACGAAGTAGCGCGAGTAGGCAGCGCTCAGCACTGCGCCGGGAAGACGGTCGACGTCGTCGTCGTTCGGCCCGTTGTAGAGGCGGTTCTCGTCTTCGAACAGGTTGATGATCAGTCCGCAGCTTCCGGCCGGCAGCAGACGATCCTTGGCGTGCGCGAGCGGCACGCCTTCCCAGTACCACAGCTGCTCGACGAAGCGATTGAGCGGCGGCCCGGGTCGATGCGTGCAATACAGGACAGGCTGGTAGCTCACTTACTTTCGCTGGTTCTCCAGCGCCTCGATCGTCTTCGGCCAGTCGTCCTTGAGCAGCCGCGAAAGCGAACGGTCGGCGAGCAGCTTGCCGCCGGTCTGGCAGCGCGGGCAATAGTTCGTTTCGTTTTCTGCGTAGCGAATTCTCTGAATCGCCGTGCCGCACACCGGACAAGGCTTGCCGTAGCGGCCGTGCACGGCCATATCCTTGCGGAAGGCGGTCACTTTCTCCGGAAAGGTCCCGGCAGCGTCGGCGCGCAGCCGATCGATCCAGTCCGTGAGTGTCGCCTGGGTCGCTGCGTGCAAACGCTGCCATTCGTCATCGCTCAGATGACGGGTCTGCGCGGTCGGCGAAAGGCGGGCACGATGCAGGATCTCGTCCGAATACGCGTTGCCGACCCCGCTCAGGATCGTCGGATCGGTCAGCGCGCGCTTCAGCGTGTGATTGGTGCGGGAGAGTCGCTCGCGAAACAGCGCCGGGTCGATGCCGAGCACTTCCACCCCGCCGCGATCGTGGTCGGCGAGTTGCGCAGCGCTGCTCAACACATGCAACGACGCGCGGCGTTTCGTGCCCGCTTCGGTCAGCGTGAGTGTGCCGTTCGTGAACTGGAGCGCGAGCAACGACGCACGCACCGTGCCGGTGTGCGCCTTGTCGTACCAATGCAGACGTCCTGCGATCATCAGGTGGATCAGCAACCAGCGATCGTTGTCGAAACCGATCGCGATGCGCTTGCCGACCCGGCGCAGCGCTACGACGCGCTGCCCCTCGCACGATTGCAGCGGCGGATCGGCGGTGCGGAGCAGGAAGGGATTCTTGAGAACTGCGCGCTCTAGCGTCTGCCCGAGCAGACGGCTTTCGAGCGCTTCGAGGTAAACGGTAACGTCAGGAAGCTCGGGCATGAGAGGCTGCAGGCTCTAGGCTGTAGCCAGAGAAGAGGGCTTTCTCAATCTGGCTGCAGCCTACAGCCTACAGCCTTTTTCACAGTTCTCTCAGTCCAGTCGTGATCGGCAACCGGGCAGCGCGGAGGCTCGGCAGCAACCCGCCGATGAAGCCGAGGATCAGTGCGTACACCAACCCCAGCACCAGCACCATCGGCGTCACCGTGAATGCGAAAGTGATCTGGCTGAAGGTCGTGAAGTTCATGGTCGATGCTCGCACGCCGTTGAAAGCGAAGTACGAGATCAGGGCACCGATCACACCGCCCACTAGGCCAATCAACAGCGCCTCCGTCAGCACCGAGATGACCACCGGCGCAGAACTGAAGCCGAGCGCGCGCAGCGTCGCGATCTCACGAGTACGCGTCGATACTGCCGAGTACATCGTGTTCAGGGCTGCGAACACTGCACCCAGGCCCATCAACACCGCGATCACTGTACCGATCGTGCTGACGAGCGCGATCAGCGTGCGCGACTGCTTCTCGTAGTACTCGCGCTCTGTGAACATCCGCACGTTGAGCCGCGGATCCGTGGTCAGCGCATCCTCGAACGAACGATAGGCCTCGGGGCTGGTGAGCTTCACGCGCATCGATTGAAACGTGGTGCCGCGGTTGTAGGCGCCCTGTAGCACTGTTGCATCCGTCCACACCTCCGACTCCGCGACGCTGCCGCGGTCTTCGAAGATACCGACGACGGTCCAGTCGGTCGTGCCCCAGCGCAGCTTGTTGCCGACGGTGAGACCTGCGAACTGCTGGCTGGCACCCCGCCCGGCGATGATCTCGAACGTGCCCGGCGTGAAGTTGCGCCCTTCGACGATGCGGAAGTTCTGCCGCAGTTGCGGCGCTTGCGGTCCGACGCCGCGCAGCGGCACGTTCGCCGCCGTCACGGTGCGCTTCAACGGAATGTCGACGATCACGTAGAGCTCCGGGGAGGCGATCGAGCCCTGCGCATCGCGCGCGATTGCTTTCGAATCCGCGATGATCTTCGTCTGCTCCAGCGTGAGCCCGCTGCCCATCTCGTCGGTCGCGCCGCTGCGCAGGACGATTGCCACATCGCGTGCGCCGGACAACGTGAGCACGGCACGGAAGCCGGCGCTGATCGACAATACGCCGATGAGCACCATGACCACGCCTGCGATGCCGACCAGCGCGACGACGGACGAGGTCAGGCGCTCCGACACGTTGCGCAGGTTCATCGAGGTGATCGCGGAGATCTGAGTCATTGCGCTGCCGGCCATGTCACACCTTCCTCAATGCATCGACGATCTTCAGCCGCGATGCCTGCATGGACGGCTGCGCCGCCGCGAGTCCGCCGAGCACGATCACGAGAGCGGCGCCGACCGCGTAAGTCGACGCGGGCATGCCGAGCACCGGGAAGAATTGCGCCAGGCCATTCGCCAGGCCCAGCGACATCAGCGCCGCCAGCCCCAGCCCGATGGCTCCGCCGAGCGCCGTCACCAGCAACGCCTCGCCGATCACCAGGCCTGTCACAGTGGCGTTCGAGTAGCCGAGCGTCTTCATCACGCCGATCTCGCTCAGCCGTTCGCGGATCGACTGACCCATGGTGTTCGCAGTCACCAGCAGCATCGTGAAGAACACCGCGGCCGCGACCCCGGTGATCAGTGCGCCGATGTTGCCCATCTGATTGGCAAAGCCCTGGATGAACGCGCTCTCGGTCGCCGTCTTGGTTTCTGTCGAGGAGTTCGCGAACAACGCGTCGATGTTGCGGGCGATCTCGGCCGAGCGATTCCGGTCATCGAGCCGCTCGATGATCATGTGGAAGGTGTTCTTGCCGATGGTGCGCGACTCGTCCAGGTATTCCTGGTGGAAGTAGATGCTCTGGTTGTCGCCGGTGGTCGCGGTGTAGATGCCCGCGATCTTCATCGGCCAGACGTTGCCGCCATCCTTCTTGGTCCAGATGTTCGAGCGGATCGGCACGGTGTCGCCGATCTTCCATTTGAAGCGCTCGGCGACGGCGCTGCCGACGATCGCGGCGGTGCGGTCCTGCTCGAACACTTTCTTCTGGTCCGGCGGCAAGGTGTAGTCGTTGTAGACCAGGAAGAACGACGGCACGTCGACCGCCAACGCGGCGAGCTGATTCTTGTCTTCCTGATAGATGCCGCCGAACCACGCCTGCGACGTCGCGTATTTCACGCCCGGCAGAGCGCGCACGCGTGCCAGGTATGCCAGCGGAATCGGATTGATGATCGCGACCTTGTGAATCGTGATGAGCCGGTCCACCCCGGCCATCTCCGGACTGCCGGTGAGCGCGACGCGCAGCGTCTGCATCAGGCCGAACAGCAGGAAGGCGACGACGATCGAAGCGAGCGTCAACCCCGTGCGCAGTTTCTTGCGCCCGAGGTTCGCCCACAGCAACGGTAGATGTTTGAACATGGCGGTCTCTGTGGGTCAGGCTCGAGCCTGACTCTATGCGACTGCTTCCGTCGTGAGCTGTCCCTTGTTGAGATGCAGCACATGCTTGGCGCGCGCCGCGGCATGCGGATCGTGCGTCACCATGATGATGGTCTTGCCTTGCTGCGTGTTCAACGCCTGCAGCAGGTCGAGGATCTCGTCGCCCGACTTGCGGTCGAGGTCGCCGGTCGGCTCGTCGCACAGCAGGAGCGTGGGATCGGAGACGATGGCGCGCGCGATGCCGACACGCTGTTCCTGTCCGCCCGACAGCTCGCGCGGCTTGTGCTTGGCGCGCTCGCTCAATCCCACGAGGCTGAGTGCAGCGCTGACGCGCTTATGGCGATCGCCTGCCGACAATGACGTGAGCAGCAGCGGCAGCTCGACGTTGCGCTCGGCAGTCAGCACCGGCAACAGGTTGTACATCTGGAATACGAAGCCGACGTGATTCGCGCGCCACTTGCCGAGCGCGCCGTCGCTGAGCGAATCGGTCCGCTGGCCGGCGATTTCGATCGTGCCGCCGCTCGGTCGGTCGAGGCCGCCGATCAGGTTCAGCAGCGTCGACTTGCCCGAGCCAGACGGTCCCATCAGCGCCAGGAAATCCCCCTTCGGGATGTCCAGGTCGAGCTCGTGCAGCACGTGCACTGTCTCGGCGCCGCGCTTGTAATCCTTTGCGACCTTCCGCAGTCGTACCAACGTGTCCACGATTCACCTCACCCGTTCTTGCTCTTGACCTTCACGCCTTCGCTCAGTCCTTCGACCGGCGCCGCGACCACGACATCGCCGGGGTTGATCCCCGACAGCACTTCGACCTGACCGTCGCGCTCGCCACCCGTGCGCACGGCGACGCGTTCGAGCACGCCATCCTGCACACGCCACACGTAGCTGGTGTCGCCATCGCGAATCACTGCCGCGCTCGGAATGCGCACCGACGGGCGTGGCGCAGCGGCGGCCTGCGCGCTATCGGCAGGACGGTCTTCGAGAAAACTGACCTTCACGCCCATGTCCGGCAGGATGCGCGGCTCGAGCGTGTCGAAGGCGATGCGCACGCGCACCGTTGCCTTCTGACGATCCGCGGTCGGCACGATGTTGATCACGTGACTGGGAATGACCCAGTCGGGATACGCATCGAGCACGGCCTCGGTCTTCTGATTCGCCTTGACGCGATTGATGAACGCTTCGTTGACGTCGACCTCGATCTCGCGCGAATCCATGTCGACGACCGTTGCAATACCAGTACGCGTGAAGCCGCCGCCGGCGGAGATCGGCGACACCATTTCACCGGGCTGCGCGTCCTTCGAAACCACGACGCCCGTGAACGGCGCACGCACCATCAAGTCGTCGAGATCCTGCGTGCGTACGCGGACGGTGCCTTCTGCGACCTTCACTTCGCCGCGGAGCGCTTCGAGACGAGCATTGAGCGCTGCTGCTTCCGATTGCGCCTGATCGAGTTGCAGCTCGCTGACGAGCTTGTCCTTGCGCAACTGCTCGGTGCGGCGCAGGTTGCGCTCCGCCTCGGCGACGCGCACTTCGACTTCGTTGAGATTCCTGCGAGCCGCCTCGAGCTGACGTTGCGACAGCTCGTAGATGGGCTTGGTGGTGGTGTCGTCGAGTCGCGCGAGCAGCTGGCCTTCTTTCACGGCCATACCTTCCTCGATCAACACTTCGGCGACTTTGCCCGTGACCTTCGACGAAACCGTGGCCTGGCGCCGCGCGACGACGTATCCGGAAGCGTTGAGGACGGCCGCGCCGCCGCTGCTGCCGCCGGACGAGGACTGCACGGCCGTTGCCGTCTCTACCTCGATCGCCTTGTCGCGCAATAGCGCATACAAGCCGACCGCGACGGCGAGTACCAGTGCGCCGATGACTGCCCACTTATAGAGCGGGCTGGGTCCGGAGCTGCCAGGCTCGTTGTTGCGTTCGATGCGCAGACTGTCGAGTGCGTTCTGGTCGAATGCCATGGTGCGACGCCACGTTGGAAGGCGGCGATTCTAATCACGTCGCTGGCGTAGTGCGAAGTCGGATCGGCGAAAGGCGGTTGAATGCCGGCCAAGGCTCGATCAGCCGATCATGCTGGTCCGGGCCATTGCGGCCCGTTTCAGGCCAGGGCGCGGTGATGAACCAGGAACGGGTCGGTGATAGGCGCCGTCGGCAAGGTGAAGTAGAAGACCGCGCCTTCGTTCGGCTTGCCTTCGGCCCAGATCCGCCCGCCGTGGCGATCGATGATGCGTGCGACCGTCGCGAGCCCGACACCCGAGCCGTCGAAGTCCGCAGTGCCGTGCAAGCGCTGGAATGGCTTGAACAGCTTCTGCTCGTAAGCCATGTCGAAGCCGGCGCCGTTGTCGCGGATGTACAGCGTCGCGAGCGAGCCGCCGCTCGACTGGCCGATCTCGATGCGCGCCTGGCCGGTCTTGGAGGTGAATTTCCAGGCGTTGCCGATCAGGTTCTGGAACAGGTCGCCGACCAGGCGGCGGTCGCCGTGCACGGCCATGTTCGGCTGGATCACGACCTCGACGTTGCGGGTCGGATCCTTCTGGCGCATGTCCTGGACGATGCTCTCGGCCAGCGCCGTGACGTCGACGATTTCACGATGCAAGGTCTGGCGCGAGATCCGCGACAGCACCAGCAGCGCCTCGATCAGCTCGGACATCTGTCGCACGCTGCTCTGGATCCGCGACAGGCGGCGCTTCTGCTCGTCGGTCGCATCCGGCAGCGACAACTCGAGCAGCCCGGCCTGGCCGGCGATCGTCGTGAGCGGCGAGCGCAGGTCATGCGAGACGGAGGCGGTGAATGCCTCGAGCTCGCGGTTGGCACGTGCCAGGGATTCGTTCGCGTCGCGTAGCTGGCGCTGGCTCGGCAGCATCAGGATGCCCGGCAGGTAGCGCCACAGCAGAATCGCGGTGGGCACCGAAGCTGCGGCGGTCAGGAACTTGACGATGGCTTCGAGCCAGTAGTGCGCGTGCCAGACGTTCCAGACGTCCACGACGTAGGTCAGTCCGCACGCGACGATGAAGATGGCGAAGCAGACCACGAGCCAGTCGAACGGCAGGTCACGGCGCCGTCGGGCGATGTACAGCAGCGCGAACGGAATCGTGAAGTACGCCATCGCGATCAGGATGTCGGCGACGACGTTCATCCACAGCACGCCCGGGCTCCACATGTAGCAGTGCCCGTGTGGCAGGAACTGCCCGCTGGAGAACCAGGACGTCTCGGCTTCGGTCATGCGGGCTCCTGAGTAAATAGTCCCTGACGGCAGTGCTGTTCCGGCCAGAAGCGCACCGCT
>DATENH010000281.1:0-6971 GCA_035275145.1 Steroidobacteraceae bacterium | reverse complement strand
GACGTCGGGACTCGCGACCGGCATGGCAGCGGGCTCCGCCACCGTAACGGCGACGAAAGCCGCGGACGCAAGCTTCTCGCAGGCCCAAGCGACCTACACCGTCAACGTCACACTCCAACCACAGACGATTGCGTTCGCACGACCAGGCTCGCTGACGCTGCAAATCGGCGCGACGCTCACGAATCTGGCGAGCGGCGGTGCCGGCACGGGGGCGATCACGTATCAGAGCACCGATAGCAGTGTGCTGACGGTCAACGCGACGACTGGAGTCGTGACCGGTGTCGCCACAGGCACGGCGGGAGTGACGGCGACGAAGGCCGCTGATGCGACCTTCGCGCAAGCGCAGGTATCTTACGTCGTCCACGTGCAGACAACGGATGTCATGCGCGCATGGATCGGCGCAACGGACACTCAAGTCACGCTGCCGCAGATTGCGGTTCTCAATCAGTTCTGGCGCGCGCCCGCCGCGACGTGTGCGACGCCCGCGGACATCGTCAGGTGTCCAAACGCGACGGCCACCGCCCCTTTGACGATTGACGAAGTCGCAACGCTCACCCGGCCCGCCTACTACCAGTTGAGCAACGGAGCTTCGACCGGCGAGGCGACCCTCGTTTCGAGCAAGCGCTTCTCGGAACGCGTCGGCCATGCGGCGCTGTTCTTCAACAATCGCTACTGGGTGATCGCCGGCGGTGAGCCGCAACTGCCCGCCAGTGCGCTGCCGGCATCGCACACGGTCCTGTCGGATGTCTGGTCTTCTGTCGATGGCAAGACCTGGAAGATCGAGACGAACGCCGCGCCGTTCGGGCCTCGCTGGTTCCATCAAGCCGTCGTTCACAACGGCGCAATGTGGGTCATCGACGGCGCGCCGGATACCGCGACCAGCTATACCGACGCCTGGTCGTCCACGGACGGCGTGAACTGGACGAAGCGCACCGATCAAACGTTCCTGCCCTGGCATTCAACCCATCTGAACGTCGCCGCGTTCAACGGCGCGATGTGGGCCGTCGCCGGCGGATCCGCGTACTCGTCCACGGACGGCGCGAGCTGGCAGCAGCGCTCGGCCTCGGGTGCGATCGGTGGCCCCAACGCCGGCCGGGGTTACGCGTCGCTCAACGTCTACAACGGCAGCTTGTGGTACATCGGCGGCGCGCCGGGCGCTGACGCATTGCCCGTCGACGCGCTCAACGATGTCTGGAAGTCGAACGACGGCATCAGCTGGACCCAGGTCACTGCGCAAGCGCCTTTTGCCCGGCGCATCCGGCACCAGGCCTTCGTCATGAACGGGCGCCTCTGGGTGTTCGGCGGTCAGGTGCCGGACAGCGCCGGCGACCCTGCGTGGGCGCTCGATGCCTGGTCCACGACCGATGGTGCGCAGTGGACGCAAGAATCCACCGACGGCCTCGACGCGTCGTATCTCGCCAAAGTCATCGAGCAGACGGGGCCCGAGCGCGTGACGCTGATCGGCGGCATTCAGCGCGGCTATTCCAGCCACGTCTGGCAGACGACCAACGGTCTGGATTGGACTGCCCGGTCCTCGCACGCGCAGTTCTCGCCGCGCTCAGCGCGCGGCGTCTCGTTCAATGGCCAACTCTGGATCGTCGGCGGCACCACTATCAACAGCAATGAGAGTGGCGGCGCATTCAGCAATGAAATCTGGCGCAGCGCCAACGGCATCGACTGGACACGCGTCGCCACGACAGGACCGATCTTCTCGCCGCGCGACGGCCATTGCGTCGTGGTGTTTCAGAACAAGCTTTGGGTCATCGGCGGCTGGGACAATGCGCCTTTCGCAGGCGGCACCAACACTACCTTCGCCGACGTGTGGTCGAGCAGCGACGGCATTGCGTGGACGCGGGTCACGGCCGGTCCGGGCTTCGAACCGCGCGCGGGGCACGCCGTCGCGGTATTTCAGAACAAACTCTGGCTGATCGGTGGGCATACCGACGTCGGCGACGAAAGCGACGTCTGGACTTCGGCCGATGGCCTCACCTGGACGGGTGTTCCGCCGGGCTCGTCAGTCTTCCCGCCTCGCAGTTCGCATCGCGTCGTAGCGTTCAACAACGAGCTCTGGTTGACGGGCGGCGGCGCTATGGTTGGCGGGAGGATACTGGGCACGTCTGACGTCTGGCACTCGGCAGACGGCAGCAACTGGACGCCAGTGGCTGGACCCTTTCAGCCGCGCATTCGCCACGCCATGGAAGTGTTCAACAGTCGCTTGTACGTGATCGGCGGCGTGAGCGGCGACGATTACAGCTTCGGCGCGCGCTATCACGACGTCTGGTCGTCAGCCGATGGCAGCAACTGGACGCAAGACACCGCAGCGGCGGCCTTCGAGCCACGGTGGAATCCCGCGTCGGTCGTGCACGGTGGCGAGCTGTGGCTGATCGGGGGCTTCGGGCTCTCGCTTCTTGACGATGTCTGGCGGTCCACCGACGGCAAGAATTGGCGCGTCGGCTTCACGCACGACATCATCGTGCCGTGAAGCCGGGTCGCAAGTAAGTTAGTCGCTGCTCAGCTTGTTGTTCTCGTTCGCGATGTCGATGCCCAGCGCAGCGAGCGTCGGGAGCGTCAGCGTTCCGGTCGGCTCCAGCGAGTGCGCCGTCTGATACGAGCGCAACGCCTGCCGCGTGTTCTCGCCCCAGACGCCGTCGACAGCGCCGACGTCGCGTCCATCACGCGACAGCTCGCGCTGTAGCGCACGGATCGCAGTCGGCCCCGCGTACAGTGGCACGCCGTCCCGGCGCAGCGTCGCGGCTGCAACGAGCTTCGGCACTGGTGAGCGCTGCTCATTCAGCGCGCGCAGCATTGCTATGTCGAGACCTGGACTCGCTTCGAGTCCGTGCTTCTGGCGAAACTCGTTCGCCGCATGCGCCGTCTGCTCGCCCCACGCTCCGTCGATGGCGCCCTTGTACAGGCCCTGTTCCTGCAGCAGGTGCTGGATCTGCGCAACGTGCACCGGGCTCACGAAGATCGCCGCGCCGCGTCCGGCGGGCGGAGACTTCGATGGTTCCGCACGCAACAGTCCGTCGAGGAATGTCGCGGAGGTCTCGCCCGCGAGCACGTCGCCGACTTTCAGCGAGCTCAGCAGGCTCGTGTCGAACTCGCCGGTCGGTGCGAGCCCGTTGGCCTTCTGGTAGTCGCGGACTTCGGCGATGGTCGCCTCATCCCATAAGCCAGTCGTGCCCGGCTTGCGACCCTGCTCGCGCAGCTTGTCCTGGACCAGCCGCACTTGCGACGGGCTCGCATAAACCTGGCCGCTCGGATTCTTCGCTTCGTCGTGGGCGTAGGCAGCGCCGGCTGCAAGTGCGCCCGCCACGAACAACGCCTGTGCAATGCTCGATAGAGCTTTCATGATGTCACTCCGTTTGCTGGATGTGCATGAACGGGACGCCCGTCGCGACGCGCCGGTTCCTGCCCACGGAATGGATCCCACGAACTGTCGGGTGCGGATGTCAGGCTTTAGCCTGACTCTTTCTGCGCAGCCGCCGCCACCCGATCACAGTACCGCTCGCCGAAGTAATCAGCCCCGCAAGACACAGCACCCACACCGTCGCATGCCACACCACTCGGTCCTGCACGAGCCATCGGAAATCCAGGCGATGCAGCGCGTTGAACCACCACCGCCAGCGGCGACCGCCGTCGTCGAGCAGATCGAGCACCAGACCGGTCGCAGGATCGATGTAGTACCACGTGTGCTGCGGATCATCGAAGGCCACTCGCAACACCGGAAGCGGCGGATGATCGTGATGCGCGTACCAATAAGAGTCGTATGCCTCGATGCGCCGGTGCTCGAGCACTTTGCTTTCCGGCATCAAGCGATGCGCCGCCTGAATCAGGCGGTCGTCAGTCAGCGCGACGCGCGCGCCGGTTCGTGCATCGACCAGGCGCTCCGTGCCGTCGACGAGAACGAGCGCTGCGATCGGCATGCCATCGACGTGAAAGAAACGCACCGTGCGCGCCGATTGATGCACAAGCTGCGCGAAATCGATCGGCAGATCGGCGCCATCGATGCCGGACCACTGATGCCAGTTCTTCCAGCCGCGATATTGGGTGCGCAGTCGCAGGATGCCGATCCAGATACCCGTCACCGCGAGCAGAATTCCCGGCGCCGACGCCCACATGACCACCTGGCGCCACAACTGCTGATTCGCGCGCAGCGGCGTGAAGTAGATCCAATGAGGGATCGCGCCGAGCCAATTCCAGGAGCGCTGCGCGCGTGTGGTCGCGAGAACCACCTCGCCTGTTTTCGCAGAGACGTAGACCTCGGTGCCTGCAGCATCGTCCATCGCAATCCGATGCAACGGCCGCCAGACATTGAATCCGCCCGATACCGTCCACTGGTCGCGCGATATCGTTGCTTGCAGTTCACCGCGCGCGTGCGCGTAAGTCTCGGCGATCGTCACTGCTTGCTCCGGCTCCGTCGCACCGGCGCGTTCGCCGCTTTGCGCCGAGACTGTCGTGCGCGAGCCGTCCCAATCGATCACCCGATAGACCGGCTCGCCAAACAACATTTCGAGCCGAACTTCGCGCGGGTAGCGCCGCAGACGCAGATACGAAAGCAGCCCGTTCGGGTCGAGCCGCACCCGAGTCCAGTCGATCGGCTGCAATGCCTGGTAGCGCCGTGCCGGCTGCGCTTCCGGGTAGCCGACATACGACATGACGAGCCCGGAGACGAACCAGCCGACGAACAGCAGGCACGCGAAGATGCCAAGCCAGCGGTGGACTATGTAGAGCCAGTACCTGACGACTCGCCAGACCGTCATGCCGATTCGGTCAGCATCAGCGGAAGCGGTAGCGAGCCTGCAGCTCCGCCGTGCGCGGCTGACCGAGAATCCATTCCGAAGTCGTGTAAGCGGCCACGCCGTAGACTTCGTCAGTCACATTCCGCAGCAGCGCAGTCAGCGCGAGTTGCGGCGTCGGCGCCCAATCCACTCCGGCGTCGAGCACTGTGTAGCTCGGCAGTTCCAACTGGTTCGCATTGTCGGTGAAGCGCTTGCCGACGTAGCGCACGCCGGCGCGCGCGAGCCATTGATCGGTCGCAGCCCAGCTCACCCACAGATTCGCCGCTTGCTCCGGGACCGACGGCGGCCGCCGGCCATTGCGCGAGACGACGTTGCCGTCGTCGTCCTCCTCGCCGAACTCGTCGAACTTCGCGTTCAGCAGCGCGGCGTTCGCGTCGATGCGCCACCGGTCGTCGATGTGCAGCGCGAGCGAAGCTTCGAGGCCGCGCGAGGACTGCTGCCCGACCTGCTGGACGTCTTCCGGATTGGCACTGGTCGGGTCCTGCGTCAGCAGATCCTTCTTGACGATGCGATACGCCGCGAGCGTCCACTCCAGGCGCTGGTTCCACAGCGATTGCTTGACGCCGACTTCGAGCTGCTCGCCCGTGCTCAGGTCGAAATTCTGGTTTGCTGCCGAGGTCGTGATCAGCGAGCCGATCGGATCGACCGCAGTCGAATACTGACCGTAGAAGGACAGCGCCGCGGCCGGCTGGAACACGACGCCCACGCGCCAGCTCGTATCGCTGAACTCCGCGTCGAACGACGCGGCCGGATTGACCAGGTTGAAGCGATCGAGCGATGCGTGGTCGTAGCGCGCACCGCCGATCACCGACCACTGCTCGTTGAGCACCATGCGGTCCTCGAAGAACAGCGCGTACTGGTCCGTTTCGGTGCGGAAGCGCGGGATCGTCGGCGACAGATCGAGAAACGCGCCGGGATCGAAATTGCGCAGCGGCACGCTGGATGAAGCGTCGAACTGCGCATCCTCGAAATCGTTGACGTGCGTGAAGCGCACCTTGTTGAAGTCGAAGCCGGCGGCGACATGGTTCTCGCGGCCGAACAGCTCGTGCTGGACGCGCACGTCGGCGGTGTCGCCGAGCTGCTCCTGGTGATGCAGGATGCCAATGTAGCTGAAGCGATCTATCTCGCCCGTGCCGGGATTGAACTCGTACTCCTCGACGTTGCGCCACTGCCGGTCGGTGTCGAGCCAGTAGAGCTGGTTGTTCACCTGCACGTTCTCGCTCGCCCGCCATTGCGCCTGCAGACGCGTCCACGCGTCGCGATAGTGAATCTTGCTGTCGCCGACGTTGTAGTTCTGATGCCGCAGCGACTCGTCGAGCTTGCCTTCGATCAGCGGCGTGCCGAAATACCTCATCGGGTTCTGATCGCCGTAGTCGTATGAAAGCGCCAGGCGCAGCGTGTCGGACACGTCCCATTGCAGGGTGCCGGCAATCGCGAGGCTGTCGGAGTCGCCGCGGTCGACCCAGTTGTCGGCCTGGTTGTAGCTGGCGTCGAGACGATACGCCCAGTTCTCGCTCAGCGGGCCGGTCAGATCCACGGCCGCGTGACTGCGCGCATCCTCGCCGAAGGCGAGCTCGACCTGTGCTTCCTGCGCGCTGGTGTTCGGCCGGCGGGAAACGACGTTGATCACGCCGCCGATCGCGCCCTGTCCATACATCACTGACGCGGGCCCGCGCAGCACTTCGACGCGATCGACGGACCAGGAATCGAACGGAAACGTCGCGGTGCCGGCACCGACGAACAGCCGAGCGCCATCCAGCAGTTGCATGATCGAGTTATGGCCGACGAAGCCGCGTGCGCTCAACGCAGTGCCGCCGTCGCCGGGAGTTGCTTCGCTGGTGATGCCGGTGGCCCGCGTCACCGACTCGACGATGCTCGAATCGCCGCGCTGCCGGATCACGTCGCCGGCCAGCACTTCGACGCTTGCGGGCGTCAGCAGCGGGGAAAGGTCGAGCCGCGAGCCCGTCGCCGTGGCCTCCCCCAATCCCAAGCCTTCGATGCGGCGGCCGAAGACCTCGACGGTTTCCAGGTTATCGGCAGCCTGCGCAGCGAAAGTGAAGCAACTGGCAGCGAGCAACAGGTAGCGCTTGTTCATAGTGGAACAAGCATCGACTCGCGGCTCCGCGCGCCGCGAGTAATTTACGGTTCCTGGAGCCGTTACCGGACGTT
>DATENH010000280.1:0-13150 GCA_035275145.1 Steroidobacteraceae bacterium | reverse complement strand
AAGCGCAGCGTCGCCGATCTGTTCGCCGTGCAGAAGCACATCACCGAGAAGCTCCGGCACGTGCTCGACGATCCGAGCTACGGCGAGCTCGCGCCGCCGCCGAAGGAGAAGCCGCAGGAGCATCGGGTCTTCAAGACCTCGCTTGCCCAGCCGCCGCGCATGTGGAGCACGCATCCGGCGAACTCCGAGCGCGAGCAGAATGCCAAGCGTCGCTACGTTCACGCGAAGATCGACGCGCGCAGCGCCTGGGAGCTGTTCGACAGCGTTCCGGATCTCAAGAAGAGCATGACTGCGCACGTGTTCCGCGCCGTGCAGGAAGCCGCGGACGTGCCACTCGAGCAATCGATCGCCAAGCTCGACGAACAGTTCGGGCGCGCGTACTACGATCGCGCGTATCGCGGCGCCTACCTCGGTCGTCCGCTCGCGCGTTACGCGAAGCAAGCCGCCGATCTCTACGGGCCGACTCTGCGCACCGACTACATCGCCACGGAGCTCGCGGCGATCTATCCGCACTCTCTGTCGGAGGATCTCGCGAAGCTCAGAGGCCTCGAAGAAGAGAAGGCAACGCTGCAGGGACTCAAGGAAGGCTTCCTCACGGCGAGCGGCGGTGTCATTCGCTACCGCGGCAAAGACCTGAAACGCGCCGATCTGCAGGACGCGCTCGACGAAGTGCAAGGAGATCTCGACAAGGCTCGCGACGCAGTGCTCGCGCACGACAAGCGCTGCCGTGCCGTGCATCTTGCGGCGGCCACACAGCTCGGATCGGGATGGGATACCTATCTCAAAGGTCTCGTCTCGATCCTGCACTATGCGGAGCACAGCGAGGCGAATCTGCGCGACGCGCATGGGGCGCTCTGCAATACCGTTTCAGTCGTCACCGCCGATGGTCGCGTGTCGTCGGGCGAAAGGCGCGTGCTCCTGAACGCCTGCGCCGAAGTGCACAAGGCGCTGAGACATATATATGAGGAGGAGGGCAAGGCGATCGTCCTCGACCGCACGCTGTTGCGGCGACTCAAGGTCGAGAGCTGGCAGCAGGCGCTCGGCACGTTCACGTTGCCGCCTGCGGACGACAAGAACGTCGGCGATTGGCTCAATGCAATCGATAGCTGGGTCGCGAGCGCGGGCTCTGCATTGTCCGCGCTGCGACAAGCGACACTGGAGCAGTTGCTGCTCGTTGAAGCACAGGTGTCGCGCTTCATTCGCGACAAGATGACGCCGGCGGCTGCACCCGATGCGACCAAGGTGCCCGAGCAATATCCGGTGCTCCTGCCGGGCAACGAGCGGCCGCGCAAGACCAAGCTCGACTTGTGGGATCGCTTTCATGTTGCCGACGGCTTGTTCGCCACGCTCGCGCGACTGACTGTCGCGTGCGGCATCATCGCGGCGGTGCTCAGCGTCGGCGAGACGGTCGGCGTGACGCTCGTGAATGTCTACAACGGCCTCGGCCGCACGGTGAAGGTCTCCATCGGCGAGCATGCGGTCAACGTGCCGGCTTTCTCGCACGCGAAGCTCACGGTCGGCAACGACGAGAACTATCCGGTCAAGACGGTGACCGAGTTCGGCGATGTGATCGAGCAGTTCGATGCCGAAATCCCGGTCGGCTCGAACGAGAGCATCTACAACGTCGCGGGCGCGAGCATGCTCGTGCAATGGACCGCGACCTACGGCTCGGTCGGCCAGGTGCCCGAGCAGATGATCGGTCCGGTGCGCTGGACCACGACGGGCGCCGATTACATTTTCGAGCAGCCGCCCGAGACGATCAGCACCGGTCGCGGCAGCGGCGGCGGCACGCGCGACGTCATGGATGCGTTCGGACACGACAATCCATCGATGTTGCTCTCGATGTTGCAGGACCCGAAGCAGCAGGCGCAGGTCATCCAGACGCATGCACGCTGGGACTCGAACGAGAGTCACTACGCGGCTTACTGGCTGGCACTCGCCTCGCAACGCGAAGGATTCGCCGAGATCGTCCGCGCGCGGCTCAAGCTCGATCCCGAAGACGTGCTGACGTTGCGCGCCGAACAGGATGCACGCCGCGACTTGCGTGCGGCAGTGTGCAAGCGTCATCGTGAGCTGGCGGACGCGCATCCCGGCAGCATCAATCTGCAGTATGTCGCGGCTCGTTGTATCGACGACGACGTCCGGCGCGAGGAGGAATTCGCCGCGCTCTACGCCAAGGCGCCGACCAATGGCTGGATTGCGGCGGCGATGGGTTACACGCATGCGCAGCACGGTCGCTGGAACGATGCGATGACGGCTCTCAACATGGCTCGCCAGCAAGTGCCGGCGATGAGCGAAAGGTTTGCGCTCGACACCATGCGTCTGCGCCGGATAACGACTCGCGACGGCGACGCACCGGGCGCGGATCTCGCGCAACAATCGAACACATTGCGGTATTACCTGTCGCTGGTCACCGGTAACGGGGTGCAACCCGGTGCTGACTCGGCCTATCACGACCTCGCAGCCGGCAAGATCGATGCCGCGTTGAGCGAGAAGGTGGAGAGCGCCGATGACGTCGCCCGCATTCTGCGACTCGCTGCGGCGTCGGATGGTGCATCACGCGAGGTCATCGACCGCGCGCTGACACTGCCGACGGACAAGGGCATGGATGCCGACACGATGTGGGCCGCACTGGCCTTGGCGCTGCGCGAGCGGCGCAACCCGGCGCCCTATATCGCCGCGATCCGCGACTACAAGGACGAGAACGCCGAGCAGATGCTCGAGTTCATCACCGCCGCGCGCAGCTCGGCCAATCCTGCCGATGCCGAGCGCCTGCTCGATGGGCTGCCGCTCGAAGCGCGTGGGCAGGCTTACAGCGCCGCACTCGTGGTACTCGGAACGCGCGCGCCGGCCGAATGGCGTCGCGGCGCGGCTCGTTTGCTGTTCGTTCCGGAGCGGCCGTACTTCACCTCGGGTGTCTGAAACTACTCCGTTTTGGCACTTGCTTTCGGATCTCCGCGCGTTTCTACTGGCGCAAAGCCTAACGATGCGGGGATCCTCCGATGAAGCGTCGCGATTTCGTGCAGTCGTCACTCTGGACGGCCGCAGCTCTCAGCATTCCCAATTTCAAACCGCTGTATGCAACCGCCCGACCCGGCGATGTTGCAGACGTTGCTGCCGTCACCGGTGACGGTCGCGAGATTTCGCTGCGCGGCGCCGAGCTCCGCGATCTGGCTGCGAAGTTGCATGGGCAACTGTTGCTCGCCGGCGATCGCGGCTACGACGACGCGCGGCACATCCTCAATCCGTCGTTCGACAAGCATCCGGCGCTGATCGTGCAGCCGGTGGATGTCGCGGACATCCAGGCGGCTGTGAACTTCGCGCGGGCCAACAGCCTGCTGGTCGCGGTCAAGTGCGGCGGGCACAGCCACTCGGGCCAGTCGACTTGCGACAAGGGTATGCAGATCGACCTTTCCACTTTCCGCTCGGTGCGCGTCGATCCATCTGCGCGCCGTGTTTGGGCCACTGGCGGCACGCTGCTCGGACAGATAGACAAAGAGACTGCGCCGCACGAGCTCGTGACGCCGCTCGGCACCGTGTCGCATACCGGTGTGGGCGGCCTGACGCTCGGCGGCGGCTTTGGCCGCATTGCGCGCAAGTTCGGCATGGCGGTCGACAACCTGGAGTCGGTCGACATCGTTACCGCAGACGGCAAGCTCGTGCATGCAAGCGCTCAAGAGAATCCTGAGCTCTATTGGGGTGCGCGCGGTGGCAGCGGCAACTTCGGCGTGGTCACCCAGTTCGAGTTCAAGCTGCATCCGATGAAGCGCGAGGTCATTGCGGGTTCAGTCCTGTTCCCGATCGCCAGGATGCGGGACATGCTGACGCTGTGGGGCGAGTACGCGCCGGTTGCTCCCGACGAGCTGTATGTCGATCCGACGGTCATGCAGCCGCCGGGCAACGCTCCGGGCATGGCTATGCTGCAGGTCTGCTACTGCGGACCGCAGGCGGATGCGGAGAAGGCGCTCGCGCCGATCCGCAAGCTGGGCACGCCTCTCAAGGACACGATCAAGACCATGGAGTACGTGCAGGTGCAGCGGTCTCAGGATTCGACCGACACGCGTGCGATTGCGTCGTACCTGAAAGGCGGGTTCGTCGGCAAAGTCCCCGGCGAGCTGGTCAATGCGATGGTGGACGGATTCCACGGCGATCCGCGCCGCACGACGGTGCTGTTCTTCCAGCACTGCGGCGGAGCAGGGTCGCGCGTTGCAGATGGCGCGACAGCATTCGCGCATCGCTATGCGATCGGCAACATGATGACAGTCGTTGCCTGGCCGATCGGCGACAAGGACCCGTCGCCGCACATCGAAGCAGCGCGCGCGTACTGGAAGACTCTCGAGCCGTTCACGCGCGGCTTCTACGTCAACGACATGGCACGTGAAGTCACCGCAAAAGACATCAACGAGAACTACCGTGGCAACTATCAGCGGCTGGTTGCGTTGAAGACCAAGTACGACCCGACGAACCTGTTCCGCTTGAACGCGAACGTCACGCCGATGAAGGCGTGAGACGGCTCAACGCAGCAGGCGCTCGACATCCTCCGGCGGCCGCCCGATCGCGGCCTCGTCGCCGCGCACGACGATCGGTCGCTGGATCAGGATCGGGTCCTTGATCATCGCCTTGATCCATTCCTTGTCGGCGAGCGTCTTGCCCGCGTACTTGTCCTTGAACACCTGCTCGTTGCGACGGATCAGCTCGAGCGGCTTGATGCCCAGCTTGCGCACGACCGCGGTAAGCTCGGCTTCGCTGGGTGGAGTCTTCAGATACTCGACGATCTTCGGCTCGTGGCCACGGGAGCGGATCAGTGCCAGCGTCTCGCGGCTCTTGGTGCACGCCGGATTGTGATAGATGGTCAAAGTTTCGCGCATGGCCGCCGTCCTGCTGGTGATGGCGAATCTTACCGCTTGCGCCAGCATTGCGAACCGCCCGCCGCGGCTGGCGCCGTCCAGCTACGGCTGCATGGACGCGGTCATCGAGGAGAAGTTGCCGGCGAATTTGCCGGACAAACGTGCCCATTGCATCGCCGGCGGATTGATCTCGCGTTATTGCAGCATCACGGAGGCGTATCTGGCGGGGGCGGGGAAGGAAGTGCGCGATTTGTTCAGTAGCAGTGACACGGCGGAGTGGCAGGATTGGCAGGCGGATAGGGTGGGGATCGAGTGTGCGCGGGAGACGGGGGACGACGCGGCCGTCGCCGCATGTTGCACAGCCCGAGGATATTGAGGGACTTCTCGTGTCAACGCGTTGACAGAGCGACGGGTGCGGCACCGGCATGCTCCTCCCATGCTCACCCGCCTCATCGCCCTCGCCGCCCTCTCCTGGCTCTCCCCCTCGCACGCCACCGAATTCACCCTCGACCCCGCCCGCACGCTCGTCTCCTTCGAAATGCGCAGCCTCGGCACCACCCAGCGCGGCGAATTCAATCGCGCGGCCGGCACTGTCATCCTCGATTCCGCCGAGTCGCGCGGCGAGCTCGACATCGTCATCGACGCACGCTCGCTGAAAGCCGGCAGCGAAGCGACGGCGAAATTCGTCCGCGGCCCGTCGATGCTGAACACCGCCGTGCATCCGGAGATTGCCTATCGCGCCCACCGCATCGTGTTCTCTTCGGGCCGGCCCATACGGATCGAGGGTGAGCTGACGATGCTCGGCGTCACGCGCGCCGTTGCACTCGACGTGTCCAGCTACGACTGCACGAACCAACTCGATCAGCGCTGCACGATCGTCGCGACCGCGCGCCTGAAGCGTTCGGCATTCGGCATGAATCGCTACCTGTTGTTCGCGAGCGATGACGTGAAGCTCGCCATCCAGGCGGAAGGCGTCAGTCGATCGACGCCCGATTGTCCTCGGGTCGAAAGCGGCCAAGGCCCTTTCGACAACGCCGTCAAAAGGCGTGACTTTTGCCGGCTAGCGCGCTCGTGACTTGGCTGGCGATGTCGTCCTGGACCATCAGCTTGTCGTCGAGCGGGCGATCGTAGTTTTCGGACCAGACGACGTAACCGTCATCCGCTCGGACGAGCCGAGCCGCGACGCGCAGCGTCTCGCCCGACTTGCGCACGCTGCCGTCGAGCACGTAGCTGACGTGCAGCGACCTGGCAATCTCGGCGACCGGGAGCTGCTTGCCTTTGAAGAAGAACGACGCGGTCGGCGCGGGCACGCGCAATCCTTGCACTTTGCTCAGTCGGTGGATCAGCTCTTCCGTCATGCCATCGGCGAACGGCTCCTCGTTCATGCTGTCGGTGAGGTCGAGGAAAGGCAGCACTGCGATCGCTTTCGGATTGGCTGCTGCTGCAGCCTGAGTCGCATTGCGGTCCGCGATCAAGTAATAGGACAGGGCGCCGCAGACGAGCAGAACGCCAAGCGCCAGCACGACGTACATCCGCGAGCTCGCGCGAGCAGGCCGTGGAGTTGCCGGCCCGTCGACCGGCGACTCGACCGGAGCGACGAGTCGGTAACCAAGCCTCGGCACGGTCACGATGTACGCAGGTTGCTTCGCGTCGTCGCCGAGCAGCCGGCGCAGCGCCGCGACTGCCTGATAGACAGAATCTGGCGTGACGACCACGCCCGACCAGACCTGGTTGAGCAGGGCGTCGATGGAGACAACTTCTCCAGGCGTCTCGGCCAGACAGAGCAACAGCCGCATCGTACGCGCTTCCAAGCGGACGCGTTCCTCGCCGCGGGCGATCTCGCCGGACAGCGGATTCACGAACCAGTCGCCGATGCGCAGAGTTTTCGGGGGCGGATGCGCCATAACGCGCGCAACTATAGCGCCCGTGCCAAGGACGCGGGCTGCTTTCAGATCTCTTCAGAGTATTTCAACCGCGTTTCAGGACACTGCGGGCGGCCGGTCGCCATAGTGCGGCCGTCCTCATCCACAGGAGTCGCCCCCATGATCGTTCCGTTTCGTCGCTTCGTTCTCGCTGCATCGCTCGCACTCGCCGCCGCGCCGCTCTACGCCACGACTTACACCATCGAGCCCGACTACACGCAGGCCGTGTTCCGCTGGAACCACCTCGGCTTCTCGAACCCGGCAGCGCAGCTCAGCCAGGGGCAGGGCACGCTCGAGTTCGACGCGGCCAACCCCTCCCATGCGGTCGTCAACGTCACGATTCCGCTGTCCACCCTCGACACCGGCGTGCCGGCGCTCGACGAGCATTTGCGCTCGGAGGACTTCTTCGAGGTCGCGAAGTTTCCGACGGCGAGTTTCCGCAGCACGAAAGTGGAGCAGGGCATGGGCAAGGATCGGCTGAAGGTGACTGGCGATCTCAACCTGCACGGCGTTACCAAGCCCGTCACGCTCGATGTCACCGTGCTGAAGGTCGGCTCGAATCCGCGCACTTCGCTGCCGACCGTCGGCTTCGAGGCGACCACGACGCTGAAGCGCTCCGACTTCGGCCTCGGCGCCTTCGTCCCGCAAGTGAGCGACGAGATCCGGTTGCAGATCAGCAGCCAGGGCGTCGAGGCGAAAGGGTATGCCGAGTATTTGAAGAAGCAGGCGGAGAAGAAATAACTCTCGCAAAGACGCAAAGACGCAAAGGAAGAAATTCTGAAATTCAAGAATTCTCGGAATTCACATTCCGGCCCTTGGCGATCTTTGCGTCTTTGCGAGAGATCATTCTGGTCTTACGGTCCGACTCCCTGCCAACGCCGGAGATTGAGAAACTCTCGGCGCGTGCGCGGCCCGTACGTCGCGAACGACGGATTTGGCGTCTCCGCGTACGCCACCCGGCTGCGCGCAACCGCATCTTTATCGGTCTCGCGACGGATCTCCGCGGGCGAAAGGTGATACGGCTTCGTGGCGTTGAGGCCGAACACTTTCGCGCGCAGCTCGCTCGTGATCGTCGGATAACCGTGCTTCTCGCGCAGCTCCGGCGCGATCTGGAACGTTCGGAACGCCTGGATCTGATCCTGCGGCGAGCCGTACCAGATCGAGTCCGTGCCCCACAGCACGTTGTTCTCGCCGATGTACTTGAACAGCTTGCCGAGCGCGTGCGCAGCCGACGTCGGGTTGCGCATCGACAGGAAGCGCCAGGTCGAGCCGAGCTCCGCGTACACGTTGCTGTTGGGCTTCACGCCTGCCTGCAACACGGAGGTGATCAGCGCATCGATGCCGTCGGTGCGCTTGGGATCGTACGGGCCTTCGTCCTTGTCGATCACGTAGCCCGAGTGGTAGATCAGGAAGTTGACGTCCGGGAAACGCTTGGCGATCGGGCCGATGTCG
This sequence comes from Steroidobacteraceae bacterium, assembly GCA_035275145.1. Lineage (GTDB taxonomy): Bacteria > Pseudomonadota > Gammaproteobacteria > Steroidobacterales > Steroidobacteraceae > Steroidobacter. The sequence goes on along the minus strand of DATENH010000280.1, from coordinate 4,929 downwards.
CGCGAAGTGGAGTGCTCGTAGCTCTTCGGGCCGAACGCCAGGCCCTTGTGGATGGCGATGTTGCGCACGCCGACCTGGCGCGCGCGCTCGACGAAGGCGATGCCGACGTCGTCGGTCATGAAGAAGCCTTTGCCGTCCGGTCCCCACTGCGTGTACGTCTTGAACGCGACCACGCCGAGCTTGGCGAGCCGCTCCATGTCTTCCACGTCGCCCTTCTGATTCGGATTGACCCGGCCGTGCAGCAGCAGGCGCTTCGTGCCTTCCATCTTGTCGACGATGTCGCGCGTCGCGAGCGCTTCCTCGATCGTCAGCGGCTCGCCTTCGCGCGTCGAGGGCACGAAGCTCAGCACCATGAGGTCGGTGTCCGAGTCGAGGAACACGTCTTTGACGAACTCATCGCCGCTGAGACACTTGAGATAGCTGCGGTCGCCGGGCGTCTTCGAGAGCTCGCAGTGCGCGTTCGGCATCTCGGCGAGCGGCGTCGCGCCGGACGGCAAGGCACGCGTCCACGCGCCCGTCGGATTCACGAAGTGACCCTGCACGTCGAAGATGAATTCTTTCTTGCCGAGCTCCGCGGCCGCGAGCTGCGGTTCGAGCGCAGCTTCCTGCGAGACCTCGAAAAATCCGCCGTTGCGGCCGACGCGCGCATGCGCTGCGTTGAAGGCGAGCAGCGTGGACGCTGCACCGCAAGCGGAAACGAGAAAGCTGCGACGACTCTTGTTGAGCCGGCGCGCGAAGCGCTGCGCCCATTGCGACGCGAGCGTGTTCGCCTGGCGCAGCGATGCATCCAGCGGGACCGGCGCGAACTCGCCGTTGGAGGTCGAATCGAGCTTGATCGGCAGTCGCTGACCTTCCGGATCCACATCGACGGGTCGCTTGGACATGGCCGCTATCCCCTATTATCAATTTGGAGCGATTTGGGCGGGAGCCTGCCGCAGGCTGCCGGCCAAGGCAACAATTGCCAACGCAAAGCCGACCCCCTTGATGCCGACGACCCACGCCGACGGCAGCGACGAAGGATCCGGCTGGTCCAGGTGCACAAGCTGGCCGAAGAAGCTGTTGTAAGCGATGCCGCAAGTCAGGCCCCAGGCAGCCACCAGCCACGCTCGGCCCGTCTCGACGTTCTTGCTGACGCGCCACACACCGTAGAGTAAGGCCGTCCCCAGCAGCACGTCGTCGAGCCACGACGGCCAGACCCTGAAGTCGCCGAGCTGCTGCCATCTGCGGATCGTTTCGACGACCGGCAGCGACACGCCGTAGAACAGGGCGAGGCGTCGACTGAAGGTGAGATTCATGTGAGCTAGAATACCGCGGTGTTCCCCGTCGAGCTCATTCTCCGCGCGACCGGTGTGGCGCTTCTGGCGCTCGTCGCGCTGAGCGTGCTTCGCACTCGCGAACGCAGCCATCGCACGCGGTCGGTCGCCTGGCTCGCGGCCAGCGTCGCCGCCTTCCTGCTCACGTCGATGCCGGGCGCGGGCCGCATCTTCGGCGCTTTCATCTATCCGCTCACTGCCTTGTGCTCGACACATCCGGTGTGGTTCTGGATCTGTGCGCGGTTGCTGTTTTCGGATCGCGCGACGCTCCGCACGAGCGATGTGATCTGCCTGGGCGCGATGGGCGTCGCCGGCGTGCTCTATCAGTCGCAGGTGCCCGCGGACAGCGCCGACACGGCGGTGCGCGTGCTCGGTGTGGCTTTCGCTGCGTCGAGTCTTGCATTCGCGTGCCTCGCGCCGCTCACGGTCTACTTCGGCATGGCGGGCGATCTGGATCCGCGACGCCGGCAATTGCGTCAGTGGTTCGTCCCGTGCGTCTCGATTTATCTCGCCGCCGTCATCCTCACGCAAACCATCGTGCTGTTCCAGGGACAATCGACGCCGCCCGCGCTCGTGCTGCTCAATCTCGTGGTCATCAATGTGGCGGCCGCACTCGCGTTGTCGACGTTCGTGCAGCTGCGGGTGGTGAACTGGATCGCCGCAGTCGATACGCCGCCGGCGGTCGCGCTGAGCCGCCTGGAGGAGAGCGTGCTGGATCGGCTGAACCGCCGCTTCGTGCCCGAGCGCCTGTATGCGCGCGAAGCGTTGACGATCGTGCAACTCGCGGACCTGCTCGGCACGCAGGAGCACGTGTTGCGACGGGTCATCAACCAGGGACTCGGCTTCCGCAACTTCAACGACTTCCTGCATACGCACCGTTTGAAGGAAGCCGCCGAGCGGCTCGGCGATCCGCAGCTGCGACGCATCCCGGTGCTGACCATCGCTCTCGAAGCCGGCTACGGCTCGATCGGGCCGTTCAATCGCGCGTTCAAGGAACGCTTCGGCGTGACGCCGAGCGAATATCGCCGGCAGAACTCGACCCCGCACTCGCCGTTTCCGGAATCGGCATGAATCGCTGAGCTTTCGGCAAGCCGCGCGGCGGCTTGCCGTGCGAGCGTGCGTGCTCCGTCACTCACACGGAGCTATTCATGAGATTCAGTATCCTTTGTCTGACGGCGCTCGCCGCTCTGGCAGGTTCGCCGGCGCAAGCCGCCGAAACATATCCCGGTCTCGACACGGAATACGGCGAGCTGTTGCCCGGCGACGGCGCGCGGTTGCGCACGATCGTCACCCGGCCGAAGAACAGCACGGGGCGATTGCCCGCCGTTCTCTTCGTCCAATGGCTGTCGTGCGACAGCATCGAACTGGCTCCCGATGCGAAGGATGGCTGGAGCGTCATGCTCCGGCGCCTCATCACCGAGTCCGGGATGATCTGGCAGCGTACGGAGAAATCCGGCGTCGGTGCGAGCAAAGGGACGCCGTGTGCACAGCTCGACTACGAGACTGAGTTGGCCCATCACCGGGCTGCGCTTCGCCAACTCAAGGCGCGTCCCGACGTCGACCCGCGCCGGATCGTGATCTACGGCGCGAGCATGGGCTCGAATTACGCGCCGCTGGTCGCGGCGGGCGAAGAGGTCGCGGGGGTGGTCGTGTGGGGCGGCGGCGCGCAGACCTGGTTCGAGCGCATGCTGAGGTTCGAGCGCAACGCATTGGAGCTGGGCGACACCGATCCGCAGGCAGTTGCCGGCGAGGTCAATGCACGCGCCGAGTACTTCACGCGCTACTTGCTGAAAGGCGAAACCCCCGCGCAGATTGCTGCGAGCGATCCGAAGCTCGGCGAGGTGTGGCGGCGCATCGTCGGCACGAGCGACACCGGTCACTATGGCCGGCCGTTCGCATTCGATCAGCAAGCGCAGCGTCAAAACTGGGCGGGCGCATGGCAGCGCGTAACCGCGCCCGTTCTCGTGCTTCACGGCGAGTACGACTGGTTCGAGTCGAGCGACGCTGCACGGCTGATTGCGAACATCGCCAACAATCGTCAGCCGGGCTCCGCGACCTTCAAGGAGTTGCCGCAGCTCGACCATCACTTCACGCAGTACGCGAGTCAGCGCGATGCATATCGCGAGAAGAACGGCAAGGAGAATGCGGAGCCTGCCGTGCGCGCGATCCTCGACTGGCTGTCGCAGATCGGCGTGCGTCCGCGGTTGGACTGACGCTCAGTCCGCGCGGTCCAGCTCCTTGTAGTATCTGAAGATGCCGTCTTCGTTGAACGCGATGCGTCGCGGCGACTTCAGATAGGCGGCGATTCGCGGTAACGCCGCCACCCGGTCGCGCAGCGCAATCAGCCGCGGATACTTCGCTTCGTGCTTGTGCATCCAACGCGGGAATGCGTAGCGCAAGCCTTCGACGACCTGGAACAGCGACAAATCGACATACGAAGGCTGCTTGCCGTTCATCCACTGCGTACCGGCACGATCCAGCGCCTTCTCGAAATAGCCGAGGAACTTCGGTATGCGGCTCTTGCGAAACGCCGCCGTGCGCTTCACGGCTTCCGCTTTCTGGTCTTCGTAGTACTCGCCGACGCTGATGGGGTGATGCGTGTCGTGCACTTCCGCCACGAAGTCGGTGATCGTCAGTTGCAATTGATGGGTCCACAGCCAGCCGGCTTCGTCTTCGGGCGCGAGTCCATGGCGCCGGCCGAGAAAGAGCAGGATGTTCGCGGTCTGCGCGATGACCAGATCGCCGGCCTTGAGCCAGGGCGGCGCGAACGGAATCGTGCGCGGATGCGCGCGGTCCAGCGATTTGTAGAGCGTCTCTTCACCACCGCCTTCGTCCTCGGGCAGGCGCGCGACGTCCACGTACGGAATCGCCGCGTACTCCAGCGCGAGGCGCACGAATTCGCCGCGGCCCTGAATGCCCGGCCAGTAGTGCAGCTCGTATTTCATGCGACAGAATATGCGCCGTAGCGCGTAACTGTTCCTCCCGCCGGGAAAAATAGCCTGAACGGGAGCTGTCTGAAAACGTTCAGTCCCGGATCAGGCGCCACGCCCGATAGTGCGCCCCAAGGCCGGCTCGTCCGGTCAGTCCGGGAGATCGAAATGAAACGTTTGTTCGCTGCTACGGCTGTTGCGGTCACGCTCTTGAGCGGCGTCGTCACCACGGCGCAGGCTGACAATCGCGACCGCAATCGCAATGAGCATCGCCGCGACGACCATCGCAACGATCGGCATGACGACCGTCACGACAATCGTGGCAACAATCATCGCAACGATCGGCACGATGACCATCGGAACGACTGGCGCAACGACCATCGGAACGACCATCGCAACGACTGGCGTAACGACCACCGCAACGACTGGCGCTACGACCATCGCAACGATCGCCGTTATGACCGTCGCGACTGGGATCGCGACTATGGGTTCCGTCACTACGACGGGCGCCGCTACAACTACGGTCGCTACGTGAGGCCGTCGGGCTACTACTACCGCTCGTGGCGCTACGGCGATCGCCTGCCGTCCGGCTACTACTCGAATCGATACGTCGTGAACAACTATCACGTGTATCGCCTGCGTCCGCCGCCGTACGGTTACCACTACGTGCGCGTCGATCACGACGT
>DATENH010000279.1:0-25469 GCA_035275145.1 Steroidobacteraceae bacterium | reverse complement strand
CAAGGCGTTCGTAGAAGTCGCGCGCCTGGCGCGGCGCTCGATCCTGATCGCAGGCTGGGACTTCCACAGCCGCACCCGTCTGCTGTGCCGGAACGGCCTCGACTGCGAGCTCGAGCTCGGCCGCTTCCTGAACGACCTGGTGCGCAGGCACCGCGACCTGCACGTCAATATCCTGATCTGGGACTATCCGATGATCTTCGGGCTCGACCGCGAGTGGGCGCCGCTGTATAGCCTGTCGTGGAAGCCGCACCGCCGGATCCGCTTTCGCTACGACAACACGCACCCGACCGGCGGCTGTCATCACCAGAAGATCGTGGTCATCGACGATGCGGTCGCGTTCGGCGGCGGCATCGACCTGACATCGCGTCGCTGGGATACGTGCGAGCACGCGCCGCAAAATCTGCACCGCGTGATGGCCGGCGCGCCCTATCCGCCGTTTCACGACATCATGATGGCAGTCGAAGGACCGGCAGCGCGTGCGCTCGGCGATCTGTTGCGCGATCGTTGGCAGCGCGCTACGCACGAGACACTCGATCCGCCATTCACCCGGAGGACTATGTTTCGCCGTGGCGGTCCGCACCTGCCAGGGGCGCTCTGGCCGGCGTCTCTCGACAGTCCGCTACGCGACGTTGCCGTCGGTATCTCGCGCACCGCACCTTCCACCAGCGGACACGGCGCACACCCCGAGATCCGCGAAGTCGAAGCGCTATATCTCGATACGATCGCCGCTGCGCGTCGCTCCATCTACATCGAGAATCAATACTTCACGGCCGACAAGGTCGGCGATGCGCTCGCCGCGCGGCTCGCCGAGCCCGACGGACCCGAGGTGGTCGTCGTGCTGCGCGAGCTGAGCCATGGCTGGCTCGAAGAAGTGACGATGCAGACGCTGCGTACCAAGCTCATCCAGCGGCTGCGCGCTGCAGACGTGCACGATCGCTTTCGCGTCTACTACCCGTTCGTCGAGGGGCTGAAGAGCGGCACCTGCATCGACGTGCACTCCAAGATGATGATCGTCGACGACGAGGTGGTGCGCATCGGCTCGGCGAATCTGGCGAACCGTTCGATGGGACTGGACACCGAGTGCGACCTCACGATCGAAGCGCTCGGCCGCGACGACCTGCGCGCGGCAATCTCGAACCTGCGCGCGCAGCTGCTCGCCGAGCATCTCGGCTCCGAACCGGAGCGCGTGGTCGAGGCTATCGACAGCGCAGGCTCGTTGCGCGCCGCCATCGACAGCCTGCGGACGAACGAGCGCACTCTGAAACTGCTCCCGGATCTGCCGCAGGTTTCGTCGACCGTGCTCAGTGTGGTGAGCGTCGCCGATCCCGAGAAGCCGGTGGCACTGAGCGATCTGGCGAATCTGCTGAGCTCCGACGACGCGACTGCCGAGGGGCCGCGCTCGCCCGCGTGGGGCAACATCGCGGCGCTTGCGGTCTTGTGTCTCGCGTTGACGGCGCTCTGGAAGCTCACGCCGCTGGCGACGTTTCTCGATGGCAACCACGTGACGAGCTGGGCGCGCCGCGCCGGCGACGAGTGGTGGGTGCCGATTCTCACCGTGCTGCTGTACACGCCGGTCGCGTTCACATTGTTTCCGCGCCCGCTGCTGACGCTGTTTGCGGTGATCGCCTTCGGCCCGTTCATGGGTTTTGTGTACGCGATGCTCGGCATCGAGCTGTCTGCCTGGGTGAGCTTCGTGCTCGGCAAGAAGATGAATCGCAACACCGTGCGCCGCATTGCGGGCACCAAGCTCAATGGCATCCTGCAGGTGCTGCGCCGGCGCGGGCTGCTCGCCATGACGGCGCTGCGCCTGGTGCCGATCGCGCCGTTCCTGGTCGAAGGCGTCGTGGCCGGCGCGGCGCGCGTCAAGCTTTCGGATTTCATGATCGGCACGGCGCTGGGCATGTTGCCGGGCACGCTCACTTCCACCGTGTTCGGCGATCAACTGCAGACCTGGCTGGAGGATCCGCGCCGGATCAACTACTGGGCGATCGCGCTCGTCCTCGGGCTGCTCGGCATCGCGACCTGGCTGGTGCGGCGCTGGCTCATTGCATCTGCACCGTCCGCCCCGCAACGAGGCGCAGATGGCCGGGCGGGCTGACAGCGAGCCGAGCCGTCACCTCGACGCCGCCCATCGGCAGGTCGCGATCGGCTCTTACAACATTCACAGCTGCCGGGGCTGGAACCATCGGCGCTCGCCGGCGCGCATCGCGCAGGTTCTCAGAGAGCTCGACTGCGACATCTACGGCCTGCAGGAAGTCGACAACGAGGAAGGCGAGACCGAGGACTCGATGCAGCTCGAGTACCTGTCGCGCGCGCTGGAAATGGCGGCAGTGCCGGGACTCCGCATCGTTCGACACAGCGGTCAGTTCGGTAATGCGCTGCTGACGCGCCTGCCGATCGTCAGCGTGCATCGTCACGATCTGAGCTATTCGTGGTTCGAGCCGCGCGGTGCACTCGATGTGCAACTCGATCTCGGCGATCACTGCCTGCGCGTCATCACGACGCATCTCGGCCTGAGCCGCTCGGAGCGGCGCTCGCAGTGGCGGCAGTTGTTGCGGGCAGTCGCAACGGCGCCCGCGCAGTTGCCGACCGTCGTGCTCGGCGACATGAACGAGTGGTTTCCGTTCTCGGCGACGCTGCGCGATGCGCATCGCATTCTGGGAGAGCCGCTGGCGCCGGTGGCCTTTCCGTCGTTCGCGCCGTTCCTGGCGCTGACCCGGATCTGGGTGCGGCCGGTCGGGGCGATGAAGTCGATCGAGGTGCATCGCACGGCGCTGTCGCGGCGCGCGTCGGATCATCTGCCGGTGAAGGCCGTGATCGACGTGGACAAATTTATCGCCGGCTAATGCTTGGCGAGGATCCGCGCCTTGCCCTGTTCGTACTGCTGCTCGCTCATCACGCCCAGCTCGCGCAGGCGGTGATGCTCGCGCATTTCGTCGCGCAGAAATTGCGGTCGCTCCTGCGGCCGCGCGGCCTTGGCGGCGTTGATGCTCTTGATCAGGTCGATGAAGAAATGCTTGCCGGCGCGCGCGCTGCCGATGCCGCCAACTACGCTCAGCAGCGTTGCGCCGCCATGCATACTGACAAACTCCAACGACTCCAGGGTACGGCGCAGAAACATGATCAGCGCGCCGCCGGAGGCCAGCAGCGTCACGAGCGCGGTCAGGAAGATGGGGCTCGACCAGCGCGAGGCATCCGCCCAGGTTGCCCACAGTCCGCCCGCGGCAAGCCCGATCATCGAGCCGGCGAGCGCCAGCCAGAACCAGGAGATCGAGCGCACGCGCACCGGCTTCGGATTCGCGAAGCGCAGGTCGAATTCGTATTTGCGCGGCTGCGCGTCCGGACGCACGGTCCGCACGCTCACGTAATGATCTTCCAGAATCGACACTTCGGTTTCGCAGCCGCGCAGCCGGCTCTTGAGCACGTAGCTCTTGCGCACTTTGCGTTGTCGATGCGCAGTCGGAGCTGCGACGGTGCCGGGCTCGGCCTCGATATGAATGTGCTCGGCGCGCGCGATGACGACGGCGCGGCTGTCGGTGGGTACTTGTTCAGCGCGCGCGGACACGGTCGCATTCCAATGTAGGGGAGGGCTGGCAAGGCAACGGGGCGGACTCCTACGAATCGGCTTCGATGCTAGGGCCAGCGCCGCGACCGCAGTGAGACCTGCATCACACTCGCCGCGTGCCTGCGAGGCGGCGGTCCCCGTTTTCGGGGACTGCCCGATGCAACTGTTAAGTGCCGTCGACGAAGCGCAGGAATTCGGCGCGGGTGCGTGCGTCTTCGCGGAACGCGCCGAGCATCTTGCTGGTGACCATCGTCACGCCGCGCTTGTGCACGCCGCGCGTGGTCATGCATTGATGAACGGCATCGATGACGACAGCGACGCCGCGTGGCCGCAGCACGCTGTCGATGCAGTTGGCGATTTGCGCAGTGAGTTTTTCCTGTACCTGAAAGCGGCGGGCGTAGCCGTCGACGACACGCGCCAGCTTGCTGATGCCGACGACCTTGTTGGTCGGCAGGTAGCCGACGTGCGCGCGGCCGATGATCGGCGCCATGTGGTGCTCGCAGTGTGATTCGAACTCGATCCCGCGCAGCACGATCATCTCGTCGTAGCCTTCGACCTCTTCAAACGTGCGCCGCAGGTAGTCGGCCGGATCGCTGAGGTAACCGGAAAACCAGTCCCGATAGGCGCGCACGACGCGCGTCGGCGTATCGCGCAAGCCTTCGCGCGCCGGCTTCTCGCCTGCCCACTGCAGCAGCGTGCGCACTGCATCTTCGGCTTGTTGTTGAGTGACGTCGGAGCGACTGGTCGCCCGCGTCTTGCCCGCGCTCACTCGCGCCATTGCGGTGTCCTCGTTCGGGGCTCGTAGGCTACCATGCGCGCAAAGAACGGCGGGGAGAACCAAGCAATGCGTCTCGGCTTCATCGTCATCGTCATCGTCGCGTCGGCGCTCTGTTACGGGAACCAAACGCGCGCGGAAATCGTCAGTGCAGGGCCCTCCGGCTTCAATCTGCGGGAAGTCGCGGAAGTGCCGAACCCGGCACCGGTCGTCTGGGCGATGCTCTCGGACATCGGCAAGTGGTGGGATCCGGAGCACACGTATTCCGGCGACTCCCGCAATCTCACGCTCGAGCCCTTCGTCCGCGGCTGCTTCTGCGAGAAGCTCAGCTTGTACGCGGGCATCGAGCACGCCACCGTGATCTATGCGCAGCCTGCCAAGACGCTGCGCCTCTCGGGCGCGCTCGGGCCGTTGCAGGATTTCGGCGTGACCGGCGTGATGACCTGGAACATCGAGCCCGCGGGCGGCGGCTCGCGGATCACGCTGACGTACAACGTCGGCGGCTTTGCCGACCGGCCGCTCGCCGACTGGGCGCCGATCGTGGACGAGGTCATCGGCGGCCAGCTCAAGCGCCTGGTGCGCTATATCACCCAAGGAAATCCAGAAGTGAGAAATCCCGAGGCGCCGAAGGCCGAACCGCCCAAGCAATGAACCCCGGCGTAAAACCAGGGAACTGATTCGTCCCCGGAAGTCTTACACGAGTGTCGGGCCGCGGCCCGATCCACAGGATCCGCTTCATGCGCCTACGCAGCCTTCTCATCCTCGGTGCGGCTTTGCTCGCGGCCGGTTGTCAGACCGTACAGACCACGCAACCGGGCGCCGTCGGCGTCAATCGCAAGCAACACATGATGGTTTCGGAGCAGGAGATCGAGAAGGGCTCGGAGGTCGCCTATAACGACGAGCTGCACAAGGCGAAACAGAAGGGCGCGCTGAACACGGACAAGGCCACCTACGAGCGCGTGCAGAAGATCGCGCACCGGCTCATTCCACAGACCGCGACGTTTCGTCCGGACGCTCCGCAGTGGCAGTGGGAAGTGAACGTGCAGACCACCGAGGACGTGAACGCGTACTGCATGCCCGGCGGCAAGATCATGGTGTACACCGGTTTGATCGAGAAGCTGCACGCGACCGACGACGAGCTTGCGGCGGTGATCGGGCATGAGATCGCGCACGCGCTGCGCGAACACTCGCGCGAGCGCATTTCGCAGGCCTATGCGGAGCAACTTGCACTCGCAGGCATTGCGGTAGCGACCGGCGCGAGCCAGGCGACGATGCAGCTCGCGAGCCAGGTATCCGCGGTGACGTTCTCGCTGCCGCACAGTCGCGAGCAGGAGGCCGAGGCGGATCGCATCGGGCTGGAGCTAGGCGCGCGCGCCGGTTACAACCCGAACGCGGCGGTCACGCTGTGGCAGAAGATGGGCAAGCTGGCGAGCGGCGGACCGCCGGAATTTCTGAGCACGCACCCGTCGGGCGAGTCGAGAATCCGCGATCTACAGGCGTTGGTGCCGCGGGTGATGCCGCTGTATCAGGCGGCGGCGCATTAAAAAGAGTTACAGCGCAACGATCAATGCGGTGGCCGCTAGTGCCACGGCAACAACGGCGGCGGCGGTAAGCCATAGCACGCGACGGTGCAGATCGGTCACGGCACGCGCGACTCCTGCGAGCTGTTCGGCCATCTGCGCCACGAGCTCAGCCTGCCGGCGCTCGTTTTCTTCCAGGCTGGCCACGCGCGCTGCGAGCTCGTCGTAGCTCGGCGAGCCGGGAAGCTGTGCTGCCGGCGGCGCCTGCTTCGTACGCTTCATCAGCTCGCGCGAGACGTCGAGGATCGACGGTACGAGCTGGACGATCTGTAACCACGGAACGGCCATGGCGGCCATGGTGCCAAAAAAGAAGCTCCGCGGCATCGCTGCCGCGGAGCCCTCGATGTGATCCGTCGCGTGGCGGGCTAGGTCTTGGGCCGCGCCATGAATTCGGCTTTGCTGATGTAGCCGTCGCCGTTGGTGTCCAACGTGGCGAAGTTATCCGACAGCCTGCTGTCGGCCGAAGCTTCCGTCTTGCTGATCTGCGAGTCGGCATTCTTGTCGAGCGCGTCGAAAGTAGCCGTCGTCTTCATGCTGGTGTCGTGCGGCTGGTCTCTGCTGTCGCCGGCCTGCGCAGCGCAGGCGAGCAACGTTGCCGCCATCAAGGCTAGGAATCTCGTCATGTCTCCTCCTCCCGGGGCAGGAGCCCCGACTCACTAAGACGCACAGCTCTGCCCGGTGTTCCAGCACCCCCTGGCAGATTTGCCGGCGTTTTCTGCACTGCCTCGTTGCACGGCCGCTGCCGCTTGACGAAACTTGGCAGCCGTGGCGACACCTACTGTGCGATGTTCCCCGGCCCACCGACGATAACTTGCGCTACCTTGCTGAAACCTGAATCAATCGGCGCGATAAGCGGACCCTCGACCATGACCCTCCCAGCCTCCCTGCTGATCGTCGACGACGACCGCGAGCTCGGCCAGATGCTTACTGAATACCTGACCGGCGAAGGATTCCAGGTGACGCTGTTACGCGACGGTGCCGAGGCGCTCGAAAAGTTGACGGAGCAGACGCATCCGTTCGACCTGGTGATCCTCGACGTGATGCTGCCTTCGCTCAGCGGCTTCGAGGTGCTGCGCCGGCTGCGTCACAGTCTGTCGGTGCCGGTCATCATGCTCACGGCGCACGGCGCCGATGTGGACCGCATCGTCGGCCTCGAGCTCGGCGCGGACGATTACTTGTCGAAGCCGTTCAATCCCCGCGAGCTGGTGGCGCGAGTGCGTGCGGTGCTGCGCCGGTTCTCGCCCCGCGACAACGACATGCCGGCACATCCCGTCAGTGTCGGCCCGCTGCGCCTCGACCCGGCGACCTTCGAAGTCACGCTGTCGGGCCAGTCGGTGCGGCTCACCGGCACCGAGCTGCGTCTGCTCGAAGTCCTGATGCGAGCTGTCGGACAAGTTCAGTCCCGCGAGTCGCTCACCGAGCGCGTCCTCGGCCGGCGGCTCACGCCGTACGACCGCAGCATCGATACGCACGTCAGCAACCTGCGGCGCAAGCTCGGGCTCGGCGAGAACGGGCTGCCGGAAATTCGCAGCATCCGCGGCGCGGGCTATGTGCTGATCGCCAGCAGCGAGGCGCGATCGTCCGCGTGAAGGTGCGCCCATGAGATCACTCTTCCTGAGGATCTTCCTGTCGTTCTGGGCGGCCATGCTGCTGGTGCTGTCCGCGACCGCGGCCGTCGCCTGGTATCGCTTCAACCAGGTGCAGAGCGTCAGCATCGACATCAAGGCGCTCGCCAACGAGGCCTCGGCACGCTTGCTGGTCGGCGGCCTGCCGGCATTGCAGGACTGGATCGACGAGGCCGAGAACCGCTATCGCGACCGGCGCATTTTCATCGTCGATCAGAGCGGCGACGATCTGCGCAAGCGGCAGTTGCCGAACACCTATCGGAGCTATGTCACGCGACTGCGCGACGCCGGCTTTCTCGGCAAAGAGCTGATCCCGAGCCGGCGCGACGATCCCCTGTTGCTGACGCCGTTGTTCACCGATCGCGACGGCACCGTCTACACGATCATGGTGAGCCCGCCGATCTGGAGCAATCTGCTGTTTGCGCCGGACGTGCGCATCGTGCTGATCATCTCGGCGCTGTTGCTCAGCGGCCTGGTCTGTTGGTCGCTGGCCCGCTATCTGAGCAAGCCCGTCGAACGCCTGCAATCGAGCGCCCGCTCGCTCGCGGCCGGCAACATGGAGGCGCGCGTCGGACAGGAGTTCTCGCGGCGCCGCGACGAGCTCGGCGTGCTCGCCCGAGATTTCGACACGATGGCCGATCACGTGCGCAATCTGATCGCGTCGAAGGAGAACCTGTTGCGCGCGATGTCGCACGAGCTGCGCTCGCCGCTGGCGCGCCTGCGCGTCGCGACGGACTTGGCGCGCCGGCCCGGCGCCGACGTGTCCCGCCAGCTCGACCGCATCGAGCTGGAGGCAGAGCGGCTCGATACGCTGATCGGGCAGATCCTGCAGCTTTCGCATCTGCGCGCAGTGCCCACGCTGCCGCGCGAGCCGCTCGATCTCACGAGTCTGATGAACGAGATCATCGAGGACGCGCGCCTGGAAGCCGGTGCGGCCGAAAAGTCCGTGGACTGGGCGTCGCCGAAGGAAGCGATGATCGTCGACGGCGATCATGGGCTGTTGCGCAGCGCGATCGAGAACGTGCTGCGCAACGCAGTGCGGTTCACCAAGCCATCGTCCGCCGTGAAAGTGCGTGCGGACCGCGCCGGACCGCAGGTCTCGATCGTGATCGACGATCGCGGTCCCGGTGTGCCGGAGCCCGATCTGCAGCGCATCTTCGAGCCGTTCTATCGGGTGGCGGAATCCCGCGACCGCGATTCCGGCGGCACCGGCCTGGGCCTCGCGATCACTGCGCGGATCGTGTCGCTGTACGGCGGCAACGTGCAGGCTCGCAATACACCTGACGGCTTGCGCGTCGAGATCGCGCTCCCCGCTCGTTAGATCTAATAGTGATCGTGGCCGGTCTTCTGCGCGACTGCATGACTGCGTAGTAACTGCGCGCGCTCGCGAATCGCACTGATCTCTTGCGGCGACACCGTGCCCGCGCCGCTCTGCGCCAGCTCCACTGCACCCTGCAGATTGAAACGCAGCTCGATCGGCTCTGCACTCGACAATCCGCTGCCCGAATAGTGCAGCAGGCGCGCGCCGCGAAACTCGTATTCGCCGCTGCGCGAATCGGCGCGCTGTTCGACGATGCGCAGCTGCTCGGCGTCGCCGAAGGTTGCGTCGTACTTGGCAGCGATTCCCGCTGCGTTGATGTGACCGCTCGAGGCATGCGCGTTGCTGGTTGCAGTTTTCGTTGGCGTGATTGCAGGTGCGAGCGGTGTGCTCGGCGGCGGCGCAGGCTCCTTCGAGCAAGCACCGAGTGCGAGCAGAATCAAGCCCGTCTGCAGGCTGCGACAAGTCCTGAACATAAGGTTCACTGCTACGATGAGATTGCGCTTTCCGCTGAGAAGCACGTCATTCGATCACTGCTGCCGCCGTCGGATCAAGCTGCTGTGTCGTTCGAACGTGAAGCAGCGCACGCGGCGACTGCGAGCGTTCCTCTAGTCTGTTGCTCGCCGACTGTTTCCACCCGATAACGACGGAGAGCTCGATGAGCGCAGGCCATTCCGCTTCCACCCAGGTCCGACGCACGGCTCCGGCCGCGCCCGCGCGCACGACTCAGGCTCCGCCCGCCCGCAGCACGCAGCAGTATGCGTTTGCTGCGTCCAGCGGCGACGACGAGATCCGTTTGCACCTCGCCGATATCCAGATGCCGCCGCAGGACACCGAGATGCGCGTCGAAGGCTTCAAGCCGACGCTGCTCAGCCGCCTGCTCGATCTGGTGATGCCGCTGCGCTGAACGTGTACGCTGCGGAGCCGTGCTCCGCGCGCTCACGATCCTTTTCCTGTTCCTGCTGACGGCGCCTTCCGGCGCCGCTCCAGCATTTGCCGACGCGGATGCCGACGTCCGCGCCGTCTATCGATCGATGCAGGCGCGTCTGCTTCTCATGCCGGACGTGGCCGCCTGGAAGCACGCCCACAATGCTTCGGTCGTCGATCCCGAGCGCGAGCGCCAGGTCCTGGACGCGACCGTCCGGCAGGCGAACGATCTCGGCATCGACGGCGAATCGGCCCGACGACTGTTCTCGCTGCAGATCCGGCTCGCGGTCCGGGTGCAGGAATCCTTGATTGCGCGGTGGCATGCCGGCGCTTCGGCACCGCAAAACGTGCGCGATCTCGCAACGGAGCTGCGTCCGCAGCTCGACCGCATCGGCACTGAGCTGCTCCAGGCGATCTATCTGGCGCTGCCGGAACTTCAGCGGCAGGACTTCGCGGCCCACTACGGCTCCCATGCACGAATCGTCGACGCGCCGGGTCTCACCGACGCGGATCGCAGCGAGCTCACGCAGGCACTCGCCACGCTGCGACCGGCTCCAGGTCCAGCGCTGAACCGCATCCGCGCAAGCCACGTCCTGCGAATCGGCATGACGGGCGACTACGCACCTTTCAGCGTGGAGGAGGGCGGCGCTTTGCGCGGCGCTGATGTGGACCTCGCTCTGGCGCTGGCCGCAAAGCTGCAAGCGCAGCCGCAGTTCGTCAGGACCACTTGGCCTGCTCTGATGCAGGACTACGCGGCCGGACGCTTCGACGTCGCTGCCGGCGGCATCACCGTGACGCCCGCGCGCACGGCGCAGGCCGCGTTCTCGATTCCCTACCATCGCGGCGGCAAGACGCCGATCGTTCGTTGCGGCACGCAGGCGAGCTTCGACACGCTGCCGGAAATCGATCGGCCCGATGTGCGAGTGGTCGTCAATCCCGGCGGTACCAACGAGCAGTTCGCACGCGAACAGCTGAGTGCCGCGCAACGCATCGTGCACGCCGACAACCGGACGATCTTCGCCGAGGTCGCGCAGGGCCGCGCCGACGTGATGGTGACCGACGATGTGGAAGTCGATCTGCAGGTGCGTCGCGATCCGCGGCTGTGCCGGGCGACGTCGACAACGTTCACCGTGGCGCAGAAGGCAATGCTGATACAGCGGGATGCAGCGCTCGAAGCCGCGGTCAACGCGTGGTTGGAAAGTGCGATCGCTGCAGGCTCGCCAGCCGCCTGGCTCGATGCAGCCATGCATTAAGTAAGCGTCCGCCTCACCGGCGCACGGGTGCAATTCGCCGGCATCGTTGATCGCAGGGTCCGCGCTTTCTGTATGCTTCGCCAATTGCGGCAATTCGCCGCGGGAGGTCAACTCAGATGGGCTGGATAGTGTTCGGCGTACTCATCGCTATCGCACTGTTCTTCGTTTCTATCTACAACCGGCTGGTGAGCGGCCGCAACGCCTACAAGAACGCGTTCGCCCAGATCGATGTGCAGCTCACGCGTCGCCACGACCTGATTCCGAACCTGGTGGAGACCGCCAAGGGCTACATCAAGCACGAGCGCGAAACGCTCGAAGCGGTCATCGCCGCGCGTAACAGCGCGGTGAGCGGTTTGAAGCGTGCCGCTGCGAACCCCGGCGATCCGGCTTCGGTGCAGCAGCTTGCCGGCGCAGAAGCGCAGCTCAACGGGGCGCTCGGGCGGCTGTTTGCGGTGGCTGAGGCCTATCCGGACCTGAAGGCGAACCAGAACATGATGCAGCTCTCCGAAGAGCTGACCTCGACCGAGAACAAGGTCGCGTTCGCGCGCCAGGCGTTCAACGATGCGGTCATGAACTACAACAATGCGCGCGAGATGTTCCCCAACAGCATCGTCGCCGGCATGTTCATGTTCACGCCGGCGCAGCTGCTGGAAATCGAGTCGCCGGAGAAGCGCGCGGTTCCGCAGGTCAAATTCACCTAAATGAATTTCTTCAAGCGTCAGGACGAGGCGCGGCGCGCGTCGCGGCGCCTCGTCTTCCTTTTCGGGCTGGCGGTGGTCGCGGTCGTTGCATCGGTCGACCTCGTGGCCTTCACGCTGATGAGGCAAGGCGAGGCTCACGCGCACGGCTACATGCCATCGCTCACCGAATGGCTTGCAGTGCATCCGCGCATGGCCGTCGGCACCACTCTCATCGTGCTGGCGGTCATCGTGCTCGCGAGCGTGTACAAGACGATGCTCCTGGGCGGCGGTGGTGGGGTCGTCGCTCGCTCTCTCGGTGGCGTCCGTATCTCTGCCGACACGACCGATCCGCTGCAGCGGCGGCTTCTCAATGTAATTGAAGAGATGGCGATCGCTGCGGGCGTGCCGATGCCCGAGGTCTACCTGCTCGAGCAGGAGAGCGGCATCAACGCGTTCGCTGCTGGTCACAATGCATCGAACGCTGCGATCGGCGTGACCCGCGGCACGTTGACGACGCTGAACCGCGCGGAGCTGCAGGGCGTCATTGCTCATGAGTTCAGCCATATCCTCAACGGCGACATGCGGCTCAACGTGCGGTTGATGGGCTTGCTGTTCGGATTGCTGGTGATCGCACTGATCGGGCGCACTGTGTTGCGCGGAGCGGCGCGAGTGCGCGGCGATCGCAAGGGCGGCGTCCTCATCGTTCTGGGAATCGCGCTCGCCGTGCTGATCATCGGCTATGTCGGGTTGTTCTTCGGTCGGCTGATCCAGGCGGCGGTATCGCGCTCGCGCGAGTCGCTCGCCGACGCGTCGGCGGTGCAATTTACGCGCGATCCAAGCGGACTGCGCGGCGCGCTGGTCAAGATCGGCGCGAGCAGTGCCGGCTCGCGCCTCGGCAATCCGGAAGTCGAAGAGGTCGCGCACATGCTGTTCGCTCCCGGCATGAGGCGCTTCTTCGCTACGCATCCGTCGCTGCTGGAGCGCCTCAAGGCAATCGATCCGCAATTCGACCCGAAGGAAATCGAAGGCGCACGCGCCCGCATGGCTGCGGCAGCAGTTGCAACCGAAACGCCCACGGTGGCGTCGCAGGCGGGGGAAGCGATGTCCATCATCGATCTCCCCGTTGCTGCGCCATCGATGATCGCCGGGCTCGTCGGTAATCCCGGCACCGCGCACATGCAGCTCGCGCGCGAAATTCGCGAGTCATTGCCTCATGCGATAGTCACTGCCGGTCGTCATCCGCAGTCGGCCCGCGCGCTGCTGCTCGCGCTCGCGCTCGATTCGAATCCCGAAATACGCGCGCGCCAGAAGCAGGCGATCGCACTGCGCTTGTCGCCGGAGATCGCCGCCGTGACCGGTGCTCTCGAACCGCAGGTCGATGCACTGGAACCGGAGCAACGCATTCCGGCATTGCTGCGCGGGTTCCCGGCGCTGCGTCAGCTCACGCACGAAGAGCGCGTGCAGTTGATGGCGTGTCTCAATGGCATGCTGCCTCGGGAGGGGAACGTCTCGCTGCACAGTTACGTCCTGCGCAAGCTGGCGCAGATGCATCTGCGTGACGACTTGAATCCTCGCGCGCGCCCGTCGCGGTTGACGCTGCAAGCTGTGCAGCAGGATGCGCAGGTCTTGTTTTCGGTTCTGGCGCAGCACGGGCACAGCGACGAGATCAGCGCTCGGCGAGCGTACGAAGCCGGCATGCATCATCTATTTCCGCGCGCGCGGCCAGCCTACGGTATCTCCAGCCCTTGGCCTACGGCGCTCGACCTGGCGCTGAGCCGGCTCGATCAGCTCGCCCCGATTGCCAAAGAGCAGCTGGTCGAAGCGATGGTCGCGACGGCCACTCACGACCAGCAGCTGACGATGGGCGAGGCGGAATTGCTGCGCGCGGTGTGCGCGAGCCTGCATTGCCCATTGCCGCCGCTGGTCGCGAGCTGACGCTCACAGCGACTTGAGGTACTCCGCCAAATCCGTCTTCTCCGCCGCCGTCAGTCCGAGCGCGAACTGACCGTTGTAGTGATCGATCACCTGGCCCAGCGAAGCATAGCGGCCGTCGTGATAGAAGCCGCCCTTCGTGTGCGTCCAGAGTCCCTTGAGCGGCGCCGTGCGATAACGCTCGTCCGGCGAGCGCTTCGCCTGGAATGCATCGATGCCGATCTCCTCGGGCGTGTGCATGTTCCAGCCGGGCTCGGTGTAGAGCGGCGGCACGTGGCAACGTGCGCAGTCTGCCTTGCCGGCGAACAGCGCCTTGCCGCGCTTGGCAGCGGTCGCATTGAAGCTGCTCGCTGGCGCCCGGGGCGCCGGCAGACTCAATTGATAGAGATGTAGCGCGCCCAGCTTGCCCGTGATCAGGTCCGGGTCCTTGCGGACGTCGCCGAAGCCGGCCGCGGCAGCGATCGGAAACTTGCTCGCATCGTTGAGCCGCGGATCGTAGAACGTCCCGCTGCCCTGCATCTCGAGGTTCGCTACGAATGCATTCCAGTGGGTGACCGAGCCCCAGCCCGTCCACGTATGCATGTTGACGCCGGCAAGGCCGAACGCCGGCGGGATCAGCGTGGCGGCCGACTTACCGTCCGGGCGGAAGGCCTGGCCATCGAGCAGCAACTCGGCGTCGAACTTCCCCGGTCCCCAACTGCGCAACACCGCTCGCACAGCAGCGGCGTTGATGCCCGGCTGCGCGAGTCGCAGCAGGTCGACGAACGGCTGGACGCTCGGGGACAGGGCGATGATCGACCCGACGTTCAGATCGCGTGCGGCCCAGCCGTCGAGACGGGTGCCGATGCCGGGCGCGAACGAGTTGTCGACGGTCGAGTGACAGAGCGCGCACGTAATACCCACGGACTGCAGGCGCTCGCTACGTTCGTCGAAGAATCCGCGCACGCCGACCACTGCATCGAGCTTCAGCAGCGCGACAGTGACGGCCGGATTCGTCAGATCGACGCGCCCGCGGCGCAGATCGTTGCGCAGACCGTGAGGCAGCGCATTCACGTCGACTTTGAGCCCGAGCTCGAGCGCAGCCTTCGGGCTCAGGCCCGCGCCGACGCCGCCGTTCGCCTGGCCGGCGATCGCGCGATGCAGGCCGAGCGTGTCGCCCCAGAACGCCTCGTCGCCGAACGTGTCGAAGCGGAAGATCTTGCGACCGCGCAGGATTTCCACGAAGCCGCTCGCGAGATTGCGCTGGTCGACGGGCGGCAAGGATTGCACGTCCTGCGACAGCCTCGCGACGTCGGATTGCGGATTGTCGGAGGCGGAGGCAACCCCGCACCAAAGAAGGACTACGAAGACGCACGCACGCAGCCGGCTCATGGGAATCTCCTTCCATGTAAAAACAAGACACGAAGTGACACTTTTCTGGTATTCAATGCGACCCCACGTCTCATCGACGTACCTCGTGTTCCTCCCGTTCCCAGCTCCCTGCAATGTCCCATTCCATCGTCATCCGCGGCGCACGCCAGAACAATCTGAAGAACCTCGACCTCGAGCTGCCGACGAACGAGCTGATCGTCGTCACCGGCGTGTCGGGGTCGGGCAAGTCGTCGCTGGTGTTCGACACGATCTACGCCGAAGGCCAGCGCCGCTACGTCGAGACGTTCTCGCCGTACGCGCGGCAATTCCTCGACCGCATGGATCGCCCGCAGGTCGAGCGCATCGAAGGCATTCCGCCGGCAATCGCGATCGACCAGACCAACCCGGTGCGCACCTCGCGCTCGACGGTCGGCACGATGACGGAGCTCAACGATCACTTGAAGCTCCTGTTCTCGCGCGCCGCGCAGCTCTACTGTCGCGATTGCGGTGCGCCGGTGCGGCGCGACTCGGCACAGAGCATTTACGCCGAGCTCGACGCGCGCCTGACCGCCGCCGGGCTGCGCGACAGCAGGCTCGTGGTGACTTTCCCGGTACCGGTGCCGCACAACTTCAGCGAGACCGAGGTGCTCGGGCTGCTGGAGAAGCAGGGCTACACGCGCGTGTTCGCGCGCAACGAGCCCAAAGGTGGAGCGACGCTCGCGCCCGGCACCCGCAAGGGAAAGCGCGGCGCAGCGCAAGCGAACGGCAACGGCAGTGTCGTACTGGAAATGATCCAGGACCGTGTGCGTTTTGCCACCGTCGAGCGCGATCGCGTGATCGAAGCGCTGGAGTCGGCGTTGCGCATCGGCCGCGGGCGTGTCGCGATCCACGTGCTCGACGACGCGGAGCGTGCGGCGCGCGTTTGGCGCTTTTCGTCCGACTTGCACTGCGCCGACTGCGACATTCACTACCGCGAGCCGACACCGAGCCTGTTCTCCTTCAATTCGCCGCTCGGCGCCTGCGAGAGCTGCCGCGGCTTCGGCCGCATCATCGGCATCGACTTCGGCCTGATCGTGCCCGACGAAGCGAAGTCGCTGCGCGGCGGCGTCGTGCGCCCCTGGCAGACCGAGTCGTATCGCGAATGCCAGGACGACCTGGTTCGATTTGCGCGCAAACGCGGCGTGCCGCTCGATACGCCGTGGCGCGAGCTGAGCGCAGAACATCGCAAGTGGGTGCTGGAAGGCGAGGGCAGCTGGGAAGACAAGCTCTGGTACGGCGTGCGCCGCTTCTTCGCCTGGCTCGAGACCAAGGCGTACAAGATGCACATCCGCGTGCTGCTCTCGAAGTACCGCGCGTATACGCCGTGTACCGAATGCGGTGGGGCGCGTCTGAAAACCGACGCGCTCTTGTGGCGATTGGGCACCCGCGAAGATGCCGCGAGCGTTCTCACCGATGCAACGCGCTTCAAGCCTCGCGGAACGCGCTGGACTGCCGAGACGATGGCACAGCTATCCGGCGTCGGCGTTCACGAGCTGATGCTGTTGCCGATCGATCGCTGTGCCGCGTTCTTCGAGCGGCTCGTGTTGCCGGCGCCGCTCGACGAGGCGAGCGATCTGGTGCTGCGCGAAATCCGCAGCCGGCTGAAATTCCTGCTCGACGTCGGGCTCGGCTACCTGACGCTCGATCGTCAGTCGCGCACGCTGTCCGGCGGCGAAGTGCAGCGGATCAATCTGACGACTGCACTCGGCACTTCGCTGGTCAACACGCTGTTCGTGCTCGATGAGCCGTCGATCGGCCTGCACCCGCGCGACATGGGGCGCGTGATCGACGTCATGAAGCGCCTGAAGCAGTCCGGCAATTCGCTGCTGGTCGTCGAGCACGACCCGCAGGTGATGCAGGCGGCAGATCGCATCCTCGACGTCGGGCCGGGGCCGGGAGAGAAGGGCGGGCAGATCGTGTTCTTCGACCGGCCGGCGCAACTGCCGGGCGCGCAGCGCTCGCTGACGGCGGACTATCTGATGGGGAGGAAGAAGGTCAATGGGCATGCCCCCGGGGAGTGTGCGAGCGTGGATCAGGCGCTGCGCATCCGTGGCGCGCGCCAGCACAATCTGAAAAGCATCGACGTCGCGATTCCGCTGAACCGGCTCGTCTGTATTACCGGCGTGTCGGGCTCCGGCAAATCGACGCTGGTGCAGGACGTTCTCTATCCCGCGCTGCTCAAGCGTTTCGGCAAACCGACCGAAGTGCCGGGCGCGCATGACCGCATCGAAGGTGCGGAGGCGCTCGGTGCGGTGGTGATGGTCGACCAGGCGCAGATCGGACGGACGACGCGCTCGAACCCGGCGAGCTACGTCGGCGCGTTCGACGCAATCCGCAAGCTGTACGCGGCGGAGCCGCTCGCGAAGGAACGCGGCTACACGCTCGGCACTTTCAGTTTCAACGCCGGTAACGGGCGCTGCCCCAGTTGCGGCGGCAACGGCTTCGAGCACGTCGAGATGCAGTTCCTGTCGGACGTGTACCTGCGTTGCGGCGAATGCAATGGACGGCGCTATCGCGCTGAGATTCTCGAAGTCACGCTCAATCGCGACGCGTCGCGAGGCCGTAGCATCGCCGACGTGCTCGACATGACAGTCTCCGAAGCTGTCGAGCTGTTCGCCGGCGAGCGCGAGGTGCTCAGCAAGCTTCGGCCGCTCGTCGAAGTCGGCCTCGACTACCTGAAGCTCGGCCAACCCGTACCCACGCTGTCGGGCGGCGAAGCGCAGCGCTTGAAACTTGCCGGTCATCTCGCCGCTGCGGACGAGCGGCCGAACGGCTCGGTCGGCACGCGCGGCACGCTGTTTCTTTTCGATGAGCCTACGACGGGCCTGCACTTCGACGACATCGCGAAACTGCTGCGCGCGTTCCGCCGCCTGATCGACGCGGGTCACTCGTTGCTGGTGATCGAGCACAACCTCGACGTGATCGGCTCCGCCGACTGGCTGATCGATCTAGGGCCGGAGGGCGGGGACGCGGGAGGCGAGATCGTGTGCGAGGGCGCGCCGCGCGATGTGATGAAACACGCGCGGTCGCATACAGGAAAAGCGCTGAGAGAAGCGGATGGCGGATGGCGGATAGCGGATAGTCCGAACGCGATCGTTTCACTCTCCGCCAAGCGCCATCAGCCGCCTGCTTCCATCTCCATCCACGGCGCGCGCGAGCACAACCTGCAGAACATCGACGTCGAAGTGCCGCGCAATCGCTTCACCGTGCTCACCGGCGTGTCGGGCTCCGGGAAATCCACGCTGGCGTTCGACATCGTGTTCGGCGAAGGGCAGCGCCGCTATCTGGAGTCGCTCAATGCGTACGCGCGGCAGTTCGTGCAGCCGGCTTCGCGTCCGGATGTCGATGCGATCTTCGGCATTCCGCCGACGGTCGCGATCGAGCAGCGCACCAGCCGCGGCGGCCGCAAGAGCACGGTTGCGACGCTGACCGAGATCTATCACTTCCTGCGTCTGCTCTACGTGAAGCTCGGCACGCAGTACTGCCCGGATTGCGATGTGGCGATCGAGCCGCAGAGCTTCGAGTCCATCGCGGCGCGCGTGCTGAAGGACTATCGCGGCAAGAAGATCGCAGTGCTCGCGCCGCTGGTCGTGGCCCGCAAGGGTTACTACACGGACCTTGCGGCCTGGGCGGCCAAGAAGGGCTTTGCGCATCTGCGCGTCGATGGCGTGCTGCAGCCGACCGACAAATGGCCACGACTGTCGCGTTTCCACGAGCACACCATTGAGTTGCCGGTCGCAACGCTTGCGGTATCCCCCCGCGCCGAGCGCGAGCTGCGCGCCGCGCTGACGACTGCGCTGGACTTCGGCAAGGGAGTCGTGCACGTCGCAGTCGACGGACGAGCACCTGCGATCTTCTCGACGCGCCGCGCCTGTCCGTCATGTGCGCGCAGTTTCGCAGAGCTCGATCCCCGGCTGTTCTCGTTCAATTCCAAGCACGGCTGGTGCGAGGAATGCTTCGGCACCGGCCTGCGGCTGCGTGGCTTCGACGAAGAGCAGACGGGCGAAGAATGGTGGTGGAGCGAAGGCGCTGACGCGGGACATGTCTGCGCTGCCTGCGAGGGCGAGCGCCTGAATCCGATCGCGCGCAACGTGCGTTTCCGCAAGCTGTCGATCGCTGCGCTGACCGCGCGCTCGGTCGCGAGCATGCGTGCACTTTTTGCAGCCCTGAAATTGCAGGGCCGCGAGAGCGCGATCGCGCGCGACGTGCTCGCGGAGATCAATTCCCGCCTGGCATTTCTCGAGGAAGTCGGGCTCGGCTACCTGGCGCTCGACCGCTCCGCCCCGACGTTGTCGGGCGGCGAGGCGCAGCGGATCCGCCTGGCTGCGCAGCTCGGCTCCAACCTGCAGGGCGTGTGCTACATCCTCGACGAGCCCACCATCGGCCTGCATCCGCGCGACAATCGCATCCTGCTCGACACGCTCGGGCGTCTCGCCGCGAAGGGCAATTCGCTGCTGGTCGTCGAGCACGACGAGGAGACGATCCGGCGAGCGGATCACGTCATTGATCTCGGCCCGGGTGCGGGGACGCGCGGCGGTAAGGTCGTCGCCGCGGGAACCGCGCAAGAGTTGCAGCGCTCGCCGCATTCGATCACCGGCCGCTTGCTGGCAGAGCCGTTGCGTCATCCGCTCGCGCAGCGGCGCGCTGTGAATGGCCGTTCGCCGGCGCTCACGATCGAGGCTCCGTCCATGCACAACCTGCGCAAGCAGACGTGCCGCGTACCGCTCGGCCGGCTCGTGGTGGTGACCGGCGTTTCGGGATCCGGCAAATCGACGCTCGCGCGCGATGTCCTCCACGACAATCTGCGCGCAGCGCTCGGCCGCCGCCGCGGCGCGAAGGTGACATGGCAGGGCTGTCGCGGCATTCGCGGCTGGGAGCAGGTCGGTCGCGTGCTGGAAGTCGATCAGACGCCGATCGGCAAGACGCCGCGTTCCTGCCCGGCGACGTACGTCGGTTTCTGGGATGCGATCCGGGGCGTGTTCGCCGAGACGACCGAAGCACGGATGCGCGGCTACACCGCATCGCGCTTCTCGTTCAACACCGCGGGCGGACGTTGCGACGGCTGCGATGGTCAGGGCCTGCGCCGCATCGAGATGAGCTTCCTGCCGGACGTGCGCGTGATCTGCGATACCTGCGGCGGCAAGCGCTTCAATCACGACACGCTTACGGTCGAGTACAAGGGCAAGACCATCGGCGAGGTGTTGATGATGAGCGTCGACGACGCCGTCGACTTCTTCGCTGCGCATCCGCGCATCCACCACGCGTTGCGGCTGCTGCAGGACGTCGGCCTCGGCTACCTGACTCTGGGCCAGCAGAGCCCGACGCTCTCCGGCGGCGAAGCACAGCGCATCAAGCTGGTGACCGAGCTCTCGAAGGTGAGCTACGCGGGCGCGCGGATCAACGGCAATGCAGCTGCCACGCTGTACGTCCTCGACGAGCCGACGGTCGGTCTGCACATGGCGGATGTCGAGAAGCTGATCCGCGTGCTGCATCGATTGGTCGAAGCAGGCAACACGGTGGTCGTCATCGAGCACGACCTCGACGTGATCGCGGAGGCGGACTGGATCATCGACCTCGGGCCGGAAGGCGGCGATGAAGGCGGGCGGCTGGTCGTGCAAGGCGCGCCGGACGAGGTCGCGCGTGCCGCGCGCAACTCGCACACTGCACGCGTGTTGCGAACGTTCCTGCGCGATCGCAGTCAGCTTGCCAAGGCGCGCTCGAACGCGGGCGCGTGACTGCGCAGCCAGCGCTCGAACGGGCGGATCTCCGGATACAACTCACGCGACTTCGCGAGATCGAGGCGCCGGTTCGGCACGTACTGGCGGTTGAACTCGAACATGTCGGCGAGATCGCGCGCACCTGGGAAACCCAGCGCAGCGAACGCATCGTGCGCGATGTAGCGATAAGCGACCGGCCGGCGCAGCACGCGATGCATGATCTCGGCGTAGTCGTCGCAGCGCATGTCGTCGCCGACGACCCCGACGACCTTGTCGCGGTACCAGAACGATTCCGCGAAGATCGCAGCGACCACGCCGCCGACGTCTTCGGCGGCAACGCCCGCGAGCGGCGTGCTGCCCTGAGGAAAGCCGAACACGTAGGTGCCGTCGCTCTGGCGCCGCGGCGGGAAGTAGCTGAGGAAGTTCTCGTAGTAGAACGCAACGTGCACGTACGTTGCGGGGACGCCTGCGCTGCGGGCGTATTCCTCGATGCGACCTTTCGTGTCGAAGTGTGGCACGCCGAGCCGCCCGCCCGAGAGCAGCTTCACGTGCGGCAGGGTGCTTATGACCGCGTGCTGTATACCGCTCGCAGCGAGACCGTCGACGAAGTTGCGCCCGTGCTCGAACTCGCGCTCGAAGTGTTCCCAGTAGTTCGTGACGCAGAACGCGCCGTCGCAGCCGCTCAGCGCGGCGCGCAGGCCCGCGGGATTGCTCAGGTCGCCCTCGACGAGCTCCGCGCCGAGCTCGGCGATTTCCTTTGCCGCCGGCGAGCCCGGCCGCCGCGTCAGGCAGCGAACCTTGTATGAGCCGGTGCGCAACAGATGACGCGCAACCGAGCCACCCTGGGCGCCGGTAGCGCCTACCACCAGGATGCGCAGTAACGTGGACATGCTCCTCGCCTCCTCCCCAGTCGGCCGGCCATCCCTTTTGTAATCAGAGGCTTCCGTGGAGAACGCATCGGCGGGCGGTCGCTCGCGCGCACCGTGCAGACCCGATGCTTTACGACTGCGGCACGCGTGACGCTAGTAGTGGTTTGCGCAGCGCTGCGCGAAACCCGGCGAAGTCGCAGCGGCACGTACGGTACAGTGCCGGCCCTCGAACCTCACCGGTGAGGCATGAAGACGAAATCAGCGCGAATCGCGATGGTGCTGGCTGGTCTCATTGCCGCGCCGCCGGCCGCAGCTACCGAGCTCGGTTTCTACGTCGGCGGGCAGGTCGGCCAGGCCTCGAAGGAGGTGTCGCGGGAGTTCTATGAGCTCTTCAACGATGACATCCAGGCCTTCTCGGGGTTCACGCCTGTCGAAGATCACACCTCGCTCGACGACTCCGATACCGCGTTCGCGATCGTGGCCGGCTACCGCCTGACTCGGTACCTCGCCTTCGAGGGCAGCTTCGCTGAGCTCGGTCAGGTCACTTACAAGTCACGCGCCACCGGCAACTTTCCCTTGGAAGGCGGCACGTTGAACACGAACATCGAAAGCGAGACCAGCGGCTTCAGCCTGGCGGCGATCGGCACGCTGCCGCTCACGCGCGACTGGGAAGTATTCGCCCGCGGCGGCGTCCTGTTCGCGACCAACAAGATCAGGCTCGTGGTCGACGCGACCGGCCAGCAGTTCATTCCGACGCCGGGGGATTTCGACGTCTCGGGCACCGATGACACGACCGAGACGTTCGCGGCGGTCGGCATCAGCCGCCGCTTCTTCGAAATCTACGACCTGCGGCTCGAGTATCTGCGCGTCTTCGCTGCCGGCGCGGAAAGTACCGGCGGCAAGGGCGATCTCGACGCTGCCTTGCTCGGACTGAACGTAACGTTCTGATCCGCCGTCCAGAGCGGCTCCCTGGGGTCCAAACATGCTCCCACCCAGTCGGATGGAGCATTGTTGTGCCCTGGCCGCAACAACACCCTCCCCGCGTGTGGCGGACTGTATACATGAAAGCCCTGCGGGGCTGGCAGAAGCCATGGAAAGGCGGGCCTTTCCTGCGATTTCCAGGCCCCAGCTGCCGTGCTGAATTAGCAACGGCGCTTTCAAAGCGCCACACGCAGTTGTATGCTCGACACCACGCTTAGGTCCGAGGGTGCGGGGAACTGATCATCCCGGGTCAAAAGTCGGTCAAGAAAGGGGAGCGTTTGCAGTCGTATCTGGCTATCGAGCGGCTGACTCAAATCGTCCGAACTCATACACCTCTCGCAGGAGGAGCTATCAATGTCGACGAGTAACTCTATTCGGCACGCGGTTCGCTACGCGTTGCTGACGGGCGCAGCGGCCGGTGCCGCGGTACCCGCATTTGCAGCAGACCAAACCATTCAGGAAGTGGTCGTGACCGGTTCGCGCATCGCGCAGCCGAATCTCGAGACCACGAGCCCGGTCACGCAGGTGACGGCAGAGGACGTGATCACGCAGGGCGTGACCAAGATCGAAGATCTCGTGAACCAGTTACCGCAGGCCTTCGCTGCGCAGAACGGCACGATTGCGAACGGCTCAACCGGTACTGCAACGGTGAACCTGCGCGGCCTCGGCTCGGTCCGCACGCTGGTGCTGATCGACGGCCGTCGCATGCCGTACGGCGGCGTGAGCAGCGCCGCGGCTGCCGCGGACCTGAACCAGATCCCGACCGCGATGGTCGAGCGCGTCGAAGTGCTGACCGGCGGCGCGTCCGCCGTGTACGGTTCGGACGCCATTGCCGGCGTCGTCAACTTCATCATGAAGAAGGACTTCGAAGGCATCCAGTTCGACGGCCAGTACAGCCTCTATCAGCACAACAACGACTTCAGTGGTCCGGGCGCAGTCGGGCTGCGCGACGTGATCGCGGGTCGTGCGGCGACCAATCCGGCGCAGTTCGCACTGCCGGATGACAACGTTACTGACGGCAACGGCGTGCAGGGCACCATCATCATGGGTGTGAGCACGGAAGACGGCCGGGGCAACATCACCGCGTACGCGTCCTATCAGGACAACAAACAAGTCCTGCAGCGTGACCGCGACTACTCGGCCTGCTCCCTCGACACGGTGCCGCCGACGACGTCGTTCGCGTGCGGCGGTTCCAGCACGGCCTTCCCGGGCCGCTTCACGGACTTCGGCTCGAACAACAATGCGGACCCCGGTCCGGACGGTAAGTTCGGGACGGCCGACGACGTGCGGCCGGATGGCAACCCGCTGCCGTCGTACAACTCCTCGCTCAACGGCAACAACTTCCGTAACTTCTCGGCTTCGACCGACCAGTACAACTTCGGCCCGGTCAACCACTTCCTACGGCCCGACACGCGCTACAGCTTGGGAGCAATGGGTCACTATGAGTTGGCGCCGTTCGCCGATGTGTACACCCAGCTGATGTTCACGGACGTCCGCTCGGTCGCGCAGATCGCGCCTGGCGGCATCTTCATCGGCGACACTTCGACCATCAACTGCGACAACCCGTTCCTGTCGGCGCAGCAAGCCACGACGATCGGTTGCGGTGCGCCGGCCCTGGCAGCGTCCCAGACGATCAACCCGGACACGATCACCCCCGCGAATCCGACGGGCTCGCCGTTCCTGGCCGATCCGAATCGCGTGCCGATGTACATCGGCCGTCGTAACGTCGAAGGCGGCGGTCGTCAGCAGGACTTCCACAACTCGTCGTTCCGCGGCCTGATCGGTTCGCGCGGCGACATCGCGGAGGGCTGGTCTTATGACGCCAGCGTGCAGTTCTCGCGCACCAGCGCGAATCAGCGCACGTTGAACTACTTCTCGATCACGAAGATCAACAACGCGCTGGATGCGGTCAGCGATGGCAACGGCGGTGTCACGTGCCGCTCGGTGGTTGATGGCACGGATCCGACGTGCATACCGTACAACGTGTTCGCGCAGGGCGGTATCACTCCGGAAGCCTTGAACTACATCCAGGCGCCGGGCCTGCAGATCGGCACGATCGATCAGAACATCATCCAGGGCGTCATCACCGGCG
The DNA here is from genome assembly GCA_035275145.1 of Steroidobacteraceae bacterium. Classification (GTDB taxonomy): domain Bacteria; phylum Pseudomonadota; class Gammaproteobacteria; order Steroidobacterales; family Steroidobacteraceae; genus Steroidobacter. The sequence goes on along the minus strand of DATENH010000279.1, from coordinate 766 downwards.
ACCTCGGCACGATCGGTGCGAAGTTGCCGTGGGCGGATGAGTCGATCAAGGTCGCGTTCGGTGTCGAAAACCGCAACGAGCACCTCCAGAACACGCCGGACGACCTGCAAGCGCAGGCGCTGCTGTCGGGTTCGGGCGGCGCGACGATCGGCATCGAAGGCACGGTCAACGTGAACGACGTGTTCATGGAAATGAGCGTGCCGATCGTGCAGGGCAAGCCGTTCGCCGAGCAGCTGTCGTTCGATACCGCGTATCGATATTCGGACTACAGTTCGGGCACCACGACCGACACTTACAAGTTCGGTATGGATTGGGCGCCGGTCGAGGACGTCCGTTTCCGCGCGAGCTTCCAGCGTGCGGTGCGTGCGCCGAACATCATCGAGCTGTTCACGGCGCAGGGCTTCAACCTGTTCGACATGCCCGGCGATCCGTGCGGTGCGACCATCCAGCAGGGGTCCGGCGTGAAGAACGCGAGCCAGGCAGAGTGCATCGCTACCGGCGTGCCGGGCAGCCAGTTCGGCTCGGCCAACCTGGACAGCCCGGCGGGCCAGTACCAGTTCAACCAGGGTGGTAACACTGCACTGAAGCCGGAGACCTCGGACACGTACTCTTACGGCATCGTGTTCACTCCGCGCTTCGCACCAGGCCTGTCCGTGTCGCTCGACTACTTCGATATCAAGGTCGAAGACCTGATCTCGGTATTCGGTGCGTCCAACACGCTGGATTCGTGCTACGCGTTCAACGATGCGGCGGCTTGCTCGCGCAT
>DATENH010000278.1:0-6706 GCA_035275145.1 Steroidobacteraceae bacterium | reverse complement strand
CCGGCGGCGCCGGCGCTCTTTGAATCGTTATCCGTCCCCATTCGACGCCGAGTGTATTGCATGGCCGGGAACCTTGTCCGGCCATCGTGCATTGAGCCCGTTACACCGAGGCATACGGTGAGGAAAATGCGGCGCGGTCTGCGGGTCTTGATCGTCGAAGACGAGTCGCTGGTGAGTCTGTTCCTGCAGGGGGTTTTGCAGGACCTCGGGCACAGCGTCTCGGGCGTTGCGCCTTCGTTGCGGACGGCGCTGGCCATCGCGGCCGGCACGCCCAGCGACCTGGCCATCGTCGACATCGGCCTGGCGGGCGACGGAGGAGACGGCATCGATGCGGCGGTCGCCCTGCGCAGCCGCTACGGGATTCCGGCGCTACTGATGACTGGAGCTTCTTTTGCGGATGTCGGCCCGCGTCTGCACGACGCTCAGCCGCTCGGCTTCCTGACTAAACCGTACACGGAGAGCGACGTTGCGTCGGCGCTGCAGGCAGCGCTGGCGCAGATGTCTGCGGCCTGACGGACTTCGAAGGTTTTCGGGCCAATTCGACTGAAAATTGGGGAGTCGAAATCATGGTGAATGCAGTCAGCGAAACTGCAATGGCTGCCGACGGACCCCGCGGGACCGGCAGCGCGGCGGCTGGCCTCGAGCGCCGCGAGATCCTGCGGGCGCTGCGCCTGCTGCGCCGTGGAGATTTTTCAGTGCGGCTGCCGCTGGACCTCACCGGCATCGACGGCGACATCGCCAGCGCTTTCAACGAGGCCGTCGAGCTCAATGAGGCCATGACGCGCGAGTTCGAGCGCGTCAGCGAGATGGTCGGGCGCGAGGGCGTGATCTCCGAGCGCGTGCACCTGCATGGCGCCACCGGCTCCTGGGCGCAGAGCGTGGATTCGATCAACCGCCTGGTCGGCGACATGTCGTACCCGGTGTCGGAGGTGTCGCGCGTGATCGGCGCCGTGGCGCGCGGCAACCTGTCGCAATCGATGAATCCGGAAGTCGACGGCCGGCCGGTGCGCGGCGAATACCTGCGCATCAGCGGCGTCGTCAACACGATGGTGGATCAGCTCGCCCTGTTCGCCGCCGAGGTGACGCGCGTCGCTCGCGAAGTCGGTACCGAAGGCAAGCTCGGCGGCCAGGCGCACGTGCGCGACGTGGCGGGCATCTGGAAGGAGCTCACCGATTCCGTCAATCACATGGCCGCGAACCTCACCGGCCAGGTGCGCAACATCGCGGAGGTCTCCACCGCGATTGCGCGCGGCAACTTGTCGAAGAAGATCACGGTCGACGTGAAGGGCGAGATGCTGGAGCTGAAGGACACCATCAACACGATGGTCGACCAGCTCAACAGCTTTGCATCCGAAGTGACGCGCGTGGCGCGCGAGGTCGGCACCGAAGGCAAGCTCGGCGGCCAGGCGAAAGTGGAAGGCGTCGCCGGCACCTGGAAGGACCTCACCGACAACGTCAATCAGATGGCCGCGAATCTCACCGGCCAGGTGCGCAACATCGCCGAAGTCGTCACCAGCGTCGCGAACGGCGATCTCAAGCGCAAGCTGGTCGTGGAGGCGAAGGGCGAGATCGCGGCGCTGGCGAACACGATCAACGGCATGATCGATACGCTCGCGACATTCGCTGCGCAGGTGACCAACGTCGCGCGCGAAGTCGGCACCGCGGGCAAGCTCGGTGGCCAGGCGAGCGTACCGGGTGCCGCGGGCCTGTGGCGCGACCTGACCGACAACGTGAACCAGCTCGCCGCCAATCTCACGACGCAGGTGCGCGCGATCACGGAGGTCGCGACCGCGGTCACGAAGGGCGATCTGACGCGCTTCGTCACGGTGGAAGCCTCGGGCGAGGTCGCCTCGCTCAAGGACAACGTCAACGAGATGATCCGCAACCTCAAGGACACGACGCAGAAGAACAACGAGCAGGACTGGCTGAAGACCAACATCGCGTTCTTCAATCGTCTGCTGCAGGGCCAGCGCAACATCCGTCACGTCTCGAACCTCATCCTGTCGCAGCTCGTGCCGCTCGTGAACGCGCACCAGGCGCTGTTCTACATCTCGCGTCAGCACGATGGCGAGAACATTCTGGAGCTCGCCGCCAGCTACGCCGCACCGAACCGGCGGCGGCCGCCGCCACGATTGAAGCTCGGCGACGGGCTCATCGGCCAGTGCGCCGCCGACAAGCGCGTGATGCTGCTGACAGATGCGCCGCACGAGTACATGCGCATCAGCTCCGGCCTCGGCGAAGCGCGCGCGTCGAACATCATCATCCTGCCCGCGCTGTTCGAGGGCGAGGTCAAGGCCGTGCTGGAGCTCGCCTCGTTCGAGCGCTTCAGCCCGGTGCACACGCTGTTCCTCGATCAGTTGATGGAGAGCATCGGCATCGTGCTCAACACGCTGGCTGCGAACATGCAGACCGAGGCGCTGCTCGCGCAATCGCAGTTGCTGACCAAGGAGCTGCAGAGCCAGCAGGGCGAGCTGAAGACGACCAACGATCGCCTCGAACAGCAGGCGACGACGCTGCAGCGCTCGGAAGATCTGTTGCGCACTCAGCAGGAGCAGCTGCGCGCGAAGAACGAAGAGCTGGAGGAGAAGGCGAACCTGTTGTCGTGGCAGAACAAGCAGGTCGAAGCGAAGAACCAGGAAGTCGAGCGCGCCAAGAAGATGCTCGAAGAGAAAGCCGAGCAGCTCGCGCTGATCTCCAAGTACAAGTCCGAGTTCCTGGCGAACATGTCGCACGAGCTGCGCACGCCGCTCAACAGCCTGCTGATCCTCTCGAAGCTCCTCGCGGACAACCACGAGGCGAACCTGAGCGGCAAGCAGATCGAGTTCGCGCAGACGATCCATCGCGCCGGCAGCGAGCTGCTCGCGTTGATCAACGACATCCTCGACCTGTCGAAGATCGAGTCCGGCATGGTCACGCTCGACGTCGGCACGGTGCAGTTCGGCGAGATCGCCGACAACCTGCAACGCAGCTTCGAGCAGATCGCGAGCGACAAGAACCTGAGCCTGGCGATCCGGCTCGACCCGCAGCTGCCGGTCGGCACGATCACCGACGAGAAACGGCTGCAGCAGATCCTGAAGAACCTGCTGTCGAACGCGTTCAAGTTCACGCACGAAGGCGGCGTGGAGCTGGAAATCCGCCGCGCCAACGGCGGCTGGAATGCCGCGAACGCAGCGCTCAACGCCGCGGCTGCAGTCGTCGCTTATTCGGTGACGGACACCGGCATCGGCATCCCCGGCGACAAGCTGCGCGTCATCTTCGAAGCCTTCCAACAGGCCGACGGCACGACCAGCCGCAAGTACGGCGGCACGGGCCTGGGTTTGTCGATCAGCCGCGAGATCTGTCGCCTGCTCGGCGGCGAGATCACCGTCGAGAGCACGCCGGGCAAGGGCAGCCGCTTCACGCTCTACTTGCCGCTCGCGTACGCCTTCGGCGCGAATCTGCTCGCGCACGGTTCGCGGCCGCTGCTGGTCGGTCAGCAGAGCGGGCAAGTCGTGATCGGACGTGAATCGACGCCGCTGCTGGTGCCATCCGAGCTGACCGACGATCGGCAGAACATCCAGCCCGGCGAGAACGTGCTGCTGATCATCGAGGACGATGCGAAGTTCGGCCGCATCCTGCTCGACCTGGCGCACGATCGCGGCTTCAAGGCAGTGGTCTCCGCGACCGGCAGCGGCGCGCTGTCGCTGGTGCGCCGGTTCAACCCGGCACTGATCACGCTGGACATCAATCTGCCGGACATGGACGGCTGGCGGCTGCTCGACATTCTCAAGCGCAGCCCGGATACGCGGCACATTCCGATTCACATCATCTCGGTCGAGGATCCGCGCGAGCGCGGCCTGCAGATGGGCGCGTTCTCCGTGCTGGAAAAGCCGGTGGATCACGCGACGCTGCAGCAGGCGCTGGCGCGCACCGAGGAGTTCATCGCCCGGCCGGTCAAAGAGCTGCTGCTCGTGGAAGACGACGACCTGCAGCGCAGTCAGATCGTCGAGATCATCGGCAACGGCGACGTGAAGGTCACGCAAGTGCGCACCGGCGGCGAAGCTCTGCAAGTCTTGCGAGAGCGCCGCTTCGATTGCGCCGTGATCGACCTGATGCTGCCGGACATCGAAGGTCTGTACCTGGTCGAGATGATCCGTCGCGACAGCTCGGGCCGCCTGCCGATCATCGTGCACACGGCCAAGGACGTCAGCCCCGCGGACGAAGCGAAGCTGCGCAACCTGGTCGAGTCCTTCGTCCTCAAAGGGCCCGAGTCGCATCAGCAGCTGTTCGACGAGACCGCGCTGTTCATGCACCGGCAGGTCGCGAACATGGCCGACGACAAGCGCCGCATCATCGATCTCGCGCGCCGCCGCGAAGCGGGCCTGGCCGGGCGGCGCGTGCTCATCGTCGACGACGACATCCGCAACATCTTCTCGCTCACCGGCGTGCTGGAGCAGCACCAGGTGCGAGTCGTGCACGCGGAGAGCGGTCGCCAGGGCATCGAGCAGCTCGAGCAGGAAGAGAACGTCGACATGGTGCTGATGGACGTGATGATGCCCGACATGGACGGCTACGAGACGATGCGCCAGATCCGCCGGGTCGAGCGCTTCCGCAAGCTGCCGATCATCGCGATCACGGCGAAGGCCATGAAGGGCGACCGCGAGAAGTGCATCGCCGCGGGCGCTTCGGAATACATCTCCAAGCCGGTCGACACCGATCAGCTGGTGTCGATGATGCGCGTGTGGCTGGGCCGCGTCTGAGCATGAGCATCGTCGCGCCCAAGGCCACGATCCTGATCGTCGACGACGAGCCCGACAATCGCTTCGCGCTGTCGCACGTGCTCGCCGAGCTGGAGCAGCGCATCGTCGAGGCGGGTTCCGGCGAGGACGCGCTGCGCTTCCTGCTGCGCGAAGAATGCGCGGTGATCCTGCTCGATGCGAACATGCCGGGCCTGGACGGCTACGCGACCGCCGAGATGATCCGCCGGCGCGAGCGCTCGCGGCACATCCCGATCATCTTCGTCAGCGCCATCGACAAGGACGACGAGCACATCGCGCGCGCCTATGCGATGGGCGCCGTCGACTACGTGTTCAAGCCGGTCGATCCGGTGATCCTGCGCTCGAAGATCGCAGTGCTGGTCGATCTGTATCTCAAGAACGAGGAAGTGCGGCGGCAGGCGCAGCTCGAGCGCATGTTGCAGGAAGAGAACTTGCGCATCCGCCAGGAGAAGCTCGAGGCGGAGCGGCAGCTCCGGCAGATCGAGGAGCGGCAGACCGCAATCGTGCGCTCACTGCCGATCGCGCTGTACAGCGCACGGCTGAAGGGCCGCTTCTCCGGACCGCGCTTCGTCAGCGAAGGCATGGCACAGGCTATCGGGTTTCCGGCGGCGCGCTTCGTCGAGGACCCGGACCTGTGGCCCGAGCGCATTCATCCCGAGGACCGCGAGCGCGTGCTCGCCGACGTCGGTGCGCTCCAGGCGAGCGGCGGCATGGCCACCGAGTATCGGTGGGTCTGCGCCGACGGCTCGCATCGCTGGTTCCTCGATCGCGCAGTGCTGATTCGCGATCACGATGGGCATCCGCAGGAAATCTTCGGCAGCTGCCTCGACATCACCGATCGCCGGCAGATGGAGCAACAGCTGTTCCAGGCGCAGAAGATGGAAGCGGTCGGGCAGCTCACCGGCGGCATCGCGCACGACTTCAACAACATGCTGACCGTCGTGATCGGCAATCTCGACGCGCTGGCGCGCGCATTGCGCGGCACCGGACGCAACTTCGGTCGCGCAGAGATGGCGCTGACCGGCGCGCTGAGCTGCGCGGAACTGACGCGTCGACTGCTCGCATTCGCTCGTCGGCAGCCGCTGCAGCCGAGTGCTGTCCATCTCGGACAGATGTGTCGCAACGTCGCGAAGCTCCTCGGTCGCACGCTCGGCGAACGGATCCAGATCGAGATCAAGGGCGAAGTGAACCTGTGGTACGTGCTCGCGGATCCGGCGCAGGTCGAGTCCTCGCTGATCAACCTCGCCGTGAACGCTCGCGACGCGATGACGGAAGGCGGCACGCTGACGATCGAGACGAGCAACGTGACTTCGTACGGTGAGGACGCGGACATCCCGCGCGGGGATTTCGTGCTGCTGTCGGTGTCCGACACGGGCGTCGGCATGACGGCGGAAGTGCTGGAACGCGCGGTCGAGCCGTTCTTCACGACCAAGAATCTCGGCCACGGCACCGGGCTCGGGTTGAGCATGGTGTACGGCTTCGTCAAGCAATCGGGCGGCAACGTCAAGATCGAGAGCGCGCCGAATCGGGGCACGCGCGTGAAGCTGTATCTGCCGCGCAGCGAGGCGACGGTTCAGCCTGTAGAAGTGACGGGCGAGGCCGAACCTGCCGAGGTCTCCGGGCGCGATCGCACGATCCTGCTCGTCGAGGACGACGCCGGCGTGCGCGCGGTGACCGCGGCGATGCTGAAGGAGCTGCAGTTCACGGTGATCGAAGCAGACAACGGCACGCACGCGCTCGACATCGTCGATCGCGAGCCGGAGATCGATCTGCTGTTCACGGATATCGTGATGCCGGGGATGAACGGGTTCGAGCTGGGTCGACTCGCGAGAGAGAGAAGGCCGCAGTTGCCGGTGTTGTACGCGACGGGATACTCGGCGTCGTACACGGCGCCGGAGAAGGGCGCGGATGTGTTGGCGAAGCCGTATCGGGAAGCGGATCTGCTGACG
>DATENH010000277.1:0-14448 GCA_035275145.1 Steroidobacteraceae bacterium | reverse complement strand
CTTGCTACGCGTAAGCGCGAGCTCTTTCTCAGACGAGCCTGGAGCAGCGCCGGCAGGGAGAATCTGCAGACGCACGGTCGTGCCTACTTTGCCGCGAATGATCTGCACCACGTCGTCCAGACGCCAGCCGACCACGTCGACGAACTTGCCGTTCTTGCCTTCGCCTACCGCGAGGATGCGGTCGTTCGCGTTGAGCGAGCCGTCCACCGCGGCAGCGCCGCCGGGGAGGATGTTCAGCACGGTGACGTAATCGTCGACGAGCTGCAGCGACGCACCGATGCCTTCGTACGACAGGCTCATCTGGATGCGGTACTCCTCGGAATTGCGCGGCGAGAAGTAGCTGGAATGCGGGTCGAAGACATGCGCGAACGCGTTCATGAACACTTCGAAGATGTCGTCGCTCGTGACCTGCTCGGTGCGCTTGAGAACGCGCTCGTAGCGCTTCTGCAGGATGTCGCGGGCCTCCGGCCAGGTCTTTTCGGTGAGCATCAGCGACACGGCGTCGTTCTTGACGCGCTTGCGCCAGATCTCGTTCAGCTCGTCGGGCGTCTTGGCCCACGGCGCCTTGGCGCGATCGAACTCGTACGATTCGTCGACGGTGAAATCCGGCTCGGTCTTCAGGAGCTGCAGCGCGTAGTTGACGCGCTCGCGGTTGCGGACCTGGAAGCGATTGAACATCGCGAACACCGGTTCGAGCTGCCCGGAGACCACGGCGTCGTCCAGCTGATAGCGGAAGTGCTCGAACTCGGCGATGTCGCTCGCCAGGAAGTAGCTGCGCCCGCCGTCGAGCTGCTCGATGAAGCGGTCCAGCACCAGCGCCGAGACCGGATCGTTGATCGGCGACTGGCGGTAGTGCGAGCGCTCGATCACGTTGCTGACGAGCTTGCTGACGCGGCGCTGACGCTCGGTCGGAGAGAGGTCCTGCGTATCGGCGGTCGCGACGGCCTTGGCGACCGGTGCCTGCGCCGTACCGGCGAGCAGGCCGCACACCACCAGCAATGCCGGCAGACTGAACAGCAGCGTCGCGCGGCGGGGGCGAGCGGGCTTGCGGGCAGGTTCGGGCATGGACGACTGATACACTGTTTCACATCCTCATCTGGCGAGCCGGCAGACACCGATATACAGATTTCGGCACGTGCCCGCAGGTTCCCGAATTCACGTCGAAGCGTTCTATGGGCAAGGCTAGAGACACCCCGGGCTGCGATCAAGTACGCCTAGGTCTGACGGCTGGAGGCAGGTCTGCGGCGCAGGTCGCTCCCACTCGGAATCTATTGTGCGTCCGCTCGCAGTCCTGAACGCTATCGTGTTCGGCTCGGCCGCTGCCATCACGTTCGGCCTGGCGGGCGTGCTGGTCATCTTCCTGGTCTTGCAGGGAGAGTATCCGCAGATGCGCGCGGAATTCCCCGTCCTGGTTCGCAGCAGCGCGCTGTTCGCCCTGCTGGCTGCCGTCTCCGGCGCGAGCCTGCTTGGCCTGCTGAAAAGCACACGCTGGCGCTGGCTGGCGCATGGCGCCATGTGGCTGGTGGTCGCGGGCATAACGGCTTTTTACTGGCCGCGGTGAGCGGCGGGACATGGGGAAAACCCCCAAAAGGCCGTGGGATATGTACTGGAGAGCGCGCGACGGTACTTGTCAGCGCTTGCTGACTTTTTCCCAGGCGTTGCGTTTTTCGAACGCACCGCTGTTGTACGGATCGAAGCCTTTGACGCTTCCCGTCTTGCTCTTGCGGACGATCGTCGTGTCGGACTTTTGAGCGGGCCGAGTCGGCGGCGCATTGAAGCGCGCTGGCTCGTCGTCTGCGTCCTCGACCTCGTTACGCCCGCCAAACCATTTGGCGAACCACATATGTCTTCCCGAACCGCCAACCAAATCAACAGGATCGTTTCTTCTTGTGAGCCGCAGGATTACACGCGCGACCGTGCGGGGAAATCCCCAACCGCGGGATTTGTGAGGGGAATCACACTCTTAGTCGGCGGGTCGTGCTTCGGGTCATTCGGCGCTGACGCGCGGCTCGACGCGGCGAGCCTCTTCGTGACCGCGCCGAGGTGCGGCGGCAGGTTCGGTCGGCGGGGTTTTCGGGGCCTCCGGTCCGCGGCCGGCGCCCGCGAAGACCAGGCGCAGGATCGAAATGAGGGCGAGCGGTCCCAGCGCCAGGGCCCAGGCGCGTAACGACGGCTCGGCCAGATCGCCGAAGAAGTCGCCGTAGAAGCGGCCGAGTCTGTCGGTATCGCCGTACGGCCCGAGCAGTGCACCGCCAACCGCGAAGATGGCAGCCGGGAGCGCGAAGATTCCGATGGCGAGCCAGATGCTCGCGAAGATCACTTCGAAACGCACGCGCCGTCGGTAGCGGTGGCCGGGAACTTCAGCGGCATCCGTGTCGGCGGGAGGGGGCTCGGCAAGGGGTCGATTCATGAATTGAGGATATCATCGCGCCTCGCAACGAGGACGGGGCACCGATGACCGCTGGGTCCGACGCACGAGCTCCCACGCGCACAGCCGTGATCGGCGTGGGTTACTTGGGACGCTTTCACGCGCAGAAGTACGCGCAACTCGCGCAGTCGCGACTCGTCGCGGTCGTGGATGCGGATGCGGCCGCCGCCTCGAAGGTCGGCACCGAGCTCGGCGTGCCAGCCGTCGGTGACTATCGCGAGCTGCTCGACCAGGTGGATGCGGTGAGTCTTGCCGTGCCGACGCCGCTGCACCATTCCATCGGTCGCGCGCTGCTCGAGCGCGGGATTCACGTGCTCGTCGAAAAGCCGATTGCAACGACGGTCGCGGAAGCGCGCGAGCTCATCGATGTCGCGCGGGCGAACGGCTGTACGCTGCAGGTCGGCCATCTCGAACGTTTCAACCCAGCGATCCTCGCTGCCGCCGGCCGGCTGAAGGAGCTGCGCTTCGTCGAATCGCACCGGCTCGCGCCGTTCAAACTGCGCGGCACGGATGTGAGCGTCGTGCTGGATCTCATGATCCACGACATCGATCTGATCCAGGAGCTGGTGGGTGCGCCGATCGAGAGCATCGACGCCGTCGGTGCGAGCGTGTTCTCCAACGAGATCGACATCGTCAACGCGCGCATTCGTTTCCACGGCGGCTGCGTGGCGAACACGACCGCCAGCCGCATCAGCATGAAGCAGGAGCGCAAGCTGCGCATCTTCCAGGACGACGCTTACCTTTCGATCGACCTGCAGCAGAAGATCCTGACGGTGATCCGCAAGAAAGATGCGGCGCCGGTCGAATCGCCGGCGCAGGTATCGATCGAGGAAGATTCGTTCGACCAGGGCGATGCGCTGCTGGCCGAGATCGAGGCGTTCCTGCGCTCCGTGCGCGACGGCGGTCCTCCGGTCGTGAGCGGCGAAGACGGACTGCGCGCGCTCGAGACAGCGATGCAGATCACCCGTCTCGTGCAGGAGTCGGCGACGCGACCGGCTTGAGGAGCTGCTCGCGTTCGAGCGATCGCAGCGGTCGGCCGGCAACTGCTTGTGCTGCCTTCTGCAGCCGCACCAGGCTCACCGTACCGTGCTCGCTCGCGAGCTTGCGTGCCACGTCGTCGAGACTCGCCTCGCCGGCCGTCGCGCTGCGAATCTCAGCATCGGCGGCGCGCAATGCGAGCACTGCTCGTGCCGTCGTCGGCCCCGTGGATTGCGCGGCAAACAATGTCGGCGAGCGTTTCGCCCACTGCGCCAGATGCTTCAGCGCCTGCTTGTACCGCTGCTCGCTGATGCTGCCGGAGCGCCGCAAGGTTTCCAGCGAATAGTGCTCGGCGAGCCCTTCCACGATCCAGTCGCTTTCCTCGTCCGCCCGAATGCCGAGCGCGATGTGCCCGAGCTCGTGCAGCAGCGTGCTGGTGCGGTTCTCGCTGATCAGCGGCCGATCGGAATGCAGGAACATCGATGCAGGTCCGGACAGGCCGCCGCGCCACATCGGATCGCCGGCCGAGACGATCAACAGACGCGGCGGAAGCTGCGGAAAGACCTCCTGCATGGGCGGCAGCGTGAACTTGAGGAATGCGAGCATGTCCTGGCGGCGTACGCTGTCGCCGGCCGGCGCCGCTACTACGACGCGCATGCTGCCGATCTTGTCGTTGCGGCTGCCGAGCTTGCCCGCCAGCATCCAGCCCTCCGGCTGATCGAAGCGCCGCGTCGGATCGTCGATCGAGTAGCGCAGCTCGCCGACCGACCCGTACGGTGTTGCGACCGTCCATCCCTGCGGCACCTCGAACTCGAGCGTCGCGCGCGAATGCAGACTCTTGCGCGCCGTCACGCTCGCGCGCGGCACCATCTTCTCGGCACGCCAGATCGCCCAATCCGCAGTCATGCGCGAGTCGTAGTGCTGCGGCGAGCGTTCGTGATCGACGACGAACTGATAGTGCAGCTTCGACATGTGTCCCTGCGGCTGCCACGTTACCTGCGACGGCTCCTTCTGCAACGGATCCGTCGACGTGAATTTCTTGTGCCGGCGCGAATCGACGTGCAGCACGATGCGGCTCGGCAGGCGCTCGCCGCCGAGAGCGATCTCCATGTCGACCATGCCCGTCTCCGGGCGGAAGTGCGCGCGATAGGTGACGTCGTAATAGTGCGGTGCTGCTGTCATCGCGGCACTCGGAGTGAGGAGCAACAGGGCCAGGAGCAGGGGGGCGAAACGGCAGGCAGGCATCGTGATTCGCAGTGTACTCGCCTTGAAATGGATAACGCCCGCCCTATGTATCGGCTCATCGGCGCGTGACCCAACGGCCCGCGTCATGGAACGGCAGTCACTTTTTGATTTTTGGAGATTACGACCATGACACTCATTCGCTACGAGCCCTGGAGTGTGCTCAATCAGTTGCACGGGCAGATCAATCGTCTGTTCGACGCCGAGGTGGACCGCGACGCGGCAACCTCTGCAGCGACGGCCGACTGGATTCCCCAGGCGGACATCGAGGAGTACGCGGATCGCTTCGTGTTGAAGCTGGACGTTCCCGGCGTGGAGCTCGAGGCAGTCGAGATCACGCTCGACAACGGCCTGCTCAGCCTCAGCGGCGAGCGTGCCAAGGATGCCACCGGCAAGGACGTGCAGCGCAGCCGCGTGGAGCGCCCGCATGGCCGCTTCCATCGGCGCTTCACATTGCCTGACACTGTGGATGCTGCAGGCGTGCGTGCCAGCGGCCGCAACGGCATCGTCGAAGTGACGATTCCGAAGCAGCCGAAAGCGCAGCCGCGCCGCATCCAGGTCGCAACGGCTTAAGCATCTGCCTTAGTGCAGTTACACGGGCTTGACGGCAGTGCCGTCAGGCCCGTTTTCGTTTACGATGCGCCGCCGTCCACGCGTGGTTCTTACGGAGAGCGAATGACGATTCCGGCTGGCGCCCGGCTGCGGGCAGCCGTGGCAGAAGAACGACCCCTGCAGGTCGTCGGTGCAATCAACGCCTACAGTGCCCTTCTGGCGCAGCGCGCCGGCTTTCGCGCTCTGTACCTTTCGGGTGCCGGCGTCGCGAATGCTTCCTTCGGACTTCCCGATCTCGGCATCACCAGTCTCAACGACGTCTGCGAAGACGTGCGTCGCATCGCCGGTGCCACCGAGTTGCCGCTGCTCGTCGACGCCGATACCGGCTGGGGCGCCGCATTCAACATCGCCCGCACGACCAGCGAGCTGAGCCGTGCCGGTGCCGGCGGCATCCACCTGGAAGACCAGGTTCAGGCCAAGCGCTGCGGTCATCGTCCCGGCAAGGCGCTCGTCGGCGCGGATGAGATGGCAGATCGCATCAAGGCCGCAGTCGACGGCCGGAGCGATGACTCCTTCGTCATCATGGCGCGTACCGATGCGCACGCCGTCGAAGGTCAGGCTGCTGCAATCGAGCGCGCGCAGCGCTACGTCGCGGCCGGCGCTGACATGATCTTCGCGGAAGCGCTGGCGACGCTCGATGAGTACCGCCAGTTCACCTCCGCAGTGAAAGTTCCGGTGCTCGCCAACATCACCGAGTTCGGCAAGACGCCGCTGTTCACTGTCGCCGAGCTGGCGTCGGTTGGCGTCGGGCTCGTGCTCTATCCGCTGTCGGCATTCCGCGCGATGAGCCGCGCGGCTGAAAAGGTTTACGGCACGATTCGTACGCAAGGCACGCAGAAGGCGGCGCTCGATACGATGCAGACGCGCACGGAATTGTACGAAGTGCTCGGTTATCACGAGTACGAGCGCAAGCTCGACGAGTTGTTCGGAAGGCAACCCCAGACGTGAACGAGCCATGAGCGAAGTAACTCCCGGCTTTCGGCCGAAGAAGTCGGTCGCGCTGTCCGGCGTGGTCGCGGGCAACACGGCGCTGTGCACGGTCGGGCGCACCGGCAACGATCTGCACTATCGCGGCTACGACATTCTCGACGTCGCGGCGAGCTGCGAGTTCGAAGAGATCGCGCACCTGTTGATCCACGGCAAACTGCCGAACCATTCCGAGCTGGCGGCCTACAAAGAGAAGCTGGTTCGCCTGCGCACATTGCCGGTCGCCGTCCGCGGCGTGCTCGAGCAGCTACCAGCGGCGAGCCATCCGATGGATGTGATGCGCTCGGGCGTTTCCGCACTCGGCTGCGTGCTGCCGGAGAAGGACGATCACAGTTCGGCCGGCGCGCGCGACATCGCCGACCGCTTGATCGCGAGCCTCGGCTCGATGCTGGTCTACTGGTACCACTACAGCCATGCAGGCAAGCGTATCGACGTCGAGAGCGAAGACGATTCGATCGGCGGTCACTTCCTGCATCTTCTGCACGGCGAGAAGCCTTCGCGCGACTGGGTGCACGCGATGCACACGTCGCTGATCCTCTACGCCGAGCACGAGTTCAACGCTTCGACCTTCACTGCTCGAGTCATCGCGGGCACCGGTGCCGACATGTACTCGGCGATCGCTGGCGCGATCGGCGCGTTGCGCGGTCCGAAGCACGGCGGCGCGAACGAAGTCGCTTTCGAGATCCAGCAGCGCTACGAGACGCCCGATCAGGCAGACCAGGACATCCGGGCGCGCGTCGCGAACAAGGAAGTGATCATCGGCTTCGGCCACCCGGTCTACACGATCTCCGACCCGCGCAACGAGGTCATCAAGACCGTTGCGCGCCGGCTCGCCGACAGCAGCGGTGACACCAAGATGTTTTCGATCGCCGAGCGCCTCGAAGCGGTCATGAAGCAGGCGAAGAACATGTTTCCGAACCTCGACTGGTATTCGGCGGTGTCCTATCACCTGATGGGCGTGCCGACCGCGATGTTCACGCCCCTGTTCGTCATCGCGCGCACCACCGGCTGGGCGGCGCATGTCATCGAGCAGCGCATCGACGGCAAGATCATTCGTCCGAGCGCCAACTACACCGGGCCGGAGAACCTGAAGTTCGTGCCGCTCGACGACAGAAAGTGAACACGCCGGCAAAAGTCGCGCCTTTTGACGGAGTTGTCGAAAGGGCCTTGGCCGCTTTCGACCAGAAAACCAGGAACTGACGCTCCCTATGTCGACCCACGATTACAAATCCGCCGAACGACCCGCTCCCGACAAAGTTCTCACCGACATCGCCGACTACGCGCTGTCTTATCGCATCGACAGCAAGGCAGCTTACGAAACCGCGTACTACTGCCTCATGGATACGCTCGCCTGCGGATTCCAGGCGCTGCAGTACCCGGCATGCACGAAGCTGATGGGACCGGTCGTTCCGGGAGCGACGCTGCCGGGCGGCGCGCGCGTTCCGGGTACGTCGTACGAGCTCGATCCCGTGCAGGCGGCCTTCAACATCGGCACGATGATCCGCTGGCTCGACTTCAACGACACGTGGCTCGCGGCGGAGTGGGGCCATCCTTCCGACAACCTCGGCGCGATCCTCGCTGTCGCCGACTACATCTCGCGTCGCAACGCAGCTAAAGGTGCCAAGGGCCTGGTCGTGCGCGACGTGCTGACGGCAATGATCAAGGCGCACGAGATTCAGGGCGTCACCGCGCTGGAGAACAGTTTCAATCGCGTCGGTCTGGATCACGTGCTGCTGGTCCGCATCGCTTCGACGGCAGTTGCCGCCGCGATGCTCGGCGGCACGCGCGACCAAGTCATCAATGCCGTCTCGAACGCCTGGATCGACGGCGGTGCGCTGCGGACCTATCGTCACGCTCCGAACACCGGTTCGCGCAAGAGTTGGGCCGCGGGCGACGCCACGAGCCGCGCGGTACGCCACGCGCTGATCTCCCTGACCGGCGAGATGGGTTATCCGTCGGCGCTGAGTGCGAAGACCTGGGGCTTCCAGGACGTCCTGTTCAAAGGCAAGGCGCTCTCGTACCCACAGGGTCTCGGCAGCTACGTCATGGAGAACGTGCTGTTCAAGATCTCGTATCCGGCGGAGTTTCACGCGCAGACGGCGGTCGAGGCGGCGATGACGCTGCATCCGCAGGTCGCGAATCGACTGGACCAGATCGAGCGCATCGTCATCGAGACGCAGGAACCCGGCGTGCGCATCATCGACAAGACCGGCAAGCTCGCGAATCCGGCAGATCGCGATCACTGCATCCAGTACATGGTGGCGATCCCGTTGATCTTCGGCCGTCTCACCGCTGCGGATTACGAGGACAACATTGCGAACGACGCGCGCGTCGACGCGCTGCGCGGCCTCATGCAGGTGCGCGAGAACACGCAATTCACCCAGGAATACTACGCAGCCGACAAGCGGTATATCGGCAACGCGGTGCAGGTATTCTTCCGCGACGGCAGCTCGACGGCGCGCGTTGCAGTGGATTATCCGATCGGGCATCGCAAGCGCCGCGCCGAAGGCATGCCGGTGCTGGTCAAGAAGTTCGAGGCGTCGGTTGCGCAGCACTTCACGTCGAAGCAGACCGAATCGATCAAAGCGCTGTTCGCCGACCGGACGCGCCTGGAGCAGATGCCGGTACAGGAGTTCGTGGCCGGACTGATCAAGAATTAAGAAGAAGCAGCTGGCGGGCTGGCCCCGCCAGCCCGCCGGTTCGAGGGGTTGAGGGGAATGTCCGTTACGTATCGCACGCTGGTGATCGGCGCGAGTGCCGCGAACCGCAATCTGCTTGCGCGCCTCATCGACGGCTCCGACATCGTCATCGACGACGTCGTGACGCCGGAGCAGGTGCTGGCGAGCGTGGCACGGCGGGCGCCGGACCTGTTCGTCATCGATGCCGAGCTGGATGCGCAAACGCTCACCATGATCTGCGGCCTGCTCAAGGCCAATCCCGCCACGGTACTGTTGCCGCTGCTGGCGCTCGCAAAATCGGCGAAGCAGCGCTTGGCGGCTTTCGAGGCTGGAGTCGATGACTTTCTGACTCACTCGGTCCGGCGCGAGGAATTCCTGGTACGCGTCCACGCGCTGTTGCGCGTGAGCGCCGCGCGCCGCCAGCTCGCCGCGGAGCAGCTCTCTCAGGAAGTTCAGCAGCGCGAGCTGATTCGCGCGGCGTTCCGCCGTTACATTTCGCCGAAGCTCGCCGACAAGATTCTGTCCGATCCGCAGCTGCGCGACTTCACGCTCGGGCAGACGCAGGTGCGGACGCGGGCCGCCGTGATGTTCGCCGACATGCGCGGCTTCACTGCAATCTCCGAGCAACTCAACCCGGTCGAGGTCGTCGGGCTGCTCAACGAGTTCTTCGCGTTGCTGACCGACATCACCTTCGAGTACGACGGCACCGTCTTCAACATGGCCGGCGACGGCCTCATGGTCGGCTTCGGCGTGCCGATCGAACAGGCGGACGGCAGTGCCCGTGCAATCGCGGCGGCGCGTCGCATGCTCGACAAGTTCGCAGTGCTCGCCGAGCAATGGCGCGAGCGCTTCCACGTCGAGACCGGACTGGGCATCGGCATCAACGTCGGCGAAGTCATCGCGGGCAACGTCGGCTCGGCCACGTACATGAACTACACGATCATCGGCGACACGGTGAACGTCGCCTCGCGGCTCGGCCAGCGGGCGAGGGCAGGGGAGATGCTGTTCTCCGACGCCGTGAAGCATTCGCTCGACGAGCACGGCGTGAGCATCGGGGCGCTGGCGTTGCCGGCACTGGTTTTGCGCGGGCGCTCGACGCCAATCGACATTTTCTGCGTGCCGTCGGTCGGTCGACTCGACTTCCGCCCCGCCTGACGCTACATTCGGCGCCATGTCTTCGTTGCGCGCACAACTGTTTACGTTTCGATTTACCGGCCCCGGCCTGTTCCAGGCGTCGGGCGTCGCGATCGTGCGCTAGCAACTCACTCGTTCCCTCAGTCTCACCTCGCGTAGCCCAGACCGCCTGAACCGGTCCGGGGGTTCGTCTGCGTTCGCCGCGCGTGTGCGGCGCCCTCAACCGAATTTCACAGGTGTCGAAATGACTACGCAACTTCTCGATTCACACGCCTACGGCCGACTGCTGTCGCTGCGCGACCTGACGGACGCGGCGCTCGGGCCGCATGCGATGCAGCTTCTCGTTCAACACGCGCTCGACGCGCTTCGGGCGGCCTGGAACTGTCCCGTCGTCGTGTATCGCGCGCCGCCGCTGGTTCCATCGGCCGATAACTACGACGACCTCGGCTATCCACCCGACGGTGCATCTCGCGACGCGCGCTACACGCGTTACCTGACGCCAGAGCTGCTCCTGCGCACGCAGACCTCCGCGATGATTCCGCGAGCGCTGCGCATGATCGCTCCGGCGAACTACCAAGACGTGCTGCTCGCATGCCCCGGTCTGACCTACCGGCGCGATGCGATCGATCGGCTGCACGTCGGCGAGCCGCATCAGCTCGATCTGTGGCGCATCTCGCAACGTCCTCTGACGCGGGACGCCCTGGTAGCGATGATCGAAACAGTGGCGGGTGCGATGCTGCCTGGCGTGCCTCTGCGGCTCGAGCCGGCCGTGCATCCCTACACGCTCGACGGGCTGGAGGTGTACGGCAACGTGCAGGGGCGCTGGGTCGAAATCCTGGAGTGCGGCCGTGCGCATCCCGAGCTGCTCGCCGGTGCAGGACTGGCCTCCGGGTTAGCCTCCGGGTTGGCCATGGGCATCGGCCTCGACCGCATGCTCATGCTCCGCAAGAGCATCGACGACATTCGCGCGCTGCGCTCGAGCGATCCGCGAATCCAGGCGCAGATGCTCGACCTGCAGCCGTATCGCGAGGTGTCGTCGCAGCCGCCGATCTATCGCGACCTGTCGATCGCGGTTGCGTCCGAGGCCAACGCGGAAGAGCTTGGCGACCGGGTCCGGTCCAGTCTTGCAGCCGCAAGCGGCAGCATCGAATCCGTCGAGGTGCTGTCCGAGACCTCGTACCTGGAGCTGTCGCTCGCTGCTCGCCGCCGGCTGGGAATTTCGCCGCATCAGAAGAATGTGTTGCTGCGGCTGGTCATCCGCGACCTGGACCGCACGCTCACCTCGGCAGAGGCGAACGAGCTGCGCGACGCGGTGTATGCGGTCCTGCACGAAGGCAGTGTCAGGACCTGGGCGTCGAAGGAGATGCAGCTATGACGCGTACGGGCGGATGAGCTTCAGATCGGCGACGAAGCGCTCGTAGGCCTGGTCGCGGTCCTCGTCCGGCACGCGCAACAGGAATGACGGGTGCACGGTCACGAGCAGGTCAGCTGCGTAGGGACCCTGCGCGCTCGGGCCGCGAATGATGTGCCCACGATTCTTCTCGATCGCCGTGGCGCGTCCGAAAACTGCCCGCGCGGCCGTCGCGCCGAGCGCGACGATCAGAGCGGGGTGGATCAGCTCGAGCTCGCGTTCGAGCCATTGATGACACGCGCTGATCTCGAGCTCGTTCGGCTTCTTGTGGATGCGCCGCTTGCCGCGCAGCTCGAACTTGAAGTGTTTGACGGCGTTCGTCACGTACGTGGCCTTGCGGTCGATCGCCGCGTCGGTCAGCGCCCGGTCGAGGAGCTTGCCGGCGGGCCCGACGAACGGCTCGCCGCTGCGATCTTCCTGGTCGCCGGGCTGCTCGCCGACGAGCACGACGCGCGCCCGTTGGGGACCGGCGCCGAACACGGTCTGCGTGGCGTCTTTCCACAAAGGGCAGGCACGACAATGAGCTGCCTGCTCGCGGGTCTCGGCGAGCGAGCTCTCGTCCTTCTTGGCACGGGTGGCGCGCATCCGTTGGAGCAACGGGCGCGCGTTCGGGGCAGTTCCGCTACTTGCTGTTGCCCTTGGGCTTCAGCTCGCCGTCGGTTTCGTCGATGTCGTAGTCGTCGAAATCCGACAGCTGCTCGGCGGTCTGGCGCTCTTCGCGGATGCGCTCCAGGCGCCGCCACGCCGGCTCGCCGGCTTTCACGACGGTCTTCTTGCGCTTGTCGAGGTCGGCGATGAGGTGATCGACGTCGAGATCGTCGGAGTCGACGGCACTGCCGTCGTCTTCTTCATCGTCGAACTCTTCGGATTCCGGCTTCTCGCTCATCACACAAGTGGCGTGCGCCTTCGACGGCGGTTGCGTGGAGTTGGCGACTATATAAGAGGTCGCGTGCCGTCCCGCAATAGCGACTTTTGGGCAACGCGCCGCGCGTCATTTAATGAGTTGATTGAGCTGGAAAATCGGCAGCAGCATCGCGAGCACGATCAGCAGCACGAGCCCGCCCATGACGAGAATCATCAACGGCCCGAGCAGGCCGACCACGGCGCCGAGGATCGAATCCATCTCGCGCTCCTGGTTCGTGGCGGCTCGATCCAGCATTGTCTCCAGGTCGCCGCTGGTTTCGCCCGACGAGATCAGGTGAATCATCATCGGCGGAAACATTTTCGAGGTCCCGAGCGAGCGGCCGATGGGTGCCCCTTCGCGCACTCGCGCTGCGGCGTCCTGCACGGCGTCCCGCATCGGCAGGTTCGTCACGACCTCGCCGGCGATGCGCATCGCCTCCAGCACCGGCACTGCGCTGGAGGTGAGCGTCGAGAAGGTGCGCGCGAAGCGTGCGGTGTTGTTGCCGCGAACCACCCTGCCGATCAACGGCAGGCGCAGTAAGAACGCATGGAAGCGGCGGCGGGCGGCCGGGTCGCGCAGCCAGCGGAAGAAGGCCACGAACGCAAGGATGACGATGACGAGGGTCAGCAGCCCCCAATGGCGCAGGAAGTCGGAGATCGCGATCAGGATCTGCGTCAGGAACGGCAACTCGGTCTTCGAATTCTCGAACTGCTTGACGATCTTCGGTACGACGAACGTCAGCAGCATCGCCACGATCGCGACGCAAACGACGAACAGCAGCACGGGGTAGAGCATTGCCGCCAACGTGCGGCTGCGCATTTGCTCACGACTCTCGGTGTAGTCCGCGAGCCGCTCCAGCACCGTGTCCAGGTGGCCTGACTGCTCGCCCGCCGAAACGGTGGCGCGATACAGCTCGGGAAACACGGCTGGGAAGTCCGACAGGCCGTCGGCGAGCGAGTGACCTTCCATGACCTTGGCACGCACGCCCATCACGATACTGCGGATGCGCGGCCGCTCGGTCTGCTCCGAAACCGCCATCAACGCTTCGTCGAGCGGCAAGCCCGAGTGCACCAGCGTCGCGATCTGTCTGGTCAGCAGGGAGAGATCGGCCGCCGAGATGCCCCGGCGCAGCGAGAATTGCTGGCGCTCGCGACGGGTTTCGGTCTGCAGCACCTCGCTGACCGAGAGCGGCAGCAGGCTCTGGTCGCGCAACATCTGACGAACTGCACGTGCGGTATCGCCTTCGAGAACGCCTTTGCGCTCCCGCCCTGTGGCGTCAACCGCTGTGTACTCGAATGCGCCCAATCAGTCCTCGCGCGTCACGCGCAGCACTTCTTCGATCGTCGTCGTGCCGGACATGATCTTCGCACGGCCGTCGTCGCGGATGCTGGGTGTCAGGGTGCGCGCGTATTTGTCGAGCTCGTGCTCGCCGGCGCCGTCGTGAATCATCGTACGCATCGTGTCGTCGACGAGCACCAGCTCGTAGATACCGGTGCGTCCCTTGAAGCCCTGGTTCGAATCGGCGCCGGGGCGATACAAGGTCGGTGACGGCGAGCTGTTCGGCACGTTGAGCAGCCGGCGCTCGTATTCGCCCGCGACGTACGCTTCCTTGCTGTCCTGATTGAGCACGCGCACGAGGCGCTGCGCCAGCACGCCGATGAGGCTGGAGGAAAGAAGGAACGGTTCGACGCCCATGTCACGCAAGCGCGTGACAGCGCCGACGGCGGTGTTCGTGTGCAGCGTCGAAAGCACCAGGTGGCCGGTGAGCGAGGCTTGCACGGCGATGTGCGCGGTCTCGAGGTCGCGGATTTCGCCGACCATCACCACGTCCGGGTCCTGGCGCAGGATCGCGCGCAGGCCGCGGGCGAAGGTCATCTCGACCTTGGTGTTCACCTGGGTCTGGCCGATGCCGTCGATGTAGTACTCGATCGGATCCTCGACCGTCAGGATGTTGCGGGTGTTGTCGTTGATGCGCTCGAGCGCCGAGTACAGCGTCGTGGTCTTGCCGGAGCCGGTCGGGCCGGTGACCAGGATGATGCCGTGCGGCTTGTGGATCAGCTCGTCCATCTGCTTC
>DATENH010000276.1:0-2870 GCA_035275145.1 Steroidobacteraceae bacterium | reverse complement strand
GCTACGCTTTGCCGCAGGCTTTCGGCGACGATCTGTACCTGCGAGGAATCTATCGCTTGAACGATGGCGACGTGACTGCCGCTCCCCCCGACGCGCAGGCGATGCTTGCGAGGCTGCGCTCGCGCGCGGTCGCCGTCGTCGCGGCGGATGATGTGGACGCGCTCGAGGCCGCGTGGCTCGCACCGTTGAGTCGCGCGCTCGCCGCTGGTGTGCTCGGCCGGTTGGAAATCGTGATCGACCGCTGCGTCGTCACTGTGGCGCGGCCCTCCCTGTTGAAGTTCTGGCGCGGTCAGCGGGCACCGGCGGAGTGGGCCGGATGTTGAATCGAACGATTCGTCGCCGCGATGGCATTGACGTCGATGCGCTGGCCGGCGACCTGCATCCGTTACTGCGCCGGTTGTATGCTGCGCGCGGGGTGCGCCTCGCGAGCGAGCTCGACCTGGGCTTGAATCAGCTCGTCCCGGTCGGTCGGCTCGATGGCGTCGCTGCCGCAGTTGAATTGCTCTGCGCTCACTTCCAGAAGCGCAGCGCTGTCGTCGTGATCGGCGACTTCGATGCCGACGGCGCGACCAGCACTGCGCTGGTGGTGCGGCAACTGCGCCGCCTCGGTTTCGCCGCGGTCGATTTCCTGGTGCCGAATCGCTTTCAGTACGGCTACGGGCTGACCCCGGAGATCGTGCGGCTGGCAGCGCAGGGCAAGCCGGCGCTGATCGTTACGGTCGACAACGGCGTCTCCAGTCATGCGGGTGTCGACGAGGCGCGCGCGCTCGGCATCGACACGCTGATCACCGATCACCATCTCGCGCCGCCGACGCTGCCGACTGCGACGGCACTGGTCAACCCGAACGCGCCGGGCAATTCTTTCCCGAGCAAGGCGCTCGCCGGAGTCGGCGTTGCGTTCTATCTGATGGCAGCGCTGACGCGCGAGATGCAGACGCGCGGACTGCACGCAGGCGACGCCCCGGTTGCGGACCTGCTCGACCTG
The DNA here is from genome assembly GCA_035275145.1 of Steroidobacteraceae bacterium. Classification (GTDB taxonomy): domain Bacteria; phylum Pseudomonadota; class Gammaproteobacteria; order Steroidobacterales; family Steroidobacteraceae; genus Steroidobacter. Next base: position 1,885 of record DATENH010000276.1, on the reverse strand, counting down.
GTTGCGCTCGGCACGGTCGCGGACCTGGTACCGCTGGATCGCAACAATCGCGTGCTCGTGCATCAGGGGTTGCGACGCATCCGTGCGGGCCGTTGCTGCGCTGGGTTGCGCGCGCTGTTGGAAAGCTCCAATCGGGTGCCGGCGGCGGCGCTCGCCTCCGACCTCGGCTATCAGATCGGGCCGCGGCTGAATGCCGCCGGCCGGCTCGACGACATGACGATCGGCATCCAGTGCCTGCTGGCCGACGATCTCGACTCCGCGCGCGCGCTCGCGGCGCGGCTGGCGCAACTGAATCACGATCGGCGCGAGCTCGAGCTGCAGATGCAGCAGGAGGCGATGCTCGCCATCGAGGACATGCGCGCCGAAGATCCGACGCTGCCCCTCGGGCTGTGCCTGTTCGACGAGACCTGGCATCAGGGCGTCGTCGGTCTCGTGGCTTCGCGCGTGAAGGATCGCGTGCATCGGCCCGTGATCGCGCTGGCGCGAGCCGATGCAACGACGTTGAAGGGCTCGGCGCGTTCGGTCGACGGTGTGCACATCCGCGACGTGCTCGATGCGGTCACCGTTCGGCATCCCGATCTCGTCGACAAGTTCGGCGGGCACGCGATGGCGGCGGGACTCACGTTGCGTGCTGCGGCGCTGGAGGATTTCCGCGCCGCGTTCGATGCGGAAGTGCGACGCTGGATGACGGTCGAAGATGCGGTCGGCGTCGTGCACTCGGACGGCGCGCTCAGCGGCCGCGAGCGCACGCTCGATGTCGTGCGGTTGTTGCAGGCAGCCGGACCCTGGGGTCAGGCGTTTCCCGAGCCGGTCTTCGACGATTGTTTCGAGGTGCGCGCGACGCGGGTGATCGGCGAGCGGCACCTCAAGCTCGATCTGCAGGACGGCGAGGGGTGTCTGTGCGAGGCGATCGCGTTCCGGCATTTCGACGATGCGGATGCACCGCAGGTGCAGCCGGAGGCGCGGGTGGAGCTGGCGTATCGGTTGGACGTGAATCAGTACAACGGGCTGGAGAAGGTGCAGCTGGTGGTCGAGTATTTGCGGGTGTTGTAGCGTGCTACCATCCGCCGCCCGCAGTTTTCTCCCCTCGCCATGGAAACGAATCAAATCCGCCGTTCTCTCGAAGACCTCACCGAGCGCAATGAAGCGCTGAGGAGGTTTCTTTGAGTACGAGACCAAGAGCGAGCGGCTCACCGAGGTAAGCCGGGAGCTGGAAGACCCCGCGATCTGGAACACGCCGGACAAGGCCCAGGAGCTGGGGCGCGAGCGCGCCCGCCTGGAGCAGGTCGTAGCCACGCTCGATCGCGTGAGCAATGGCCTGAAGGACGCCGGCGAGCTGTTGCACCTGGCTGTTGAAGAGAACGACGAGTCCACCGCGCAGTCGGTGGAGCGCGATCTCGCGACGCTCGAGCGCGACGTCAAGCAGCTCGAATTCAAGCGCATGTTTCCCGGCCAGATGGATTCGCACAGCGCATTCCTCGACATCCAGGCGGGAGCGGGCGGCACCGAGGCGCAGGACTGGGCGCAGATGTTGTTGCGCATGTACCTGCGCTGGGGCGAGCAGCACGGCTTCAAGACCGAAGTCATCGACGTCAGCGACGGCGAAGTTGCCGGCATCAAGGGCGCGAGCGTCAACTTCACCGGCGACTACGCGTACGGCTGGCTGCGGACCGAGACCGGCGTGCATCGCCTGGTGCGCAAGTCGCCGTTCGACTCGAATGCGCGGCGCCACACGTCGTTCGCGTCGGTGTTCGTCTCGCCGGAGATCGACGACGACATCGACATCCAGATCAACCCGGCGGATGTGCGCACCGACGTCTATCGTTCGAGCGGCGCCGGCGGCCAGCACGTCAACAAGACCGAATCCGCGGTGCGCCTCACGCAC
>DATENH010000275.1:0-11201 GCA_035275145.1 Steroidobacteraceae bacterium | reverse complement strand
CCCAGAGTCGTCCCAAACGTCGTCCGAAGAAACGGCCCAGCAAGCCGTCCCCGACGCCGGCGCGCCGTGCGCGGCTGCTCGCGCTGCTGGCAACCGGCGAATTCCATTCGGGCGAGCGCCTGGCGAAGCGATTGCGAATTTCGCGTGGCGGCATCTGGAAGCTGATCCGCACCCTGCAGGCAATGGGCGTCAACATCGAATCCGTGCCCCGGCAGGGGTATCGATTGCCGCGCGCGGTCGACCTGCTCGACCGCAATGCCATCCTCGCGGAGATGTCGGCGCAGTCGCGCGAGCTCGTGCGGCCGCTGGATGTTCTGCTCACGGTGGATTCGACCAACCGCTACATCGCGGAGCACGCAGCCAACCCGCCGGGCACGACGCATGTCTGTGTCGCGGAAATCCAGAATGCAGGCCGGGGCCGGCGCGGACGCAGCTGGCTGGCGCCGTTCGGTTCGGGGATCTGCATGTCGCTGGGCTGGCAGTTCCTCGAAGCGCCGCCGACGTTCTCGGCCTTGAGCCTCGCGGTCGGCGTCGCAGCCGTGCGCGCGTTCCAGCGTCTCGGCATCGAAGGCGTCGGCCTGAAGTGGCCGAACGACCTCATCTGGCAGCAGCGCAAACTCGGCGGAATTTTGATCGAGATGCGCGGCGAGTCGGCGGGACCTGCGCAGGTCATCATCGGTATCGGTATCAACATGCGGATGCCGGCAGCCGTGCGCATCACACTAGCCGAGCAGCAGGCCGCGCTGATCGCCGACGTGCACGAGATCATGCGCGACCGCACTCCGCCGCGTAACGCGCTGATCGCGGTGCTGGTGGAAGAGGTGACGCGGATGCTGCAGACGTTCGGCACGAAGGGTTTCGAACCGTTCGCCGAGGAATGGCACAAGCTGGATACGCTCGCCGACGCGCCGGTGCGGGTGATGAGCGGCGCCGAGACGACGTTTGGGCGGGCTCGCGGCGTCGACGTGGACGGCACGCTGCTCGTCGACGTCAACGGCGAGCTCCGTCGCTTCGCTTCGGGCGAGGTGAGCCTGCGAGCTGCGCGCTGATCCATGGCTCTTTTGATCGACATCGGCAACACGCGCATCAAGTGGGCGCGTTACGAGAATGGAGTCCTGCAACCGCAGTCCGCCGCGCCGCATGCCGACTGGGTTGCCGACACTTTCATCCAGACTGTTCTCCACCGCGGCAACCGTGCCGATCGGGTGCTCGTCAGCAACGTCGCCGGCACGCGCATGGCCGAAGTCGTCCGCAGTGCCGTCGCACAGACGTGGCAGATCGAACCCGCGTTCGTGACCTCGACTCCCATGGCAGGCGGGATACGCAATGCCTATCCGCAACCCGCGAAGCTGGGCGTCGATCGTTGGCTCGCCATGATCGGCGCACACGCGTTAGAGCAGGGGCCGGTGTGCGTCGTAAGTGTCGGCACGGCAATGACGATCGATGGCGTCGCTGCCGACGGGCGCCACCTGGGTGGCGTGATCGTGCCGGGTCCGGACCTGATGGTTACCAGTCTGCTGAAGAACACGAGCGACATCGCTCAACGCGCCAAGCACGGGGTCACCGGCGACGGCCTGTTCGCGGACAACACGCTCGGCGCAATTCGGCAAGGCGCCGAGCACGCGCTCGCGGCGCTCGTCGAGCGCGCTGTCGGCGTGATGCGACGGACTTTGAACGAGACGCCGAAGCTGCTGCTCACCGGCGGCGCGACTGACCGCGTCGAAAAGGCGATCGGGGTTCCCTATCGTGCGGTTCCGGACCTCGTTCTGCAGGGCCTGGCCGTCCTGGCTCGCGAATAGCGGCGCTCATGTATCATGCGCGCACTATGTCTACGGAACTCAAGGCATTACTGATCCTCGCGGCGTCGCTCGGCGTCAGCGGTCTATCGCAAGCGGCGGACGTGCAGGCCGGGCGTGTCACGGCGCAGAGCAAGTGTGCGCAATGCCATGAAGCGGATGACTGGGAAGGCGAGGACGCAGCTTCGCTGGAAAGCCTGATTCGCGACATCGTGGCGGGCAAGGTCAAGCACAAGAACAAGCTGGAGCTCAGTGCCGCGGAGATCGCCAACATCGCCGCGTACTGGGGCCAGGGAAAGAAGTAGTGCGCATCCTCTGCCTGTTGCTGATCCTGACCAACGTGTTCTATTTCACCTGGTCGCAGATGATCGACGTCCACGTTCCCAGCCTCGAGCGCAAAGGCGCGCCGCCGGTCGAGCCGCCGGCTCGCATCGTGCTGGCCCGCGAAATGATCGAAGCGAATCCCGACGAGCGCAGCGTCGGTCCGATCCGCGACGTGCAGCCGCCGGCAGTCGAACCGCTCGGCGGGCACACAGTACCGGCGGACGCGGGGCAGACGGCGCAGCTCGACACGCTCGCCTGCATGAGCGTCGGACCGTTTCCAGACCTGCCGCAGGCGGCGCAGGCACAAGCCGAATTGCGCGGTGCAGGGTTCCAACCGCGCCAGCGCATGGAACAGGGCGAGATCTGGGCGGGTTACTGGGTCAGTGTCCAAGGATTAGCCACGCGCGACGCCGCGGACGCTGCGCTCAAGACGCTCTCGGCCAACGGTATCGACGACGTGTATGTAATGCCCGGCTCGGATCCTCCCAATGTCCTGTCCCTCGGTGTTTTTTCGGATTATCAGCGTGCGCAGCGTCGCCTCGACGAAGTGCGGGCGCTGGGGCTCACGCCGCGCATCGACGATCGCAAGCGCGCCGGCTCGGTCTACTGGATCGACGTCGACCTGCACGAGCCCGGGCAGATCCTGGACAGCACCATCTTCCACTCCGATCCGGGCAAGATCACGCGCCTGGAAATGCGTGCGTGCCCGGCCTCCGCGGCGGGCTGAGTGATCCGGCTGGCGCACCGGTTGCAATTGCGGCCGTACCTGTTGGACCTGGGCGCGCTGGCACTCATAGTGCTCGCGCCGTTCGTGATCCTGCTCAGCTTCCACGGCTATTCCTATTTCACGCCCGAAGTTCTGCTGATCGTCGCTACTGCGCTGGGCGTTTCAGCGCTGCTGGCATGGGTGATCGGCGTCGCGGGTCCGGTCATCCGGGCAGTCGTGCTCGCCGGCCTGATCGCGTTGTTCATCGACCTGAACGCAAGCTTGCCGCCCTGGCCGTCGCTCGTGCTGGTGCTGCTGTATCTGGCAGCCGTGGCTGTGCTCGCTGCCATCCTGTCGCTGCTGCGCGATCATGCGACCACGATTCTCGTCGTCATCTTCGTCACGTTGATTGCGCTGACGCTGGTGCGCGGCAGCTCGAGCACGAACAAGATCGTCGTCGAGCGGACTGCCACCGCGGCCAGCGGCAACGCCGAGCCGCCGCTGCTCGTGCATCTGCTGCTGGACGAGCACATCGGCGTCGAAGGCTTACCGCCGGAGATTCCCGCAGCGCACGCGCTGCGTTCGGAGCTCATCGATTTCTATACCTCGCGCGGCTTCCGGTTGTTCGGCCGCGCCTATAGCCAGTACGCCAACACCAATATTTCGATCGCGCATTTGCTCAACTTCACCGAGCGCGAGGGCAGTCGCGGCTATGCGCTGCCCGGTGTCGACTCCGAGTGGGACCTCGAGCAGTCTGAGTACTTCGAGCTGCTGCAACAGCGCGGCTATCGGTTGCATGTCTACCAGTCCACTTACATGGACCTGTGCCATGCCAAGGGCGTTCAGCCGCAGGAATGTACGACGTATCCCGCCGCCAGCCTGCGAACGCTGCAGGACCTGAAGTTGCCGGCGATCGAGAAAGCGCGTGCGATTGCCGCCGCGATCGTCGCGCAGTCGCAGCTCCTCGAAGTCGCGAACAAGTTCTACGAGCGGTGGGTTCGTGCTGCGACGCTGCGCATCGGCTGGCAGCTTCCCGGGTGGCGCTGGCAGAAGCCGCAGCTCGGTCCGCTGCCCGTGCCGGGGATGATCGAGCGGCTCAGCGACGACATCGTCCGCCATCCGCGCGGGCACGCATTTTTCGCGCACCTGCTGTTGCCGCACTATCCGTACGTGTTCGATCGGCGCTGCGAGCTGCGACCGAGCACTTCGGACTGGCTGAGCAATCACATCGCGTCGACCGATGTCCTCGTCTACAACACGGCAGACAGCCGCGCGCAGAAGTACGAGCGCTATGCCGACCAGGTTCGCTGCCTGCTCACGCTGATCGATGGCCTGCTCGACGATCTCGACAGCCGCGGCCTGCTCGATGATGCAGTAGTGATCGTCAACGGCGATCACGGCTCGCGCATTCCCGTGCACTATCCGAGCGGCGTGACGCTGGCGAGCGGCGTGCTCACGGACAGCGACTTCAGCGACACGTTCTCGGCGCTGTATGCGATCCGCGCGCCGGGCGTGCAGTCGGGTTATGACGCAGCAAGCCTGTCGCTCGTCGAGTTGCTGAATCAGCACGTCGCGGGGGAACCCTTGCGCGCGCCGGACAGTTGTAGGGTGTTCCTGCTCGAAGAGAAAGGCGGGGGCCTTACCGGGGTAGAGCCGAAGTTCTGCGCACCGTAAGGCGCCGCCCCTATAGGAGGCCGGTGATGGTGCAGCGAAAACGCGTGATAGCGGTCTGGTTACTCGTCAATTTAGTGGGTTTTTCAGCCGCGGCTAACGCGTACCTGGATCCGGGCACTGGCAGCATCCTGGTGCAAAGCCTGCTCGCCGGCATCGCCGGCGCAGTCGCAGTGGTCAGCGTGTACTGGCAGCGCGTCAAAGCGTTCTTTGTAAATTTGCGCAAGTCATCGCGGGATGCGCACACCAGTGCAAGCTCAACGGACAACGACAGAATCTGAGCCGGCGATTCGCGCCGAACCGGGCTCCTTCCGCGATCCGGGGGGTAGGATTTTTTGGTACGGCGAGCGCGTGCTGCGCACCGTCATGCCTTCGGCAGCCAGGGATTTCGACTACGTCGAAGCGAGCGGGCTGATCCCTTCCCTGGTCGAGCGCGGCATGCTCATTCCGCAGAGTCATCTCTCGCTGGAGCTGCTCGGCGCAGCGGCGGGCGATGCTGCGTATCTGCTCGAACATCCGAAGCTCGAGTTCATCTCGCATCCTTACGAGTGGCCGTTTCGCGCGTTGCAGGCTGCGGCGCTGTTGCAGCTCGATCTGTATCTCGAAGCGCTCGCGCACAACGTGACGCTTTCGGACGCGACCGCGTACAACATTCAGTTCGACGGTGTGCGGCCGGTGTTCATCGATCGACTGTCTTTCCGCCGCTACGTCGACGGCCAGTTCTGGCTGGGTCATCGACAGTTCTGCGAACAGTTCCTGAATCCGCTGCTGCTGCGCTCGATGTTCGGCATTCCCCACAACGCGTGGTATCGCGGCAGTCCCGAGGGCATCGGTGCGGCGGAGCTGAGCGCACTGTTGCCGCTGCGCAAGAAGTTGTCGTGGCGCGTGCTCACCAACGTCGTCATGCAGGGATCGCTGCAGCGGACCCGATCGTCGGATGCCCAGAAGGCAGTCGCGACCAGCAAACTGAAATTTCCGAAGGCGGCATTCGAGCGGCTGCTGCGCGGGCTGCGCACGTGGATCGCAGCGCTCGAGCCGGCCGATCGTCAACCGACGACGTGGCAGGACTACGCCGGCAATACTTCCTATCGCGGCGCCGAAGCCGAGGGTAAACGCAAGTTCGTCTCGCGCTTCGTCGGCGAGAGCAAGGCGCGCACGGTGTGGGACATCGGCTGCAACACCGGCGACTACTCGGTGGCAGCTTTGCAGGGCGGTGCACGCTCGGTGATCGGCTTCGACTTCGATCAAGGCTCGCTCGATCTAGCCTTCGATCGCGCGCGAACGGAGAACCTCGCTTTCACGCCGCTGTTCCTGGATGTGACGAACCCCGCGCCCGATCAAGGGTGGGGACAAGCGGAGCGACGCGGTTTGCGCGCACGCGCCAAGGCCGATGCGGTGCTCGCGCTCGCGTTGATTCATCACGTCGCGATCGGCAAGAACGTGCCGCTCGGCGACGTCGTGAGCTGGCTCACTGACATGGCGCCGCACGGCGTCATCGAGTTCGTTCCCAAGAGCGACCCGATGGTGGTCGAGCTGCTGAAGCTGCGCGAAGACATCTTTCCGAGCTACAACGAAGAGTATTTCGTGAAGTGCCTGGCAGAGCGGGCGCGCATCGTGTCGAGCGAGACCGTCTCGGCGAGCGGACGCAAATTGTTCGCTTTCGAGCGGGTCGTGAACTGAAGGTCGCTGGAGTTGCATCAATGTCCACCGTAGCAGCCGATACGCTGCCACCCGATTCCCAGTCCACATCGCGGCTGCTCGAGCTGACGGTCTTGAAGGCCTTGGGTCTGGAGCCGCCGAAGTCGGCGAGGATTCTCGATTTCGGCTGCGGCGCCGGCCGCACTCTGCGATCGCTGCGCGCGCTCGGCTACGCCAACACGTTCGGCTACGACGTCGGCGATGGCCGCAACCTCCTCGGTGCCGATCGCAACAACATCACCGTCGGCTCATTGCTGAATCTGAAGCTGCCGTACGAAGACAACAGCTTCGATCTCATCACTTCAGACCAGGTCTTCGAGCACGTGCAGGATCAGGTGCGGGTGTTCCAGGAGCTGTGGCGGATCACCAAGCCGGGCGGTCTGGGCATGCATGTCATCCCGGCGCGCTACATGCCGATCGAAGGACACATCTTCGTGCCGTTCGGCGGCGTGATTCAGCATCGCTGGTGGTACAAGCTGTGGGCGTTGCTCGGCATTCGCAATCAGTTTCAGAAAGGACTCACCGCCGACCAGGTCGCGGATCACAACGCGTACTTCGTCACCGATGCGACGCGCTACGTCGCGACCTCCTGCTATCGCGTGATGTGGAAGCAGATCGGCTTCGAGTACCGCTTCGCGGAGCAGGAATTCTTCGATTCCCACACGCGGGCCTCGATGCGCCTGATCGGCAAGCTGCGCTGGCCTGCGATGGTGCTGTATCGGACTTTCCGCTCCCGGGTCGTGCTGCTGCGTAAGCCGGCGGCCTAAGCGCCGGATGCCAGCAGCCGCCGCTTCACGCGTCCGGCCTTTTCCCTGAGCCGGATCGTGAGCTTCTGGGCGCCCGTGTATTCGGGCCAGAAGTTCACCATCAGCGAGGTTTCGACGTTCATCACGAAGTGCCCCCACTTCTTCGGCAGGTAGAGGACCTCGCCGGCGTGCAGCGTCACCTCGACCGATTTCGCTCGGGCGAACAGCGGAAACTTTTTCAGGTCCGGCCTGCGCGGGTCGGCGATGCCGCTCCACGCAGGTGCGTAGCTGCGCGTGTAGAGGAATGGAATCTGGCTGGGCGGGTAGAGCCGCAGCCGCTTCGTGCCGATGTACTGGCAGATCAGGTTGTCGCGGCTGTCGTAGTGCAGCGGCGTCAGCGATCCCTTGGGCCCGAACCACAGGCGCGGGCTGTCGAACGGCCGGCCTTCGAAACACTCCGGGTAACGAAAGCCGAGCTTCAGGAAATCCTCATGGCTGAGCGGCGAGTTGCCCGCATAGCGGGGCAGATCGCCAGCCGCTTCCTGTGCGCCGGTTTCGAACGGCCGGACATAGCGCTCGACATATTCCCGCAGCGACATGTCTTCGTACTGCCGCGTGCCGTGCAGGTAGTCACCGCCGCGCACATGAACGACAACATCGGCAGCGCCGGGGCGCAGGATGTCGTCGAGGCTGCGGCGCTCATCCGCGAACAGCCGGCTGCCGACGATCACGATCGGCGAGCCTTGCGCCACGAAGTACTGGCGGAAGACGTCCTCGGGCGGATTCACCACGCGCGGCACTTCGGACAGCGTCGGCTGCTTCGAAAAGCGACGGCGAGTCAGGGCGTCGTGGAGGCTCATACCATCTCCCGCAGGGAACCGACACTTATACGGCTGCGTTGATTTTCCTGACACATGGTTCAGGGGTTTAAATGCGCATCACGGCGCAGGGTTCCACCCGACTGCTCTGGACGGGCGGCTGGGACTCGACTTTTCGCTTGCTGCAGCTACTCCTCGTCGAGCAGCGTTCCGTCGAGCCGTACTACGTCGTAGAGGGCGCGCGGCGCGCGTCTTCGGCCGAGCAGGGTGCCATGCGCAAAATTCGCGAGCTGCTGCGGACTTTGCACCCCGAGGCTGCAGCCCGGCTGCAGGAGACCATCGAAGTTCCCCTCGATCACATCGCCGCCGACGCGCAGATATTCTCCCACTACGAGAAGGCTCTGCATTTCGGCTTCATCGGCGGCCAGTACGAGTGGCTCGCCCGCATGTGTGCGCAGCGCGGCATCTCGGATATGGAGCTCGCCATTCATCTCGACGACAAGGCGCGCAAGCAGCTGGCGGAGCTCGTCGATGGCTCCCGCCGGCAACTCGATGCGCGCTTCGCCGGCGACCCGCGCTATGAGCTGTTCAAGTACTTCAGATTCCCCGTGTTCGACATGACGAAGCAGGAGATGCGCAGCGCCGCGCGCAAGGACGGATTCGAAGACTTCATGGCGTTGACGTGGTTCTGCCATAGGCCGCGGGCCGGTCAGCCGTGCGGTGTCTGCAATCCCTGCATCTACACCATTCAGGAAGGCCTTGCGGATCGGGTCCCGCGCGCCGGCCGCATTCGCTATCACCTGCGGGTGCTGCCGCGCTTGCGTCGCATGCTCACCCAGCATCCTCAGCTCTACATGCGAGTGCGCTCGGTGTACCGCAAGCTCCGCGCAGCGTGACATCGCAATGACCGGAGTTCTGCGGAACCTCGACGAATACCTCAAGCGGCTCGAGCTCGGCGATCGCTTCGTCCGGCGCAATCCGCTCTACTACGGCTCGATCCGGCGGCAGATCGATTCCTTGCAGGACTGCACGCTGGCGCAGCGCATGCTCTGGACCGAGACGCGGCTGAGCTCGACGCTCGCAGCGGCGCGCCGTACCCGATACGGACAGGGCGTCGGGGATGCGCGTCAGCTCAAAGACTGGCCTCTGCTGCGGAAGGATCGCGTGCGCGAGCATCCCACCGCCTTTCACTCCCGCGCATGGTTCTCCGCGCGAGCGAGCACCGGAGGGACGACTGGGACGCCGGTCGAGCTCGTCAGATCTCCCGCCGCAATCGTGGCGGAGCAGGTGTGTCTCGATCGAATGATCCTCGCTCTCGATTGCGATCCGCGTACGGCGCGCATCGCCGTGCTGAGAGCGGACCGCGTCAAGGAAGCTTTGGACGATCGTCCGCCGTTCTGGAGCTATGCAGTCGGCGGTCGCCGCCTGATTCTATCCAGCGCCCATCTGTCCGCAGGCACGCTGCCGTCTTTTCTCAGCGAGCTGAGAAAGTTTCGTCCCGACGTACTCTGGGTGCATCCGACGATGCTCGAAGTACTCTGTCGATTGCTGGCGCGCTCAGGCGAGGCTCTGCGTATTCCGGGAGTGCTTGCTTCGTCGGAGGTGCTTGCGACAGAAGTGTGGAAGCTCGCTCGCGAGCTCATCGGTTGCGCGATCGTGGACTACTACGGGCTGGCCGAGCGCGTCGCATTCGCGCACGCATCGCATCCCGATCAGTACTTCTTCCTGCCCGGGTACGCAGCCATCGAGCTGCTGCCTCATCCATCGGAGGGCGATGAGGGTTGGTACGAAATCGTCGGCACCTCGCTCTGGAACACGGCGATGCCGTTGGTGCGCTACTGCACGGGCGATCTCATCCGCACGCCAACTCGCTGCGGCGAGCGCGAGCTGCAGGAGATCGCGTATGGAATTCGCTCGTTCAGCGGCGTGATCGGGCGATCGCAGGATGTGCTGTTGTCGCCCAACGGCCAGGGCGTCACGCCCGGCGTCAGCCACATCGCGCATGGCGTGGAACATCTGTTGCGATTGCAGATCCTGCAGCGCGCGGCAGACCACATCGTACTGCGCGTACTCGCAGGTCCGCAGTTTTCGGCCGCCGACGCAGATCGGCTGATGCGTAACGCGCAAAAGAAGGTGCCGCCGCCGGCGCGCATCGATATAGAAATCGTCGACAGCCTCGAGCGCACGGCGCGAGGCAAGACGCCGCTGGTCATTCATTCACCGGCCGTTCTGCAAGCGCTGCGCGCCGCGGGTCTCGAAGTACGCAGACGCTGAGGGCGAGCAGCGAAAATCCTACACGCGTGGGCGCTGTCACCTGATCATCGCGTGAGTGCAACACTGCAGCGCTAGTCTCGGCGCATGCAGTACGCAAGGTTTTTCGCAGTGTGGCTGCTGAGCAGCCTGATCCTCGGTGCCGCGCACGGCCCTGCAATGGGGACGTTTTTCGGGCTGGGCATCGCGATGGGCTACGTCATCGCATACATATATATAGAGACACCGGCCGTCGCCGGGCAGCACAAACGGCTGAGGAAGATCGCTACAGCGATTGACCGACATGTGAGCACAGGTACGTAATGGACCCGGTCACACGGAGGTCTCATGCGCATCGTGCTTCTCGTAGCAGTGCTGGTCATTGCCGGCTGCGACTCGCAGCCGCCGAAAACAGCCGCCGACGTCAACCAGATCATCCGACTCGCTGACGAGGCGATGCATGTGGTGCAGAAGATCAGTGCAGGAGCACCTGCGGCGGACGTCGACGCAGCTGTGGAGCAGATGAACGCCGCCCTGGACACAGCCCGCGCGCAGATCGAAGCAGTCGGACGCCGCATCAGCGTCGCAAAATACTACGGCCGCGGCTCGATCGATCCGCGCGATCTGGGCGCCTGCATCGATACGGTCATCAACACACCGCTGCTCGGGCGCATGCCGAACGATATTCGCGGCCCGTTGCTGATGAGCACAGTGGAGTGCGTCAGCAAGATGTCGGCGTACTTTTCGCTGGCGTCGGGCGAGGACGCGGCTGCAGTCGCTTTGGCCATCAGCGTCATCGACCCGCTCCTGATGGTCGCCGAAGCGCAGGGCGGAGTGCCAGCCGAATCCCGGCTTGCGGACTACCGTGCCAGCAGTCAGGAGATCCTGGCCAAACTCGCCTCGGAGTGCGGCGACCACCCCGCCGGAGCCGAGCAGATGAGCTATGAATGTGCCGCCTACGAAGTAGCCAGGTCGGTCGAGCCGAAGCTTGCGACGTTCGCTGCCGAGTTGCCGACCGCACAGCCCGCTCAATAGCCTGCAAGTTGCGCCTTATTGCGCAACTGCTAGGATTCGCCTCCGCCCACCGAGCCGGCTTAGCTCAGTTGGTAGAGCACCTGATTTGTAATCAGGGGGTCGCGGGTTCGAATCCTGCAGCCGGCACCAAATATGTTGCTCTTTTTTGTTGTCGTTG
>DATENH010000274.1:0-10885 GCA_035275145.1 Steroidobacteraceae bacterium | reverse complement strand
CGAGCCGGACCAGATTCGCAGCATCCTCGAGGTCGACCTGCACGTGCGCGAACAATCCGACACGCGTGCCGCGAAAGTTTTCGAAGGCATGGGCATCTACTCGCCGACGCTCGGCATCATCGGCGCCGTGCTCGGCCTGATGGCCGTGATGCAGAATCTCGCCGACCCCAGCAAGCTCGGTCACGGCATCGCTGCGGCGTTCGTCGCGACGATCTACGGGATCGGCCTCGCGAACCTGTTCTTCCTGCCCATGGCGAGCAAGCTCAAGCTGGCGATCGCCGGCCTCTCCGAATCGCGCGAGATGGTGATCGAAGGAATGATCGGCATCGCGCAGGGCGAGAACCCGCGCAGCATCGAAGCGAAGCTGCAGGGCTATCTGCACTAAGCCGCCATGGCTCGCCGCCACAAACACGAAGAGCACGCCAATCACGAGGCGTGGGCGATCCCGTACGGCGATCTGATCACGCTGCTGCTCGCGTTCTTCGTCGTCATGTATGCGATGTCCTCGGTGAACGAGGGCAAGTATCGCGTGCTCTCCGATTCGCTGGTCGCTGCGTTCAACGGCGCGCCGAAGACGCTCGAGCCGATCCAGGTTGGCGAGCAGCAGATGGGCCCGGGCGCAGAGCTCGCGATCAACATCGCACGACAGCCCATGGTCGAGACTCAGTCGCGGCGCACGATTGCACCGATTGCGATGGCGGGAGCGCAGATGCCGATGCCCGCCGACGCGGCGGGACAGCGCGCGGAGCTGGCCGGCGTTGCGGATGAAGTGGAGCAGTCGATGTCGGATCTCATCGATCGCGAGCTCGTCACGGTGCGCCGGCATGGCAAGTGGGTCGAAGTCGAGATCAAGACGGACATTCTGTTTCCGAGCGGCGTCGCGACCTTGTCGCCGCAGGCCGAGGGGATCCTGCAGCAGCTCGCCGCAACGCTGAAGCCGTTCCCGAACTCGATCCGCGTCGAAGGCCACACCGACAATCGGCCGATCAGCACTTCGGCGTTCCCGTCGAACTGGGAGTTGTCAGCGGCGCGTGCGGCAAGTGTCGTGCATCTGTTCACGCGTGCAGGGATGGATCCGGCACGGCTCGCCGTGATCGGTCTGGGCGAGAACCGGCCGGCGCAGAGCAACGCGACGGCGGAAGGACGCAACGCTAATAGAAGAGTGCTGCTCGTGATCCTGGGCGGCAGCAATCGTCCGGAAGGCGACTACGCCGGCGAGCGTGGGCAGGAGGATCCCGAGGAGTCGCAGACGATTCCCACCGCCTTGCCCAAACCTGCGACAGTCGAGGCGTCGTTGCCGCCCGCTGCAGCAACGACGCGCACGCCGGCCTTAGACCTGACGACTCACTGACCGGTGATGATTGCGATCGCGCGTTCGGCGCCGCGGTCGCGGCCCGCACAGATGTCAGCTCGCGTCTGCGGGATCAGCTCGTGCGGTGTGACTGGCTTGTCGCCGAGGTCCTCGCCCGTTGTGCTCCAGAGACCTGCGACCGGTAGCGTCAGACTCCAGGTCGGCGCGACCTCGAAGTCTTCACCACTCAGGATCTGCCCAGCCGACGGCGCGCCGACCAGCCGCGCGTGACTGAACGTTTTCATCCCCCACGCGAAGCCTTCGGCCGCGCTGCCGGTGCCCGGGCCGATGAGCACGACGACGGGACCACGGTAGCGCTTGTCGCCCCGATCCTCGGCATAGAACGTCGCTGCGCCGTTGCCTTTGGATAATGCGTCCATCACGTCCTTGGTCGTATATCGGCCGATCACTTTCGGCGCTGCCGCGACATCGGCTGCCGTGACCGGTCTGCCGAGCTTCTCCAGATACGGACGCGACATCAGGGCAAATGTCGCTGTCTCGCGATCGATGAAGTAGCTGGCCAACCGCATCGCCGAGACGTTGCCGCCGCTGTTGGTGCGCACGTCGATCACCAGGCCTGCAGTGCCAGCCAGTTCCTCCATGGCTTGATCAGCCAACTCTGCGGCGCCGTCGTCGAAGCGGTCGGCACGGATGTAGCCGATGGCTTTCCCAGGTGCGACACGGATGCGTGTCCAACGCCAGCCGGGATGCTCTTCGGGGAACAGCCAGCGCTCACGACGGATCTTCAGGTGCGTCTTGGTCCCGTCACAGCGCTGCACGCCGACATCTGCGACGGTACCCGCAGGCCCTTCGACGGCTTCGATGCCGCCGACGATGCGATCGCCGGGTCGCAGCCCCTGCGCGCGCGCGTCCGAGAGGGGCGCAAGCTCCAGCACTGTGTCGGCACCCTCGACGGGTTCGATCCGCGCAGCGGGTCCGCCTCGACTTCCGGGAGTCGTGCGGTAGACATACAGGTGCGACGACTTCAGCTCCGCCAGCATCTGAGTGATGAGCTGCTGGAGAGCTGCATCGTCAGCGACCTTGTCGAGACGTGCGCGATAGCGCGCCTGCACGTCTACCCAGTTCACGCCGTGGAAGGCCGGATCGTAGAACTGTTCGCTCACGGCTTTCACGACGCCATCGAACACCTCGGCTCGCGTCGGCGATCTCGGTTCGTCGGCGGCCGTGCCGGTTGCCAGGAGGACGCTCGCGGCTGCGAGGGCCGCAGCGATCGAATTCAATTTCATGGATCGGGACTCCTTGCGCATACTATGCGCATGCTCGTTCTTGAAACTCCCCGTTTGATCCTGCGTCGCCTCACCCTCGACGACGCCGAATTCATCTTCAGACTCGTCAATGACCCGTCCTGGTTGCGGTTCATTGGAGATAAAAACGTCCGCAACCTCGATGACGCCCGGCGTTATCTGCGGGAAGGGCCGCTCGACATGTATCAGCGCCACGGCTTCGGCATGTATCGCGTGGAAGAGCGGGAGAGCGGCACGCCAGTGGGCATGTGCGGGCTGATCAAGCGCGATACGCTGCCCGACGCCGATGTCGGCTACGCATTCCTGCCGGAGTTCCGCGGGAAGGGCTATGCATATGAAGCGGCGTCCGCGGTGCTTGCGTATGGCAATCGCGCGTTCGGATTGCGTCGGATCCTTGCGATCACCACTCCGAGCAACGACGCGTCGATCCGCGTGCTGGAAAAGGCAGGGATGAAGCTGGAGCGGCTGATGGAGATCACGCCGGGCGATCCGGTGAACCTGTTCGCGCGCGAGTGGTGACTCGGTTCTTTCATCTTTCTGCCAACTCGCCGTAACGCGATCTCTCTGCGTTGGCGCCCGCCTGTATTGGCCTGGGTGCCGGGAGAAGGAACCAGGGGAAACTGCACGGCGCAGCAAGGATTGGCTCGATCGGCCCTTGCTGCAGCGCTTAGTTTCCCCGCATTTTCTCTCCCGGCACCATTCTTGCTTTCTCCTGTTTAGGGCCCGATCTGCTGCGTCAGTCGTTTGACGCGGTGTGACGGCCGTCACAGGAGCTGCGATGTTCGAGATTCTGCCCAACCCGTCGATGGAGACGGTGATGATGGTCAGCCGCGCGGCGTTGCTGCTCGGCGCGTTCTGGATCTTCGCCTTGGCATTCAGCCGCTGGCGACGCGCGGATGAGCGGCAGATGCAACACCTGACTGCCCAGCTGCAGCGCACGTTCGCTGAAGTGCGCAGCCTGCACGAAACGATAGCCGTCATGGGCGCGCGACTCGAGTCGCTGAGCGAGCGTGCCGAGTCGGATGCGAGACTCGCGCCGACCAGTGCCGGAAGCTCATCGCGCGGTTATGACCTGGCGGCACGCCTTGCCAAGAACGGTGCGGCGGTCGACGAGCTCGTCGCGAGCTGCGGACTGACGCGGCACGAGGCGGAGCTGCTGAGCCGCTTGCACGTGACCAAGACGAAGGAGTCGGCGTCGACGTCGTGGAATATGCGAGCGGCTGCGCAGGAGCAACCTGCCCCGGCTCCGGCTCGCAAACGCGGCTCGTTGCTCAGCGTCGTCGGCTAGAGTTTCGACTTCCCAGCGACGGACCAGGCGAAGGCGAGCACGTGCGCGACGGCGACATACAGCTCGCGCGGGATCTCACGACCGAGATCGATGCGGGAGAGTGCGGCGGCGAGCGCCGAATCCTGTTGCAACGGCACGTTGTGATCGCGCGCCGTTTCCACGATGCGCTCGGCGATATGGCCGCCACCCTTGGCGACGACCCGCGGCGCTCCCGATCCACTGTAGTGAAGCGCAACTGCAAGCGGCGGTCGATTACGTTCGTTCATGCGCGTACATCCAGCAGCCGTGCCGGCCTGACACCCGTGTCGCCCGCCGGCATCCCGTGCAGGCACACGACACGATCCACTTCGAGTCCCGACTCCGCGAGCATCGCTTCGAGCTCATCGGCACGTTGCGACAGCGCCTCGACGACGGCCGGCGATTCCGCCCGCAACTGCACGCCGATTCGCTTGCCGATCAGCGTGACCTTCGCGTGCAGCGAGCCGATCGCGCCCAGGTCGACAGCCGCTTCGACCGTCCACGAATCAGCGCCGCCGGCCTGCCGGCGGCTGGATCCATCGCGCTCGATCTTCAATCGCAGCATGGCCGCGCGATCTTCGTGTCGCACCGGCAGGTCGATCAGCATCGATTGCACGGCGGGATCGGGCGCGCTATTCGAAATCTGTACGGTCGTGAGCCGCGCGAGCGAGCCGTCCGTCTGTCGCGACAGCTCATTGAGCTGCTGCGTCGGTTCTTCCAGCAGCGCCAATGTAGCCGGCGCGGCCGGCAGCGACGTGAGCGGTCCACGCGCAGTCGGCACGGGCGCATGGCCGGCCACATCTGAATGTGCCGACGACGGCTTCGCGCCCGACGACTGCAGCGTGCGCTGCAACGTCAGCATCAGTGTCTTGAGATCGGATGCGAAGCGCGGATCCGGCGGCCCGCGATGTGCAGCGAGATTCGCTTCGAGGAACACGCCCGATTTCGCGAGAGCGGCTTCGAGTGCCTTCGGATCGCTGAGCGCCTCGGCTTCCGGCAGCGCATGCCACAGGTGTGCGGCGGCCTGCACGACGGGTCGCGGCAATGTCTCCACGCCGCTCTTGCGTTGTGCGATCCAGGCGAGATTGGCCAGCAGCAGGGCAGGGTTCTGTTGCCGCGGCACGAATTTGCGAAGTGCGTCGGCGATCACTGCAGTTTCGGCCGACGACTCGGTCGGCTGCGCCGAGACTGTTTCGAGCGCGAGCACCGGACTGTTGCGCAGCACGCGCACCTGCAGGCGCTCGCCATTCTGCGGTCCGGCAACTTCCCCGGATGCAACGCGAGCCGGATGCCGCTGGCCGCCGATGTCGAGCCACAACTGGCCGCTGCTCGCGTCGCGAACGGCGACGGCTTCGAGAATGGCGCCGACACGCCATTCCGCTAGCAGGCTCGGGCTCGGGCTGCTGCCCGACCCAAGAAGATTGACGAGGTCGACACGCATTCTCGGACGGGACTTTCACTGTTCCGCTGTGAACTGCTTCAACAAATTTAGCGGCAGCAGGCGGCGGACCTTGAGTCCCGACGTCGGCGAAATGAGGAATGTCCCCATAAGACGGGAAATGAGGAATGTCCACATTTCTTGCCTAAAGCCGCTACGGCAAGTGCCGATAGCGCAAAGGAATCTGTGAAATCCGTCCCGAAGAGATCGATGAGTACGAAGAAGGCGAAGCGCAAGCGCGCAGCGACGCGGGTCGCTGCAGTTGTCGTCGAGGATGCCAAACCCGTGGCGCCCTCGCAGCCTACCGTCGTGCTTGCGAGCAACTGCAACGTGAAAGATGCTGGCGAGCTGAAACAGTCGTTGTGCTACTACCTCGATGACGGTGCGCCGGTGGCGCTCGACGTCGGCAAGGTCGAGCGCATCGACACTTCTACGATGCAGTTGCTGTGCGCATTCGTTCGCGACCGCACCGCTCGCGACCGCAAGGTCGAGTGGCTCGGCGACTCGCACGTCATCCGCGAAGCGGCCCGCCTGCTCGGCGTGGAAGAGCTGCTGTGCCTGCCGGGAGCTGCGACATGATGCGCATTCTCGCCGCGGACGATTCGCCGTCGATGCGCGACATGGTGAAGATGTCGCTGGGCAGCGCCGGTTTCGAGGTGACCTCCGCCGCGGACGGTGAGGAAGCGCTGCGCCTCGCGGCCGCGACCCCGTTCGATCTCGTATTGCTCGACGTGAACATGCCGGTGCGCGATGGCTTCGACGTCATTCGTGCCCTGCGCGCCGAGCCGAAGTATCGGCACACGCCGATCCTGATGCTGACCACCGAGAGCTCCGCGGACCGCAAGCGCGAGGGCAAGAACGCCGGCGCGACCGGCTGGATCATCAAACCGTTCGATCCGGCGCAATTGATTGCGACCGTGCATCGCGTGTTGCTGAGGTAAGCCATGGCGCTCGACCTCGCACAATTTCATGACGCCTTCTTCGACGAGAGCTTCGAAGCGCTCGACACGATGGAGGCCGCGCTGCTCAAGCTGAACGTCGGCGCACCGGAGCCGGAGATCGTCAACACGATCTTCCGCGTGGCGCACTCGATCAAGGGCGGCAGTGCCACTTTCGGCTTCGCCGAAGTCGCGTCGTTCACGCACACCTGCGAGACGCTGCTCGACGAGCTGCGCGGCAATCGCATGCAGGTGACGCGCGCCATCACCGACTTGCTACTCAAGTCGGTGGACATCATGCGCGAGATGCTGCGCGCCGTGCAGCAGAAGCAGCCGATCGATGCGCAGCGGGTTGCCGATTTGCAGTTCGATCTGGAACTGGCGATCGTGCAGAACAAGGCGCCGGCTGCGGCAGCAACGGTTCCTGCACGTGAGCCGGTTGCAGCAGCCAAGGCGGAAGAGCCTTCGCGTCCGGCAAGCGTTCATCGCTGGCGCATCGGCTTCCGTCCGTACCCGCAGCTCTTCGCGCACGGCAACGATCCGTTGCGCATGCTGCGCGAGCTGGCCGATCTGGGAGACCTGCACGTCACCGTTTCGACCAGGAACGTGCCCGGCCTGTGCGAGCTCGATCCGGAGTCCTGCTATCTGTCCTGGGAACTGACTGTCGACACCGACGCAACGCGTGAAGTGATCGATCAGGTCTTCGACTGGGCCGAGGGCGACTGCGAGCTGCAGATCCGTGACGAGAATGCCGGGGCCACGACGGCGGTCGCAAAGCCGGCAGCCGTCGCAGTCGAAGCCAAAGCACCTGACGCGCCGCGCGCCGCTGTTGTTGCCGAAGAGCCGACCAAGCAGAGCCTCGGCGACGGCAGCTCGATCCGCGTCAGCACCGAGAAGATCGACGAGCTGATGAACACCGTCGGCGAGCTGGTCATCACGCAGTCGATGCTCACGCAGCTCGGCACCAAGCTCACCGGCAATCTCGCCGATCAGATTCGCGCCGGCCTGGCGCAGCTCGAGCGCAATGTGCGCGAGCTGCAGGAAAGCGTCATGCGCGTGCGCATGTTGCCGATCAGCTTCGTGTTCAGCCGTTTCCCGCGCATGGTCCGCGATCTGAGCGGCCGGCTCGGCAAGCAGGTCGAGCTGAAAGTCACCGGCGACCAGACCGAGCTCGACAAGACGGTGCTGGAGAAAATCGGCGATCCGCTCGTGCACCTCGTGCGCAACAGCGTCGACCACGGCATCGAGATGCCGCACGTGCGTACCGCAGCCGGCAAGCCGGCGGCCGGCGTCGTGTCGCTCGAGGCGTATCACAAGGGCGGCAACATCGTCGTGGAAGTGTGCGACGACGGCGGCGGCTTGCAACGCGACCGCATCCTGACGAAGGCGCGTGAACGCGGACTCGTCGGCCCGGAAGAGACGCTCACCGACGATCAGATCTACGACCTCATATTCATGGCCGGCTTCTCGACCGCCGACCAGGCGACCGACATCTCCGGCCGCGGCGTCGGCATGGACGTCGTGCGGCGGAACATCAAGGAGCTGGGCGGCAGCATCGAAGTGCGCTCGACGCTCGGCCGCGGCTCGCGCTTCATCATCACGTTGCCGCTGACGCTCGCGATCGTCGATGGTCAGTCCGTATCGGTCGGCACCGAGACCTACATCGTGCCGCTGGTCACCATCATCGAGTCGCTGCAGCTGCAGGAAGGCGGCGTCAATCGCATCGCGGGTCACCAGGAAGTGTTCTGGTTCCGCGACGGTTATGTGCCGATCGTGCGGTTGCACGAAGTGTTCGGCGTGAAGCCACGGGCCGCTCAGCTGCACGAAGGCTTGATCATGGTCGTCGAGGGCGAAGGCCGCCGGGTCGGCCTGTTCGTCGACGAGCTGCTCGGCCAGCAGCAGGTCGTGATCAAGTCGCTGGAAACGAATTTCCGCCGCGTCGACGGCGTCTCCGGGGCAACGATCCTCGGCGACGGCGCGGTGGCACTGATTCTCGATGTACCTGGATTGATACGCGTCGCCTCGCTGCGGGCGGCGGCTTGATCGGAGGATGAACGGATGAACAACTTCAACATGACCGTCAAAGCAAAACTGTTCGCGACGCTGGCGCTCTCCGGCATCGTGATGGTCGTCGTCGGCGTGCTCGGACTGTCCGGCACCAAGAGCAGCAACGGCCATCTGGATGCGCTGTTTTCGAATCGCTTCGAGCCGACCGGCTGGGTCGGCACGATCGAGTCGCACGAGCGCGAGGTGCTGGAGAAGGCAGAAGATGCCGTCATCCGTCAGGACGCAGCCGGCGTGAAGATCGCCATCGGCCTGCTGGCCGACCGCACCGCCAGGGTGCAGGAGCTGCTGCGCAAGCTGCAGTCGACCGACCTCACCGACAAGGAGCGCGAGCTCGTCAACGAGTTCGCCGGCCACGGCAACGAGGAGATCAACTTCCTGCAGGAGGCGTTGCTCGCCGCACAGGGCGGCACGTTCGATAAGGCCGAGAGCGCGCTCATCGAACGCGCGCGGCCGACCTACGACAAGCTGACGTCGAGCGGCGACGCGCTGCTCGAGCTGCAGATCAAAGTGGGCCAGCAGATGCGCGAGGATGCCCAGAAGGCGTTCAAGCGCACCAGCGCAGTCATTGTGGGCGCGATCGTGATCGGGCTCGGCCTGGCCGGGCTCCTGAGCTTCCTGTTGCTGCGCTCGATTCTCGGCGCGCTGTCCGCGGCCGTGAGCATCGCGGACCGCATCGCCAGCGGCGAGCTCGGCAACAACGTGCGCGTCGGCAGTCACGACGAGCTGGGCAGCCTGCTCGATTCGCTGCGGCGGATGGACTCGAAGCTGGTGGAGATCGTTGGCGAAGTGCGCGGCAGCGCCGATGCCGTCGGCTCGGCGGCGCGCCAGCTATCGCATGGCAATGACGACCTTTCGCAGCGAACTCAGGAACAAGCCGCGGCGCTCGAAGAAACCGCCTCCAGCATGGAGCAGATGACGGCGACGGTGAAACAGAACGCCGACAACGCTCGTCAGGCCAATCAGCTCGCCGTCGGTGCGCGCGAGCAGGCGGAGCGGGGCGGCGCGGTCGTGCATCGTGCCATCGGTGCGATGGGCGAGATCAATACGTCGAGCCGCAAGATCGCGGACATCATCGGCGTCATCGACGAGATCGCATTCCAGACGAACCTGCTGGCGTTGAACGCTGCGGTCGAAGCCGCGCGTGCCGGCGAGCAGGGCCGCGGCTTCGCGGTCGTCGCGACCGAGGTGCGCAACCTCGCGCAGCGCAGCGCGAGTGCGGCGAAGGAGATCAAAGGCCTGATCAACGACTCGGTCGACAAGGTGAAGGTCGGCTCCGGGCTCGTCGACGAATCGGGCAAGACGCTGTCCGAGATCATGGAGAGCGTGAAGAAGGTGACCGATATCGTCGCCGAGATCGCCGCGGCAAGCGAAGAGCAGTCAGCGGGCATCGAGCAGGTGAACAACGCCATCACGCAGATGGACAACGTGACTCAGCAGAACGCTGCGGTCGTGGAGCAAGCGTCGGCGGCGAGCAAGGCGATGGAAGAGCAGTCCTCGACGCTGGTCGGGCAGATCGGCTACTTCAAGCTTGGCAAGGGCACGACTGCGCACGAGATCCGGCAGGGCGACACTGCAGCCCAGCGCCCGGCGCTGGCAAATCATCGGCCGGCGACGCGCTCGCCGGTGGCTCGTCCGGCGGCACCGGTTGCGCCGCGCAAGCCTGCACCGGCACCCGCTGTGGTGCCCGCCGCCATGCCGACTGCCATGAAGTTGCCGCGCGCCAGCGGCGATGAGAGCAGCTGGGACGATTTTTGAGCGAATGTCCTATGCGGCCGGGCCCGGCGCCGGTCGATAGCCAGATAGTCATGAGCGGATTTTTCCGCCGTGCGGAGTGAGATGCGATGACCCGACAAGGCAACCAGGTGCTGACGTTTACCCTCGGGGACGAAACGTACGGCGTCGACATCCTGCGCGTGCAGGAGATTCGCGGCTGGTCGCCGGTCACGCGCATTCCGCAGGCCCAGGCGCACGTGCTCGGCGTGCTGAACCTGCGCGGCTCGATCGTGCCGATCGTGGACCTGCGCATGCGCTTCAGCCTGCCGCGTGCGGAGTACACGCCGCTCACGGTCATCATCGTCTTGTCGGTCGAGTCGCCGCAGGGCCGCCGCGACTTCGGCCTGGTCGTCGACGGCGTCTCCGACGTCATCGACGTGCCCGCCGCCGACGTGAAGGCTGCGCCGGAGCTGGGCAAGCAGGCGAGTACGGAGTTCATCGCAGGATTGGCTGCGGTGTCGGGACGCATGGTCATGCTGCTCGATATCGATCGGCTCATCGGCGGGGAAGTCGCGGGTGCGACTTCACTGCCCGTCGCGGCCAATGGGTGATGCAGCCCCCCGCGCTCAATCCGACGACGTTCTCCGACACGGGCGCGTATGGGCCCGTGCTCGGCGACGCCGAGTTCGAGTTCATCCGCCACGTGGTGGGCGAGAACGCCGGCATCGTGCTCGGGCCGAACAAGCGGCAGCTGGTCCAGGGCCGGCTGGCGCGCCGCTTGCGCGAGCTGCGGCTCGGCTCCTATCA
>DATENH010000273.1:0-3263 GCA_035275145.1 Steroidobacteraceae bacterium | reverse complement strand
TCTGGCCGGTCTGGTTGTTGTCGTCGTCGATCCCTTGCTTGCCGAGCAGCACGATCTGCGGCGACTCCTTCTCGACGAGCTTGAGGAAGATGCGCGCCGCAGCCAGCGGTTCGACCTGGCCATCCACCTGGACCAGGATGGCGCGGTCCGCGCCCATGGCCAGACCGGTGCGCAGCTGTTGCTGCGTATCGGCGGGCCCGATGCTGACGACGATGACTTCGCTGGCGCCGCCTTTCTCCTTGATGCGCAGCGCCTCTTCGAGCGCGATCTCGTCGAAGGGGTTGATGCTCATCTTGACGCCGTCGGTCACGACACCCGTGCCGTCCGGCTTGACGCGGACGCGGACGTTGTAGTCCACGACGCGCTTCAGGCCCACCAGAATCTTGCTCACACCCGGCTCCGTAAGGGACGTATGGAAATGGAGTGCCGCCGGACGGCGGCGCGCCACGGTAAGGAAAAGGACGCGTTGGAGTCAAACCACGGCAATCAGCCGTGACGCAGGTTCCAGTGTACGGAATCTGTCCGACGGTACACTAGCGGCCCTATGCCCGACGCACTCGCTCCTCGCTTCAAATTCGGCGTCCTGGCTCCTGCGACCAACACTGTCGTGCAGCCGGAGTTCGACGCCATGCGGCCGGCCGGCATCACCAATCAGATGGCTCGCGTCGTCATCCCCGACACGCCGGTCGGCACCGAGACCGAGTTCGCTTCGATGATGACCCAGGTGCGCGCCTCGATCGAAGGCGCGCTGGCGACGGTCCTGGCGTGCTCGCCCGGCGCCGTGATCCTCGGCATGTCGGCCGAGACATTCTGGGAAGGCGTCATGGATGCCGGTGCGCTGCACGCTCACCTGGAATCGCGAGCCGGCGTGAAGGTGATTCTCGGCGCGCAGGCCTGCCTGGCTGCGATCCAGCGCTACGGCGGGATTCGCCGCATCAGCCTGATCACTCCCTATATGCCGTCCGGCGATGCGCAGGTCCGCCGTGCGTTCAGCGACAGCGGCTTCGAGGTCGTCAACCTGCTCGGCTTGAAGTGCAACAGCCCGCTGCTCATGGCGCACGAGTCGCCCGAGCGGCTGCGGCGCGCGGTTCGCGAGGTCGACGATTCCAGCGTCGAGCTGATCCTCCAGGTCGGCACGAACCTGGCGTTCGCGGGAGTCGCGGCGGAGGCCGAGCGCTGGCTCGGCAAGCCGGTGCTTGCGGTGAATACGTGCACGTACTGGCATGCGCTGCGTAGCAGCGGCATGGAGGACCGGGTCCAGGGATTCGGGTCGTTGTTGATGGAGCACTGAGATAGACTCTCGGCCAATGCGCACCATTCGTCCCAGCTCCAGCCTCAGCAACGTCCGCTACGAGATCCGTGGCGACCTGGCGCGGCGCGCGCACGAGATGGAGCGGCGCGGCTACGAGATCATCCCGCTCAACATCGGCAACCCCGGCCTGTTCGGTTTCCGTACGCCGGAGACGATGCGGCTGGCGATGATCGAGAACCTGAAGTCGAGCGAAGCCTACTGCCACCAGAAGGGTGTGTTCCCGGCGCGCGAAGCCGTCGTGATGCAGCAGCAGAGCCGTGGCGTGCGCGGCGTGAGCGCCGACGAAGTGTTCATGGGCAACGGTGTCAGCGAGCTCATCGATCTGGTGCTGCGTGCGTTGCTGTCGACCGATGATGAAGTGCTCGTGCCGAGCCCGGACTATCCGCTGTGGACCGCTGCCGTGACGCTGAATCGCGGTCGCGCAGTTCATTACCCATGTCGTCCGGAGAACGGCTTCGAGCCGGACCCGCGCGACATCGAGGCGCTGATCACCAGCCGCACTCGCGCCATTGTGGTCATCAATCCGAACAACCCGACCGGCGCGGTATATTCGCGTGCCACGCTGGAAGCGATCGCGCAGCTCGCCGAAAAGCATCACCTGGTGGTGTTCAGCGACGAGATCTACGACCAGATCATGTACGGCGACGCCGAGTTCGTGCCGATGGCGACGCTGGTGAACGGCACGCTGTGCGCAACGCTCGCCGGACTGTCGAAGGTCTATCGCGCTTGCGGCTATCGCGTCGGCTGGGCGGTGTTCTCGGGCGAGATCGACCAGGCGCGCGATTATCTGAACGCGCTCGACAAGCTGTCATCGCTGCGTCTGTGCAGCAACGTGCCGGGCCAGTGGGCAGTGCAGACGGCACTCGGCGGTTACCAGAGCATCTACGAGCTCACTCGACCCGGCGGCCGGCTGTTCCAGTCGCGCCAGGCGATTCTCGATGGCGTCGCGAGCAGCAAGTACCTGCAGGTGCATGCGCCGCGCGGTGCGATCTACGCGTTCGTCGGCGTGAAGGACGGCGTTCTTCCGGGCTTCGACGACCAGCAGTTCGCGATGGATCTGCTCGAGCACAAGCATGTGCTGCTCGCGCCCGGCACGAGCTTCAACACTTCCTACAACACGCATTTCCGGATCACGAATCTGCCGCGGCCGGAAGTGCTGGCCGATGTGTTCCGCCGCATGGAGGAGCTGCTGGACAGCTACGCGGCCGGCGCCGAGCCGGTCTCGCGTCCGGCCCCCGAGCTGCGGATCATCACGAAGTAGAGTGCATCTCTACGCTCTTCTCGAACGCGAAGTGGCCGTGCTCACGGCCAGTCGGCGACTCGCGCACGCTATCCGTCTCGGTTATGCGCGTCACTCGCAACAGCAAGGACTGAACGCCTGGCGCACACCTCATGTGCTGCCGTGGAGTGCGTGGCTGCGTCAGTTGCACGTGGATGCACGTGCGTCGGGATCGCCGCGAACGACGCGCTCGCGCGTGCTGACGCCAACCCAAGCGCGAATCCTCTGGGACGACATCGTCGCCAACAGCCGCACTGCGCGCGATCTGCTCAATCCGTCGAACGCCGCACGACTCGCTGCGCGGAGCTGGCGGCGCCTGCACGACTACCTGATTCCGC
Source organism: Steroidobacteraceae bacterium (assembly GCA_035275145.1). Classification (GTDB taxonomy): domain Bacteria; phylum Pseudomonadota; class Gammaproteobacteria; order Steroidobacterales; family Steroidobacteraceae; genus Steroidobacter. The sequence continues at coordinate 334 of DATENH010000273.1, read as the reverse complement.
TCGAACGCCTGCAGGCTTTCGACGCACCGGAGGCCGAGGCGCTGTACGCATGGTGCCGCGAGTTCGAGCAGCGCTGCGCATCGCTCGATGCTCTCGATGAAGCGCGACTCGCGCAGTGGGCGTGGGAGTCGGAGCTGATTCCCGCGGAACGCATTGCGCTGGCGGGATTCGATGCGATGCCGCCGGCGATGACGAGATTGATCGAGCGGTGGCGTGCGCAGGAACGAGTCGTCGATATCTCGCCGGCGGAGCGAGGCTCGGCAGACATCTCCGTCGTTGCTGCCGAAGACGCGACCGCTGAGCTCGACCTGGCCGCGCAATGGGCACGCGATCA
>DATENH010000272.1:0-5362 GCA_035275145.1 Steroidobacteraceae bacterium | reverse complement strand
GACGACGCGCCATGCCTCCGACATGGGTTACAAGGTGAGCTACGTCATGGACGCGACGCTGACCTTCAAGATGGTGACCGAATCGGGCCGCATCTATACTCCGCAGGACATCATGGAGCGCACCGAGCTGGTGCTCGCCGGCCGCTTCGCCGAGGTCAAGCGCGTGGAGTCCCTGCAATTGTGAGGACGGTGCTGTTCGCGATCCTTCCCGAAGTCGTGCTGCTGGACGTGGCCGGCGCGTCCGAGGCGTTTCGTCTCGCCGAACGGGAGGCTCCGGGCAGTTACCAGATCCGATTCGTGAGCACGCAGTCCAGCGTGCGCGCGGCGGTGGGGCTGCATCTCGACAAGCTCGAGCCGCTGCCGGGGCACGTGCCGGATCACACGATCATCGTGGTGGCTGGCGTTACGACCAAGGCGCTGCGCCTGGACAGTGCGCCGTCGACTACATTGATGCGTTGGCTGAAGCGCACGATGGAGAACGAGACAGTGACGTTGCTGTGCGTGTGCGCAGGCGCACTGCTCGCGGCCAAGGCAGGCCTGCTCGCAAGGCGCGAGTGCACGACTCATCATGAGCACATCGACGACCTTGCGCAGATCGAGCCCACGGCGACGGTGCATGGCAATCGCATCTTCGTCGAGGACGGCCGCGTCTTCACTAGCGCGGGCGTGACGGCAGGATTGGATCTGACGCTGTACGTCATCGGACAGCAGCTCGGCCACCAGGTCGCTGCAACCGTCGCGCGCGGTTTAGTCGTGTACATGCGCCGCTCCGGTGGAGATCCGCAGCTCTCGCCGTGGGTCATGCATCGCAATCACGTTCATCCGGTGCTGCACCGGGTGCAGGATGCCGTCATCAAGGATCCTGCTGCGCGCTGGTCTGCAACGCGCCTCGCGGCCGTCGCGTGCATGAGCCCGCGGAATCTGGCGCGTCTGTTCGCCGAGCACGCAGGATGCTCGCCGCTCGACTACGTGCAGCGCTTGCGCGTGGCGTTGGCGCGCGAGTTGGTGTCGAACAGTGAAATGGGAATGGAGCGCGTGGCGGAGAAGACGGGGTTCAGTTCGGCGCATCAGCTGCGAAGAGTCTGGCGGAGGTGGGAGGAAACGCCGCCGGCAGCGCATCGGCCACGCGTGTCGGGGTAGCAGCGCGGGTGATATCCTTCCCGCCATGAGTGGGGAAGTAGAAGCAGCGGGCGACGTGCTGACAGGCGCGATCGTCGCGGGAGCCATCGAAGGCGCGTCGGGAAAACAAGGTCCGGCCGCGCACGGCGGCAAGTGTCCGAACTGCGGTGCCACGGTCGACGGCGCGTTCTGCGCGTCGTGCGGTCAGCGCACGCATCTGCATCGCAGCCTCCTGCACCTCGGTCACGACATTTTGCATGGCGTGTTCCACTTCGAAGGCAAGATGTGGCACACGATACCCGAGCTGTTCTTCCATCCCGGCCGCCTCACGCGCCGCTACATCGACGGCGAGCGCGCCAAGTTCGTCTCGCCGATCGCGCTGTACCTGTTCACCGTGTTTCTGATGTTCGGCGTGTTCTCGTTCACGGCGAGCGACATGTTCGACAGCACCGAGGACAGCGTCGCCGGCGACGTGATCGCGCAATGGAAGGAGAACAACCAGGAAGCGCAGGAGCGCACCGCGGAAAAGGCGGATGCCGTGCGCGATCAGCTGAAAGAGAAGGAGCTGTCGGCGGCAAAGCGCGCCGAGCTGGAAAAGAAGTTGAGCGACCTGCAGTCGGCGCAAGTCGTCATGGAGGCGCTGGCCAAGGGCGACTGGGCCGCGCTCCAGAATCTCGAGACCAACGACAAGGCGAAAGCGGCGATCGAGCAAGCGAAGGCGGCTGCCAAGGCGGACGCCGACAAAAACGCGGCCAAGATTGCGGGCAGGACTGCCAGCGATGGCCTCACGGTCAACGGCAAGAACGTCGACATCGGCTGGCCGGCGCTGCAGAAGCGCTTCGAGCACGGCGCGAAGGAGCTGAAGGACAATCCCGCGCTCGCGTTCTACAAAATCAAGATCGCGAGCTACAAATACTCGTGGGCGCTGATTCCGTTGTCGGTGCCGCTGATGTGGCTGCTGTTCTTCTGGCGGCGCGACATCCACCTGTACGACCACGCGATCTTCATCACGTATTCGATCAGCTTCATGATGCTGTTCCTGACCTTGCTGACGCTGCTGGCGGCGTTCGGGGTCAGCGGTGCGATCTGGGGGACCGCGCTCGGCATCGTGCCGCCGCTGCACCTGTACAAACAACTGCGCCACGCCTACAAGCTGACGCGCTTCGGCGCGTGGCTGCGCCTGTTCCTGCTGTCGATCGGCGTGTTCATGGTGCTGATGATCTTCTTCATGCTGCTGCTCGTGATCGGCATGGTCGGCTGACGCAATCTATCCAACGTAAGTCAGCGGTCGTTACGCGCGGCGGATCCAATTGGCATCCGGCTACGTAGAATGCACGCGCGTCGCACTCCGGGGTTGCAGATGAAAAAACCGTTCAAGATCGTTGTCGCGAGTCTCGCGGGACTCGTCGTCGTGGTGGCCGCGGCCGGTGGCATCGTCAGCAAGCTCGCCGACCGCAAGCTCCATCGGATCGTGCAGCTGCCGCCATTGCCGGCGGCATTGGCTGCGGCCGACGGGCAACTCGAACGCGGCGAATATCTGTTCAAGTCGCGCGGTTGCATGGAGTGCCATGGCGCCGATGGCGGCGGCCACGTCGTGGTCGACGACAAGGCCAGCGGCTTCTTCGTGCGCTCGCCCAACATCACCTCCGGCGGCGCGAGTCCCACGCGCAACTACACGGACACGGACTGGATTCGCACGCTGCGTCATGGCGTCAAGCCTTCCGGTGAGCCGCTGCTGGTAATGCCCAGCGAGGACTATGCGCTGATGACCGACGCGGATTTCGGCGCGATCGTTGCGTACGTGCGCAGCCTGCCACCTGCAGATGGCGGCCCCGCGCAGTTCAGCCCGTGGCCGTTGCCGATCAAGGCGGCGTACCTGTTCGGTGCGATCAAGGATGCGGCGGAGAAAATCGATCACACGGCGCCTGCGCCCCAAGCCGTGCCGGACGAGCTGATCGCGCGCGGTCGGTATGTCGCGCAGGGCTGTACCGGTTGTCACGGCCCGCATTACTCCGGCGGCAAAATTCCCGGTGCGCCGCCAGCATGGCCTGCGGCCGCGAACCTGACGTCTGCGCCCGACAGTGCGATGGCTCACTACACGTCGGCCGAACAGTTCAGGAGCATGCTGCGCACGGGCAAGCGGCCGGACGGCTCGGCAATCAACGACGTCATGCCGTTCAAGAGCCTCGCGTACATGAACGACGGCGAGATCGACGCGGTGTTCGCGTTCCTGAAGACCGTGGAAGCGCGCCCGTCCGGGCAGCGATAGCAGCGCCGCTTACTTGAACTCGGTGCGAATCTCGCTGCCCTGCTTGAGGGTCAGCGTGACCGGCGTGCGTTCGATGATGTCGGCGAAGCGGGCGCGCTGCTCGGGTGTGAGGTCGGCGTCGAGGTGCACGATGCGCCGGATGACGTTGCGCTCGCCTTCCTTGTGGAAGCTCAGGTTGATGTCCAGCGAGCGGATCGTGAGCTGCTTGCGGTCCGCGTACATGCGCAGTGTGATCGCCGAGCACGCGCCCAGCCCCGCGAGCACCAGGTCGTAGGGCGAGGGGCCCGCATCGCGACCGCCGTGGTCCGCCGGCTCGTCCGCGATGAATTTGTGTTGTCCCGCCGTCACCGTGACTGCATAAGGTGTGACGCCGATAGCCGTTCTTACGACACTCATGGTGCTACCCTCGCGACGCTCGTCCGCCACTGTACTGGTTTTCGGGACGAAGGAGCTCACGATGAAATGCCCCCGCTGCAAGACCCCCGACCTGAAGCCCACGCTGATCGAGGAGTACCTGCCGGCCATGGGCTGCGAGACGTGCCACGGCAGCCTGGTCTCGCTCCTTTACTACCGGCATTGGGCGGAAACGCAGAAGCTCGCTTCCAGCGCCGAGGATGCGACGACGCCCGCCGGACCCGTCGCGACCAACGACACCACGAGCGCGATCATCTGTCCGAAATGCGCGCGCGTGATGCAGAAGTACAAGCTCACCGGCACCGTCGCGAATCGCGTCGACGTGTGCAACACCTGCGACGAGGCCTGGCTCGACGGCGGCGAGTGGGAACTGCTGGAAGCCTTGCAGCTCAGCCACGAGCTCCCCGCGATCCTCACCGAGTCCTGGCAGCGGCGCATTCGCCGCGAACAGTCGGAAGGCACGCGACGCGCGATCCTCGTACGCATGATCGGCGAGGACGGTACCTCGCGTGTGGAAGAATTCCGCGACTGGCTCGCGCGCAATCAACACAAGTCGCACGTGCTCGCGTATCTCTACAAGAACTAGTAAAACGCTATGCATGCAGATCCTGGCAACGAGCACGCTGGTCGTCCTGTTGGGCACCGGCAACCCCGGTCCAACACCTGAACGTTCCGGACCGGCGACCGCAGTCGTCGTCGATGACGTCGCCTACCTGGTCGACTTCGGCCCCGGCGTCATCCGCCGCGCGAGCGCGGCGTTCCGCGACAAGAAGATCGAAGCGCTGGATCCGGTCAAACTCCGCGTCGCCTTCGCGACGCATCTGCACTCGGATCACACGGTCGGTTACGCCGACCTGATCTTCACGCCCTGGACGATCGGCCGGCAGGTGCCGCTCGAGGTGTACGGCCCGAAGGGCATGAAAGCGATGACCGAGCATCTGCTCGCGGCCTACAGCGTCGACATCGAGACGCGCACCAACGCCGACGGCAACCAGCACGACTTTCCGCAAGGCAGTCACGTGAACGCCCACGACATCGGTCCGGGCGTCGTCTACAAGGACGCCAAGGTCACGGTCACCGCGTTCGCCACCAAGCACGCGATGGAAAGCTACGGTTATCGCTTCGATACGCCGGATCGCAGCATCGTGATCTCCGGCGATACCAACCCCACGCAAGCAACAGTCGATGCGTGCCGGGGCTGCGATGTGCTGATCCACGAAGTGCAGACGCCTGCCTGGCGAGCCACGCGGCCCGAGCGCTTCCAGCGCTTTGCCGAGAAATATCACACGTCGACGCCGCAACTCGCCGATCTCGCCAAGCAGGCCAAGCCGCGCCTGCTGGTCCTGTATCACTACAACGGCCTCTCCGATCAGGAGCTGTTCGGCGACATGGCGTCCCGCTATCCGGGACAGTTCGTCGTCGGCCGCGATCTCGACGTGTACTGACAAAACCTCACACCCGACCGTTGTCGGCACGCGGCCCGCGTGCACAATGTCCCTGTTGAAAAGATAACCAACAAGGGGGACGGTCATGAAACGATCGATGGTGCTGGCCGCGCTG
>DATENH010000271.1:0-8162 GCA_035275145.1 Steroidobacteraceae bacterium | reverse complement strand
CGCGCTTCGCGCTCAGGCCGAGGCCACCGAGATCCGCCGTCGCGAGTATCTGCGGCATGGGGAAAAAGTGCGTCAGGCCATCGGCAGGCTCTGCGATCGGGTCACCGGTGCGCGCGACGAGACGCGCAGCGAGGGCGCGTGCGATGGACGGATCGATGTGTTCGCCCAGTAGCGCACGTACGGCGCACTCGAAGGCATCCCACGCGCCGGGAATGCGCAAGCCGGGGCGTCGCTTCACGAGCGGCGCAAGCAGATCGTCCGTCTTGAAAGCAGCCGTGATGCGTGCGGGGTCTGCTGAGAGATCGAACATGCGTCGCGCGGTGCTGGAAATCTGAAACAGCATCGTCGGAGCCGCACCACGCACGCGCAGCTGCAAAGCATCTTCGCGATCCAACGCACGCACGCACACCGTTGCAGCGCCTGCGTCGGACTTGACCGTGCGCGCGTAGCCGCGTTCATCGACGCGCTCGAGACCCGGCACTGCGCGCGCGCTCAGGAAGTCCCGCACCTGCGCCCAGTCGTACGGCGGACGAAACGCAAGCTTCAGCACGACTTCGTCTGCATCCGCCGCCGCGACTCCGCCGCGACGCTGGCGTCTGAGGTCGCGTGGCGCGCGGTTGTACGTTTGCTGGAACGTGTAGTTGAAGCGCCTGAGACTGCCGAATCCCGAGGCCAGCGCGATCTGGGTGATCGGCAGATCCGTTTCGTCCAGCAGCCGCTTCGCGAAATGCAGCCGGCGCGTCTGTGCGACGGCGATCGGCGAAGCGCCGACATGCTTGGTGAACAGGCGATGCAGATGGCGCGGGCCGATGCCGATGCGCTCCGCCAGCTCGTCGACCGAGATCTCGTCGAGCACGCCTTCCTGAATGAGCCGCAGCGCGCGTCGCACGACTGCGGATGTGCCGAGCCAGCCGGGCGTGCCTGGCGCGGCTTCCGGGCGGCAGCGCAGGCACGGCCGGAAGCCTGCTTCGGCTGCTCCGGCCGCAGTGGCGTAATAACGTACGTTCGTGCTCTTCGACGTCGGCGACGGGCAGATCGGGCGGCAATAGATACCCGTCGAAGTGACTGCGATGAAGAAGCGGCCGTCGAACCGCGCATCGCGACTGAGGCGTGCGCGATCCAGGGCGCCGCGGTCGAGGCCGAGAATCTCTTCCATGCGACGACGATACGCGCCGGGCGCACCGTCGACTAGCCGTTTTCGGACGCTGCCACCGGGGCCTCGCCGCTATGATGCCCGCAACATCGGGGAGGTCATCATGGCTTGTTCGCGCTTGCTCGGGTTCGTCGCGGTGCTCGCGGTCGGCGTCGCACATTCGGCCACGCAGTCTTCAGCCGAAGCCGAGTTGCGCAAGGCCGCGCAGGAGATGCTCGATGCAATCGCGCCGGGTAACGCCGACGTCTGGAAGCATTACCTGCACGAGCGCGTGGTCCTGGTCGACGAGAACGGCGTAGTGCGCACGAAGTCGGAGATGCTCGCGGAGTTCCGGCCGCTGCCGCCAGGCCTCGTGGGCAATCTCGCCGTCGACAAGTTCAAGATGGAGCAGCACGGCGACGTCGCGGTTCTGGCATACGAGGCGCAGGAGCACCTCGACTATCACGGGCAGCCTCTGCGGAGCCGCTATCGGATCAACGACACGTGGCTGAAGACGGCGCAAGGCTGGCAGTTACTGTCGGAGCAGGTCGCGGCGGTGCTGAAGGATCCGCCCTCGGTCAAACTTACGCAGCAGCAGCTCTGCGAGTACAGCGGCACCTACTCGTTGACCGCCGAGATCAAGACGACCATCGGTTGCACAGCCGACGGGCTGACTGCCGAACGCAGTGGCCGGCCGGCGTCGTCTTATCTCGCCGAGGTCAAAGACGTGTTCTTCGCCGCCGGCCAGCCGCGCACGCGCCGTATCTTCGTGCGCGATGCGCAGGGTAAAGTCGTCGCGTTCGTCGACCGGCGCGAAGGCGAAGATATCCGCTGGAACCGCACATGAAATGGCTGCTCGCTGTACCGATCGCTATCCATATCGTTATGCTGGCCTTGCCCGCCTGGTCCGCGGAGCCCGACGCGGTCACGCGCGCGGAAGTCGCGCACTTGATCGAGCATCTGCAGTCGTCGGGCTGCCAGTTTCAGCGCAACGGCTCGTGGTATCCATCCGCGCGTGCTGCGAGCCACCTGAATCAGAAGTACGAGTACATGCTGAAGAAGGGCCTGGTGACGAATACCGAAAGCTTCATCGAGGGCGCGGGGAGCGAAAGCAGCGCCAGCGGCAAGCCGTACTCGGTCAAGTGCGGTGACGCGGCCGCGGTGCCCAGCGCAACCTGGCTGCGCGACGAGCTGCAGAGATTCAGAACAAAAAAAGTGGGGTAGTCATGTCGATCTCACGCAAGGCACTCTGTGTCGCATACGGAGTCATCGCGTTGCTCGCGCTCGTGGGCACGTGGGGCAACAACGTCGCGTATCTGTCGCTCGGCTTCGTCGGCGCGAACACGGCCTTCTGGGAAGCGACGCTGGTGAATCCGGCGAGCCGCTCGATCACAGTCGATCTCTTCTTCCTCGGCCTCGCGGCGTTCGTCTGGATGGTGCTCGAAGCGCGGCGCATCGGCATGCGCGGCGTGTGGCTCTACCTGCTGTTCGGGATGCTGGTGGCAATCAGCGTCACCGTGCCGATCTTCCTGATCAATCGCGAGCGAGCGCTGGCGGCGCGTGAGCCTGCGAGCGCGGCTGGCACGTTGAGCGCGCCGGACATCGTCGGGCTGGTATTGGTGACCGCCGCGATTTCAATCTACACGGCCATCACGCTCAATACTTAGCGTAGCTCTTCTCTTCGACGATCTTCGAGCCGAGCAGCGTGTTGATGTCGCGCTTCACTGCCGCGCGCTCGTCGTTCGTCACGTATACCGCGCGAGCGAGCTCGATGAACTGCTGGTCGAACGTGCGCGACCGTTCCTTGTCGCGGATGTCGTCCTCGATGTCCCACAGCTTCTCGTTGATCTTGCGCAGCGCAGCCCACTGCGCAGCGATGTCGTGCGACGCGTAGGCGGACGCGCGCCAGGTGTCGTTCAACAGCCCCAGCTCGGTCCGCACATTGGCGAGCTTCGCCGGGTCGGTCATGCGCGCGGATTTGATCTCGAGGATCGTGATCTTGTCGACCAGCTCCCCCGGCGAGATCGGAACCTTGATTTCTACGGCCATACTGCTCTCCTAGGCGCGGCCCCAGTAGCGGATGCGCCGGCGGATCTTCAACTTGCGCCACCAATTGCGCGGCTTCGGACGCGGATTGCTCGCGCCCGCTGCGATGAACTGATCGACGGCATCGAGCACGCGCTCGCTGGAGCGGCCATCGCGATACGGATGGATCGAGTCGGCGTACTGGCGGACGGCATCCATCAGGTCCTGCGGCCGCGCCAGTGCGCGCTCGATCGACGGCAGCAGCAGCTCGGGCTTGTCGATGTCGATGAGCTGCGGGCCTGGCCGACGGTTCTTGAAAGTGATCACGGGCTTGTAAGTCAGCAGGAACTCGTTCAGTGCCGAGGAAGTGTCGGAGATCATCATGTCGACCTGCGGAAACAGGTCGAGGATGTTGTCCTCGGTCGCGAACCGCAGGTGCTCGCCCTCGAGCGCTTTGTAACGCGCGACCGTTTCGGCTTCAGATTTCGGATGCAGCGTCACGATCCATTGCCAGCGGCCCGTGCGCGACAGATCGCGGATCGTCTCGTACAGAATCGGCGCGGCGCTCCACGAAGGCGAGAACGTCGAGTGATACAGAATCGCCGGCTTGGCGCGCACCGGCGGCGGCTGGTTGGCGCCGTGCACGCGCATGAACGGATCGAGCTTCGGCCAGCCGGTCTCGTGCACGGCAAAGTGACCGAGCTCGCGCGCCTTCGCCTCGAACGCACGCGTGTCGCGCGGACCGGTCGTGCAATACAGATCGAAGAAGCCACGGATATAGATGTGGCGGGGCTTGCCCGCGTCGAAGCCGTGGAAGACTTCGGTCTTCACGCCCGGAAAGAAGTGCGGGACCGCGTTGCTGGACGTGAGCACCGCGATCGGCGCGAACTCGCGCACTGCGTCGGTCGATGGCAGCAGGATTTCGCCGGGCTGCAGCTCTTCGCCGCCGGGGCCATCGAAGAACCAGCCGGCCGTGTGCCCGCGCGCACGAATCGCATCTTGCAGCGGACGCAGGATCGCGAGCGCGTAGCGCTCCGAGCCGTACAAGAGATAGTGCTTCGTACTCATCGCGAGTTCATCAGGGATCGAGCCCGTAACCACGCAGCAGCTCCGCCGCCGCATCGCGCGAGGACGGATTGCGCTTCATCTCGTAGTAACGCATGCGCTTGTAGACAGCATATGACGCGGCGACCTGCGCAACTACGTAGCCGCGCCAGCCGTCGAGGAACGCGAGCCGCAGCAGGTAGTCCTTGAGGAACGCCGCGAGATGCACGAACGGCATCAGCCACATCTGCGCCGGCTTGCCGCGGTCCAGCCAGTCGCGCGCCTTGAGCTCGGCATAGCGCAGGGTTTTGAGATGCTTGTGGACCAGCGTCGGGTTGTTCAAATGAATGAACGGTCGCGCGAACGTTTCGGTCGGGCCGTCGAAGCGCAGCGATTCGTGGACGCGGACATCGGTCCAGCGCGCGCGGCCGCGATGATAGAGCCGGCCGAGGCGCTCGCCCATCATCGGCCGGTACCAGCGCATCGGCGCGCCCATGTACCAGGTCTGGCGCCGCAGGATCGCGCCCGCAGTTTGCGACTGCATGAGCTGCGGCAGGCGGCGCTGCATTTCGTCGGCGAGCTCGCGCGACAGCGCTTCATCCGCGTCGAGCGCCAGGATCCAGTCGTGCCTCGCCTGCGTGCTGCCGAAGTTGCGTTGCGGGCCGAAGCCGAGCCAGTCCTGATGGACGACACGCGCGCCGTGCCGAGCGCACACTTCCTGCGTGCCGTCGGTGCTGCCGGAGTCGATCACCAGCTTTTCCGCGGCGAACGGCACGCTGTCGAGGCAGCGCCCGATGATCGACGCCTCGTTGCGTGCAATGACGAGCAGGGTGAGGGGCAGGGCAGGGGCAGCGGGCATGCGCGAAGTCTACGCCAGCCGCTACCTTTTTCTCGCCAATGCCAGCAGCACGCTGTGCAGCTTCTTGATGACGTCATCGGGCGTGATGAGGTCCATCACGCCGGGCCGCTCGATCTTGGTCGTCCACGGCAAGTCGACCGCCGACTTGCCGAGCAGGCGGCGCGCCGCGAGATCGTACTTGTCGACGCACCATTGGCGGCTCAGGTACGGCCCGGAGCGCGCAGGATTGGTCGCTGCATACAAACCCACGACCGGCGTGCCGACGGCTGTCGCCATGTGCGCCGGACCGGAGTCGGGCGTGATGATCGCGACGGCGCGCTCCAGCGTCGCGAGGAATTCGAGCAGCGTGTCCTGCCCGATGGTGTTCTCGCACGTTTCCGTCATGTTCCGCACGATGGCTTCGCCCATCCGCTGCTCGATCTCGCTGCGGCCGCCGCAGAGGACGACGCGCAGGCCGAGTGCGGAGATCGCATAGTCGGCGATCTGCGCGTAGTACTCCGCTCGCCAGTTGCGCAGCCGGTGGCTGGAGCACGGACTGATGATCAGCGTCTTCGCGTCATCCGGAATCACGCGACGCGCATAGTCGTGCGCGGCCTGCGGGATCGGAATGTCCCAGCGCAGCAGCTTTTCGTAGACGTGATACTTCTCGGCGAAGCCGAACAATGCATCCATCACGTGCTGGCGTTCGGTGGGCCGGATGCGATTGCTGGTGAACAGCCACTGCAGCTCGCGCGCCCGCTGGCGATCGAAGCCGAGCTTGATCCGGGCCGGCACCAGGCTCGACAGCAGGCTGGCGCGCAAAGCGACCTGCATGTGCATGAGAACGTCGAAGTGGCGGCCGCGCATCTGCTGGCGCAGCAGGCGGTATGAGCCCGCGAAGCTCTTCTTGTCGAGGGCGATGAACTCGATGTCCGGAATGTGGCCGAGCAGCATGGCCTCGACGCGGCCGATGATCCAGGTGAAGCGCGTTTCGGGCCAGGCACGCTGCAGAGTGCGCACCACCGGCAGCACGTGGCAGGTATCGCCGATGGCGGAAAGGCGCAGGATGCAGACGCTGGCCGGCGGAGTGTCGAAAGAGCGTGAAGACATGAATAGAATTGTTCTTAATGCTTGCTGTACAAGAAGCTCTTCTGCGCATCGCCGGCGGCGGCATCCTATACGACGCTTCGCGCTTGCGTAAGCCGGGAGCGGAGGTCTTCGACGTCGAGCACTGGCGGCGCCAGGGGGCGTTGCAGGAGATGGCTGGCGGACGTGCTTCGATCGCCATCGTCGGCGCGGGCGCGGAACGCTGGGTGCTGCGGCATTATCGCCGCGGCGGTTTCATTGCGCGGTTCTCGCGCGACCGCTACTTCTGGCTCGGCGAATCGCGCACGCGCTCGTTCGCGGAGTGGCGCCTCCTGGCGGAATTGCGGCGCCAGGGCTTGCCGGTGCCGGCGCCGGTCGCGGCACGTTATGTCCGGGGCGCACTGACTTATCGCGCGGACCTGATCACGGAGCATCTGCCGGATACGCGCACGCTGGCGGACGCGATCACCGGTGCTGAGCTGCCGCGTGAGAGTTGGGAGGCGATCGGCAGGACCCTTGCGCGATTTCATCGCGCCGGCGTGCACCACGCCGATCTCAATGCGCACAACATCCTGCTCGGGCAGGACTCCGCAGTGCATGTGCTCGACTTCGACCGCGGCCGCATCGAGCCGCGTGGGGCGTGGGAGCAGGACGTATTTGCCCGGCTGCGCCGGTCACTGGAGAAGATCAAGGGGCAGCGTTCCAGCGTCGCGTTCGGCGACGAACAGTGGAATTGGTTGTTGACCGCCGATCAGCGGAGCTAGCGCTTGTAGTAATTCGGATAGTCGGGCGTCAGTCCCTTGAAGCGCCGGTGGATCCACAGGTACTGCGCCGGCACGCGCCGCACCTGTGCTTCGATCAGCTCGTTGAAGCGCCGTGCATCCGCCGCGGGATCATCCGTCGGAAAATTCTCCAGCCTCGGCCGGATCACCATCCGGTAGCCGCTCGATCCGGGCAAGCGCTCGGGAAAATACGGCAGCACCGCTGCGCCGGTCATCCGCGCCAGCCTCGACGTCGCCGTATTCGTCGCCGCAGGCAGATGGAAGAACTGCACCATCTCCGCACCTTTCTTGCGATAGCTCTGATCCGGCGCATACCACACGGGCTCGTTGCTCTTCAGCGCCGTGATCAACGTACGAATGTCGTCGCGCGGAATCGCGCGCTTCGCGCGCAATCCGCGGTTGCGCATCAGGAAGCGCTCGAGCACGACGTTGCGTGTCGGTCGATACATGATGCTGGTCGCGATCCGCGTGGCCAGCGCACGTGCGCCGATCTCGAGCGTGGTGAAATGTGCGCTCAGCAGAATTGCGCCGCGGCCGCGGGCGAGCGCTGCCTGCAGATGTTCTTCGCCTTCGAGGCGCGTCAGCTTGCGGATGCGTGCGTCCGAGCTCCACCAGCTGATCGCGGTCTCGAACACGCCGACGCCGAGGCTGCGGAAGTGCTCGCGCAGGATCTTCTCCCGCTCGCTGACGGAGAGCTCCGGCAGACACAGCTCGAGATTGCGACGCGCGATGCGTACGAACCCGAGCGGCAACCGCACCAACAGACCGCCGATGCGCCGCCCCAGCCAGACCAGCAGCGGAAACGGCAGCGGCTCGAAGATGCGCAGGAGCCCGAGCGCGAGCCACGTCGGCCAATAGCGCGGATGAATGCTCATACGCGGTACGGATCCCCGTCGGGGCCGGGCCGCCGGAAACGCTTGTACGTCCAGAGGTACTGCTCCGGATGATCGCGCACGTTGCCCTCGATCAGTTCATGGAAGCGGCGCGTGTCCGCCACCGGATCGTCGGAAGGGAAGTGGTCGAGCGGCGCGTGGATTGCCACCACGTAGCCGCGATTGTCGGCGCGCCGCTTCGGAAAGTAGGGCAGCACCGGCGCGCCGGAAATCTTCGCCAGCCGCGAGGTCGCGACGTTCGAAGCGGCGGGTTGTCCGAAGAACGGCACGATCTCGCTGTTCTTGCCGGAGTAGCGCTGGTCCGGCGCATACCACACCGGCAGGTTGTTCTTGAGGCTTTGCAGCAAGTCGCGGACGCGATC
>DATENH010000270.1:0-4609 GCA_035275145.1 Steroidobacteraceae bacterium | reverse complement strand
CACGGATTGGTGAAGAAGCCGACGGGATTGAGTGCGTCGAACACGTCGCGCGCGGCGATGGAGTTCACGCCGCCGATGGCGATGTCTGCATCATGCGAGCGCCGGATGAATGCCGTCGCCACGCCATCGCGCAAGCGGTAGGCGAGCATGTCCTGCACGTAGTGCGTACCGATGGCAACCCGCTCGAACAGCATGATCGCGATCGGCGGGAGCACCGCCCACAGGATTGCGACGCGCTTCGCCCACGCGGAAACGAGCAGCAGCCAGGCGGCGATGGGCGCGTACCACAGGGACAGCGCGATCTGAGCGTAGATGAGCGCGACCGTGAGCTGGAATAGCTGCAGGTTGTTCCAGATCGGCGCCGGGCTCACGCCGCCGATCATCACGATGACCGTCGCAACCAGCAGCACGATGAGCTGCGTCGCGAGTGTCACGACAATCACGATCGCTGCCGACATCGCCAGCGCCGTGAACAGCTTGCCGAGCACGGCCGTCGTGTCTGAGACCGGCAGCGATTTCCAGAACAGCACGCTGCGATCCTTGCGCTCGCCCTGCAAGGCATCCAGCAGGTAGAAGAACACGGTGATGTTCATCACCAGCGTGATGAGGAAAGCGATACCGCTGTTGACACCGGAGACGAGCATGCGCTGCTTCTCCGGGGTCAGGATGGAGAGCGCCTGCATGCCCTGCTGCAAATGCATCGCGTTGAGAATCAGCGCGACGATGGCGATACCACCGGCCACCAGCGGCGCGATGAACAGCGAGCGGTTTTCCCACAGCTCGCGCCGCACCGACCAGTAGAACGGCCGCACCGGGCGCGGCGCGGCGGCCGGCGCCACGAAGCTTTCGGAGGTTTCGGTTGCTGCGTTCATGCCGCGGCTCCTTGCTGTCCGCCGATCATCGCGACGAACAGGTCTGCAATGCTGGGGGTGCGCGCCTCGCCGAGCGCCGAGATCTTGTCGCGATCCGGCTGATCGAACAGGAACACGCTGCGGCCGAACACCTGTCGTTCGTGCAGCGGCTTGAGGGCGCGCGCCGCGGCGGTCTGCTCCGGCCGCACCATCACTTCGACGTAGCGATTCTCGAAGTCCTCCATGCTGCAGTCGAGCACCAGGCGGCCCTTGTTGATGAACATGACGTCGGTGAGCACGTGCTGGATCTCCTCGACCTGGTGCGTCGTCACGAGAATCGTGCGGTTGTGGTCGAAGTAATCGTTGAGCAGCGTGTCGTAGAACGCCTTGCGATACAGGATGTCGAGGCCGAGGGTCGGCTCGTCGAGCACCAGCAGTCGCGCGTCGATGGCCATCACCAGCGCGAGGTGCAGCTGCGTGATCATGCCCTTGGAAAGCTTGTGCACGCGGCTGTCGCGCGGAATGTTGGTCTTCGCCAGGAAGGCTTCGGCCTTCGCGCGGTCGAAGCGCGGGTGCACGCCGCCGACGAAGTCCAGCGCCTGCGACACTTTCAGCCACGGCGGCAGCACGGCGACGTCGGCGATGAAGCAGACTTCCTGCATCACCGCGTTGCGCTCCAGGTAAGGATTGCGGCCGAGCACGCGCAGCTCGCCTTCATAAGGAGTGAGGCCGAGGATCGCTTTGAGCGCAGTGGTCTTGCCGGCGCCGTTCGGGCCGATCAGGCCGACGATGCGGCCTTCGGCGATGCGCAGGTCGAGATTGTCGAGCGCGACGTTCTTGCCGAACGCCTTGCGCACGCCGCGCGCTTCGATTGCGTATGAAGTAGTGGCGGACATGATCAGCGCTCCTCCCGCTTGACGGGCTCGGCGCTCAACAGCGCAGCGGGCTCGAGGCCCAGGCGCTGGATCGTGGCGCGGATCTTCGGCCACTCTTCGGCGAGGAATTTCTGCCGCTCGCCCTGGAGCAGCAAGTCGCGCGCACCGCTATTGATGAACATGCCCCGACCCCGTTTCTTCTCGACGAGCTGCTCGTCGACGAGTTGCTGATAACCTTTGAGCACGGTCAATGGATTGACCCGGTACTCGGCTGCGACGTTGCGCACCGACGGCAGCGGATCGCCTTCGTTGAGCACACCGTCGAGGATCATCGCGACCACACGATCGCGCAGCTGCCGGTAGATCGGCTGACTGTCGTTGAAATCGCGATCCATGGTGGAGTCCAAGAAGCCTCTGTCTGTGTCCGAGGGTTGAGAGGTGTGACTCTGGTTTACTGTACCAGACCACCCCTCGACCCCCTCCTCATCGCCGCCCGACATGGAGTGGGCTCACAGCCGGGTCGGCGTGCTGGCCTGCGCAAGCGACTCGCTCGCGAGGGGCGGAAGCCGCGAGGCGACCACGGTGACCGTCTCGATCGTCGGGGCCAGGCGGGTGGCGACAACCATGACCGTCTCGATCGTGGCGTCCGGCTCGATCATGTTGATCGGGGCGACCGTCACCGTCGGGGACTGGTGCTTGTAGGTCACGCGCGGCGCGAGCAGCGCATTGCGCAGGTAGGCGGTCACGTCGGCAGCAACCATCTTGCCGACTTCGGCCGTCACGGCGCTCACGCTGGGCACGGTGACCGAGAAGCCCAACACGTCGGCGCGGGCCGGATTGGAGGCCAGCGCAAACACTGAAAACAGTGCAACAACCGTCAATTTTGCTCGTGCGTTCATGGCCTTAACTCCTCTGTACGACTCGACTCTGCTCTGCTGTCTGAAGTGGTGTAGCTCTATGGTGTTGTAGTTAACTACAACACTAGATCGAAAGCAAGGGGTTTCTGAAAAAGAGTTGAGCGAGGGCGGATTGGGGCCGGCAGCGAGCCCGGGCCTGCTGCTCACCTTGTTAGAATTCGCGCCCCTTTCGCCTTCCAAGCAGAGCGCGCTCCATGAAGAGTCCCGTCAACGTCGCGATCACCGGCGCCGCCGGTCAGATCGGTTACGCCCTCGCCTTCCGTGTCGCTTCCGGCCAGATGCTCGGCGCGGATCAGCCGATCAACCTGCATCTGCTCGAGATCACGCCGGCGCTGCCGGCACTGCAGGGCGTGGTGATGGAGCTCAATGACTGCGCGTTTCCCACGCTCAACAAGATCGTCGCGACCGACGATCCCAAAATCGCATTCAAGGATTGCGACTTCGCGCTGCTCGTGGGCGCGCGCCCGCGCGGCCCGGGCATGGAGCGCAAGGATCTGCTGCTCGCGAACGCACAGATCTTCTCCGCACAAGGCAAGGCGCTCGACGCAGTCGCGAAGCGCGACGTGCGCGTGCTGGTCGTCGGCAATCCCGCGAACACGAATGCACTGATCGCTCAGCGCAATGCGCCCGGGCTGAACCAGCGCAACTTCACTGCGATGGTGCGCCTCGATCACAACCGCGCGCTGGCGCAGCTCGCGGAGAAGACCGGCACGCACATCACGCGCATCCGCAAGCCGATCATCTGGGGCAATCACTCCGCGACTCAGTATCCCGACCTGCATCACGCGCTCGTCGACGGTAAGCCGGCGATGTCGCTGATCGATCAGAAGTGGTACGCGGAGACATATATTCCGACCGTGCAGCAGCGCGGCGCGGCCATCATCAAGGCACGCGGCCAGTCGTCCGCCGCCTCCGCCGCGTCGGCCGCGATCGATCATGTGCGCGATTGGGTGAAGGGCACGCCGGAAGGCGACTGGGTCAGCATGGGCGTGCCGTCCGACGGCAGCTACGGCATTCCCGCAGGCGTGATCTATGGCTATCCCGTGACCCTCCGCAACGGCGATTACCAGATCGTGCAGGGCCTCGCGATCAACGATTTCAGCCGCCAGCGCATGGACGCCACGCACAAGGAACTGCTGGAAGAGCGCGACGGAGTGAAAGAGCTGATCTGAGGGTCGCTCCGGCCGGATTGTCCGACAATCTTCGCGGCTCTTACGCTTGCTGCGGTCACGGTCGCGAGCTAGTGTCAGCTCATGACCGGCATCATCTGGTTCTTCATCTTCCTCATCGGCGCGCTGGTGCTCGCTTACCAGCGCGTCAGCCTCCTCACTGCAACACTCGCGTACGGCGGCGCGCTGCTGATCTACGCGTTCACGACCGCTGCGCCGATTTCCACGCTGCTGCTGGTCGCAGTGCTTGCCGTGCTCGTGCTGCTCAACATCGACGCGTTTCGCATCCGCTTCATCTCGCGTCCGTTCCTGCGCACGTACCGGCGCATGCTGCCGTCGATGTCGCAGACGGAGAAAGATGCGCTCGAAGCCGGCACGGTCTGGTGGGACGGCGAGCTGTTCACCGGCGGTCCCGATTGGGACAAGCTCCTCTCAGCGACGCCGCCGCGCCTGACTGCAGAAGAGCAGGCATTCATCGACGGGCCGTGCGAAGAACTGTGCCGGATGATCGACGACTGGGACATCACGCACCGTCGCGCCGATCTGCCGCCGCACCTTTGGGATTACATCAAGAGCAAGGGCTTCTTCGCGATGATCATCCCGAAGAAGTACGGCGGCCTCGAGTTCTCCGCGTACGCGCATTCGTGCGTGCTGGTGAAGCTCTCCAGCCGCTCCGGCGTCGTCGCCTCGACCGTCGCGGTGCCGAACTCGCTCGGCCCCGGCGAGCTGCTGCTTCACTACGGCACCGAGGAGCAGCGCAATCACTATCTGCCGCGCCTCGCACGCGGCGAAGAGAT